>NZ_LFJJ01000084.1 GCF_001189365.1 Candidatus Burkholderia verschuerenii | reverse complement strand
GTCGGTCGCCCTTCCGCAGTTGCGCTTCACTTCGCTCGCTGTGGTCAACTTGCCGCGCGACTTGCACCCGCAAGAGTGCGCCCATGCTGGGCGCACAAAAAGGCCGCTCCGAAGAGCGGCTTTTTTGTCATCTTGCGTGCGATATCGCGTTATCGGCTGAACAACGAACCGAGCCGCTGAACCGCCTCTTCCAGTCGATGCAGCGAGGTCGCATACGACAGCCGCATGTAGCGATCCTTCGCATGAAAGCCGAAGTCCTCGCCCAGCACCAGCACGACGCCCGCATCGTGCAGCATCGATCGGCACAGTTCCTCGCTGTTGCCCGCCGCCGCGTGATTCACGTCGGTCGTGTCGGCGTAGACGTAGAACGCGCCGTCCGGCACCACCGGCACGCCGAAGCCGAGCGTGCGCAACGCGGGCACGATGTAATCGCGCCGGCGCTTGAACTCGAGCCGCCGCGCTTCGTAGATGGCCAGCGTCTGCGGCTCGAAACAGACCAGCGCCGCATGTTGCGCCAGCGCCGACGGGCAGATGAACAGGTTCTGCGAGAGCTTTTCGACCGCGCCGATCATCGAGCGCGGCACGACCAGCCAGCCGAGCCGCCAGCCGGTCATGTTAAAGTACTTCGAAAAGCTGTTGACGGTGACGACATCCTCGCCGAAAGACAGCGCCGACACCGGCTTCGCGTCGTAGCTCAAGCCCTGATAAATCTCGTCGACGATGGTAAAGCCGCCGCGCGCCCGCACGCTCTCGACGATGCGATGCAACTCCTGCGGCTCGATCGACGTGCCCGTCGGATTCGACGGCGACGCCAGCAGCACGCCGCGCGTTTTCGCGTTCCCAGTGTTCCTCGACGTGATCCGCCGTCAGCTGAAAGCGCTCGTCGGGACCGCTCGGAATCAGCACGGGTTTGCCGTCCGCCGCCGACACGAAATGCCGGTTGCACGGATAGCACGGATCGGGCATCAGCACTTCGTCGCCGTGATCGACGAGCGCCATGCACGCCAGCAGCAGCGCCGCCGATGCGCCCGCCGTCACCACGACGCGCTCAGGCTCGATCGTCAGACCGAAGGTATCGAGATAATGCCGCGCGATGGCTTCGCGCAGCGGCTGGATGCCGAGCGCGTTCGTATACTGCGTGACGCCGCGCGTGAGGGCATCGGCCGCGGCGCGCGTGACCGGCTCCGGCGCCGTGAAATCCGGCTCGCCGATGCTCATATGGATGACGTCGCGCCCGGCGCGTTCCAGCGCCTGCGCGTCCTTCATCAGCTCCATCACGTAGAACGGCTCGATCTGGTCGACACGCGACGCGAGGCGGATCAGCGGTTCCGAGGCGTGGTTCATATCAATGACGGCCGCGCGCCTGCGCTTCGGTCGGACGCAATGCGACGGCGAGCTTGTCCAGCACGCCGTTGACGTACTTGTAGCCGTCCGATCCGCCGAAAGTCTTGGTCAGTTCGACCGCTTCGTTGATCACGACGCGATACGGCACATCGATGTGATGCTTGAACTCGAACGCCGCGACCAGCAGCACTGCGCGCTCAACCGGCGACAGTTGTTCGATCGGCCGATCGAGACACGGCTGCAAGGCCACGGACAATTCGTCCGATTCCTTGATCACGCCATGCAGGATGGCGTTGAGATGTTCCTGATCGGCCTTGTCGAAACCTTGCGTGCCGCGCAGTTGCGCGTCGATCTCGCCGCCGGGCGCACCCGACAGCAACCATTGGTAAAGCCCTTGCGTCACGAGTTCGCGCGAACGGCGGCGTGCGCTCTTCATGCACGGTCCTCGTCTTCTTCGTCTTCATCTTCGTCGTCGCCGCCCAACTGCTCGAGCGCGACCGACAGATTCGCCATTTCCACCGCCACGCGCGCGGCGTCGCGGCCCTTTTCCGTCATGCGGGCGACGGCCTGTTCTTCGTTTTCGGTGGTCAGCACGGCGTTGGCGACCGGAATGCCGAAGTCGAGCGCGATACGCGAGATGCCCGCGCCGTTCTCGTTCGACACGAGTTCGAAGTGATACGTCTCGCCGCGCACGACCGCGCCGAGCGCAATCAGCGCATCGAACTGGCCGGATTCCGCGAGCTTTTGCAGCGCAAGCGGAATTTCCAGCGCGCCGGGGACGGTGACGAGCAGCACGTCCTCGCCGATCACGCCGAGGCGCTCGAGCTCTTCGATGCATGCATCTGCCAGGCCGTTGCACACCGGTTCGTTGAAGCGTGACTGCACGATGCCGATGCGCAGACCGTCACCGTCGAGATTCGGCTGATATTGTCCGATTTCCATTGATTGATTTCCGTTGGTTTGGAATGGGGTTGTCTTGTGATGACGCGGCACTCAGGCCGAACGCAGCTTGGGCGTGCCGGTGTCGGCGGGCGCTTCGGTCACGGGGCAGCCGGGCATCGGCACGAACCCGGTCACTTCCAGTCCGTAACCCGACATGCTGCCGAGCTTGCGCGGATTGGACAGCACCTGCATCTTGCCGACGCCGATATCGCGCAGAATCTGCGCGCCGATGCCGTACGTCTTGAAATCGATCGGGCGGCGCTGCAATTCGGCCGCCTTGTCCTTCTGGTCGAAGGCCTGAAACACGTCGACCAGATGTTCTTTCGTATCGCCGCAATTGAGCATGACGATCGCGCCGAGGTCGCGCGCGGCGATTTCCTTCATCGCGGCGTCGATGGTCCAGGAATGCATGGACGCATCGGTTTCCAGCAGATCCAGCACCGACAGCGGTTCGTGCACGCGCACTGGCGTCTCGCGATCCGGCGACGGCTCGCCGCGTACCAGCGCGATATGCGGCGAACGTGTCGGCTCGTCGCGATACAGGACGGCGCGGAACGGGCCGTGAGCGGTCTGCATGGTCCGTTCGCCGACTTTCTCGATGATCGATTCCGTGCGGCTGCGATAGTGGATCAGATCCGCGATGGTGCCGATCTTGATGCCGTGCTGCTCGCCGAATTCGATGAGATCGGGCAGGCGCGCCATTTCGCCGTCGTCGCGAATCACTTCGCAGATGACCGAGGCGGGCGTGAGGCCGGCGAGCGCGGCGAGATCGCAGCCGGCTTCCGTGTGACCGGCGCGCACGAGCACGCCGCCCGGCTGCGCCATGATCGGAAACACGTGGCCCGGCTGGACGATGTGCTCCGGCCGCGCGTCAGCGGCGACGGCCGCCTGAATGGTGCGGGCGCGGTCGCTGGCGGAAATGCCGGTGGTCACGCCTTCGGCTGCCTCGATGCTGACCGTGAACGCGGTGCCGTACTGCGTGCCGTTGCGCAGGGTCATCGGCGGCAGATTGAGGAGCTTGCAGCGTTCCTGCGTGAGCGTCAGGCAAATCAGGCCGCGGCCGAACTTCGCCATGAAGTTGATCGCTTCCGGCGTGATGAAATCGGCGGCCAGAATGAGATCGCCCTCGTTTTCGCGGTCTTCTTCGTCGACGAGGATCACCATTTTGCCGGCTTTCAGTTCGGCGATGATCTCTGGGGTGGAGGCGAGCGGCATGATGGCGTCCCGTGTAATCCGGTTTGGGAAAGGGCGTATTTTACGCCACGCCCGATGGACAGTCGGTGAAATCGGCGCGGCGCGCGACGGGGATTTTGCCTATGCCTTCCGGCCGAATGGCGCGCGCCCGCCGCAGTTGGGAAACTGACGACATCTCAACTTAAAAAGGCATGGATTTTGTACAATGTTCTGTACATCAATCAGTATGGAGCCGATCATGGCTTACACCGCGAAGGACATCATCCCGCTGTCGCAGGCGCGCGCGAATCTTTCCGAACTCGTCGAGGAAGTGCGCGGCGGGACGGAAAAGATCATCACGAAGAACGGCGAGAGCGCGGCGGCGCTGATCAGTACGGAGAAACTGGAGCGGTATTACCGGATGGAGAAAGCGCGCATTCATATGGTGCTGCTGAACGACGCCCAGCGCGCGCTGAAGGGCATCGGCGAGCACGGAACGGAAGATTTCGACGAGTACTTCGATCGTCTGGAAACGCGACTGGAAAAGGAGTCGGGCAAGTCGGGAGGCGGGGATCGTGACCGATGAACCCAGGCGCGTCAAAATCCGCATCTCGGGCGAATTCGACGCCCGACTCACGGAAATCGAGCGCTACCTGAACCGTGTCGAGCGGCCGGAAAGCTTTCGGCAACTGGTCAAGGCGATCCGGGAAAAAGTCGCTCCGATGCTCAAGCGCTTTCCCGCGATCGGACGCCGCGTGTTCAATACCAAGCCGGACACGGTCGATGCGCTGCTGGCAATGGAAGAACTGATGGGCATGGCGCGGAACAATGGCGACACGTTGCGCGAATACCTGTTCGACGACTACGTGCTTCTATACTGGCTATCGGAAGACGCCATCACATTTCTCTCGATCCGCCACACGCGAGAAGTCTCCTTCGAATTCCACGATCTCTGGGGCGGCGAGCCATGAGCTCGCCCCGGGCGGAGCGAACTCACGCGACACGCGCTTCACTCCGCCGTCATCATCCGCTCCACATACCGCGCGATCAGATCGATCTCCAGATTGACCTTCGCGCCCGCGCGCAAGGCCTTGAGCGTCGTCACTTCGACGGTATGCGGAATCAGGTTGATGGAAAACTCGCAGCCTTGCGCGCTGTCGCTCACCGAATTCACCGTGAGACTCACGCCGTTGACCGTCACTGAACCCTTGTAGGCCAGATATTTGCCGATATCCTTCGGCGCGACGATCCGCAATTCGTGCGACTCACCCACGCGCTCGAATTTCGACACCGTGCCCAAGCCGTCGACGTGACCCGACACGAGATGTCCGCCCAGCCGGTCGTGCGCGCGCAGCGCCTTTTCAAGATTGACTTCCGCGCCGGCATCGCCGAGGCCGACGGTCTTGTTGAGGCTTTCGCGCGATACGTCGACGTCGAACGCGGTGGATGACTTCTGGATCACCGTCATGCACGCGCCCTGAATGGCGATGCTGTCGCCGAGTTCGACATCGGCGAGATCGAGGCCGCCCGTGCCGACCGTCAGGCGCACGCCTGCTTCCGGCTCGCTGCCCAACGGCGTGACTTGTTCGATGCGGCCTACCGCCGTGACGATTCCTGTGAACATCGGATGCGTTTCCTATGACTTGGACTGTGTGCGTGATCAGCGCAGCTCGTGCGCCACATTGGCTTCGGCGAAGCGCGCGAGAATGCGCAGGTCGTCGCCGAGCCGGTCGATACGGTGAAACTTCAGATGCGGCCGCGCATCGAGCGTCTCGGGCGGCGCGAAATCGAACATGCCGGGCGCGCTGCCGAGCAGGCTCGGCGCGAGATAGATCAGCAGTTCGTCGACGCAGCCTTCGCGCATCAGCGAGCCGTTCAGCTTGTGGCCCGCCTCGACATGCAACTCGTTGATACCGCGATCGGCCAGCGCCGTGAGCATCGCGGGGAGATCGACCTTGCCGTGTTCGTTCGACAGCTCGATCAGCTCCGCGCCCTTGTCGCGCAAAGCCTCGATGCGCGCGGGATCGGCGTCGGCGGAATGGAAAATCCACGGCGGCGCGCCGTCGAGAATGCGCGCATCGAGCGGCACGTCCAGACGGCTGTCGATCAGCACGCGCTGCGGCTGACGCGGCGTGTCGACCGCGCGCACGGTCAGTTGCGGATCGTCCTCGCGCACGGTGCCGATGCCCGTCAGGATCGCGCAGGCGCGGGCGCGCCAGGCGTGGCCATCGGCGCGTGCGTCCTCGCCGGTGATCCACTGGCTTTCGCCCGACGGCAAACCGGTGCGGCCATCGAGCGTGGCCGCCGCTTTCAGGCGCACCCACGGACGACGCCGCGTCATGCGCGAGACGAAGCCGATGTTCAGTTCGAGCGCCTCGTTCGCGAGTAGCCCGCAGCGCACGTCGATGCCCGCATCGCGCAACATGGTTAGGCCGCGTCCGGAGACGGTCGGATTGGGGTCTTCCATCGCCGCGATGACCTTCTCGACGCGCGCGTCGATCAACGCATGCGCGCACGGCGGCGTGCGCCCGAAGTGGCTGCACGGCTCCAGCGACACATACGCCGTCGCGCCGCGCGGATCCTTGCCGCGCGCCCGTGCATCCTTGAGCGCCTGCACTTCGGCGTGATCCTGCCCGGCTGGCTGCGTGTAGCCCATGCCGATCACTTCGCCATTCTTGACCAGCACGCAGCCGACGCGCGGATTCGGCGTGGTCGTGTACATGCCGCGCGAGGCCAACGCCAGCGCGCGCTCCATATGCGTGAAATCGGTTTGCGAGAACATCGGCGCGGCCCGGCGTGCGCGCGTCAGGCGGCCAGCGACGCGAACGCGCCGCGCGCGGCGTCGAGCGTCGCGTCGATCACGGCGTCGTCGTGGGCGCTCGAAACGAAGCCCGCTTCGAATGCCGACGGCGCGAAGTACACGCCCGCGTCGAGCATCGCGTGGAAGAAGGCGTTGAAGCGTTTCGTGTCGCCTTGCTGGATCTGCGCGAAGCTTTCGGGCACGCGGTCCATGAAATACAGGCCGAACATGCCGCCGATCGAATCGGCGGAGAAGGGCACTTTGGCGTCGCGCGCGGCTTGCGCGAGGCCGTCGACAAGCTTGCGCGTCTGTTTGGCCAGATCGTCGTGGAAGCCGGGGCGCTGGATCAACTGCAGCGTCTTGAGACCGGCCGCGACCGCGATCGGATTGCCCGACAGCGTGCCCGCCTGATACACGCCGCCCAGCGGCACCAGGTGAGCCATGATGTCGCTGCGTCCGCCGAACGCCGCCGCCGGCATGCCGCCGCCGATGACCTTGCCCAGACACGTCAAATCCGGCTTGATGCCGTAGACCTGCTGCGCGCCGCCGAGCGCGACGCGGAAGCCGCACATCACTTCGTCGAAAATCAGCACCGAGCCGTATTCGTCGCAGCGCTCGCGCAGCGCGTTGAGGAACTCGGGCGTTGCGCGCACGAGGTTCATGTTGCCCGCAACCGGCTCGACGATCACCGACGCGATCTCGTTGCCGAACGCCTTGAAGGCTTCGTTCAGCTGCTCGACGTTGTTGTATTCGAGGACGGTCGTGTGTTTGGCGATATCCGCCGGCACGCCCGCCGACGTCGGATTGCCGAAGGTCAGCAGCCCCGAACCCGCCTTCACGAGCAGGCTATCGGCGTGACCGTGATAGCAGCCTTCGAACTTGATGATGCGGTTGCGATCGGTAAAGCCGCGCGCCAGACGCAGCGCGCTCATCGTCGCTTCGGTGCCGGAGGACACCATCCGCACCTGTTCGATCGACGGCACCAGCTTGCAGATTTCCTCGGCGATCTCGATTTCGGCCTTGGTCGGCGCGCCGAAGGAGAAGCCGTTGCCGAGCACGCGCTGCACGGCGTCGAGCACTTCCGGATGAACGTGCCCGACGATCATCGGGCCCCACGAGCCGATGTAGTCGATATAGCGCTTGCCGTCCGCGTCCCAGAAGTACGGCCCTTGCGCGCGTTCGATGAAGCGCGGCGTGCCGCCGACCGAGCGGAACGCCCGCACCGGCGAGTTCACGCCGCCGGGAATGGTGCGCTGGGCGCGTTCGAAGAGAGCTTGGTTCTTGGACATGGATGAAGGCCTGCGCTTGAAAGTGGATGCGAACCGCGTACGGCCACGCGCTGCGAAGGGCGCTGAAAAAGCGCCGCCGATACGCGGTCAGACGCAAAAACATGGCTGAAATTGTACCGGAGACGCCAGGAAGCGGCCTATTCGTCCGCACCGCGCTCAGGCCCGGCTTGCGCGCGTCGCGCCGCATGCGCTTGCGCCTTGCTCGGCTGCGGCGAGGTCGGCGGCAGGTTTGCGGCGAAAGCGGGGCCGGGACTCGGCCGCCGCCCGGTGCGTTCGGTCCAGAGCTTCTCCAGCGCGCCTTCGGCCATCGGCTTGATGACTGTGCCGGAACTTTGTGCATCCCACGTCTGCACGAAGAACGGATGCGCGCGCAATTCGTCGCGGGCGACGACCACGCGTTCGTGGGCATCGACGAGCCAGTCGTACACGAAGTCGATGCACAGCCGATAGCCGCGCTTGCTCAGCGCATCCGGCACTTCATACGGCGCGCGCGTCACGTAGCCCGATGCGAACACGCCCTTCGGCTCCTGCGTCACCCGATGCAGGAACACGCGATCGCCTGGCAGCAGGCCGCGCGCGGTGCCGCATCCCCAGACGTCGGCGACGGCAACGCCCGCGGCGACGCGTCGCGCGACATCGGGCAATTCGGGCCACGGCCACTTCTTGGGGCTCCAGATCAGCAGGAAGGCGGTCATCGGTTCGCGTCGCTTCGGTTGGGCGGAGGGCTGCGTGGAGTCTAACGCAGGGACGGATCGTCAAGATGTGTCGCTTAATGTGTCGCTTACAATGAGCGTTCGCCTCACCCGACGCACTCCACGATCTCCACTCAATGCCCGACTCCACCCGACGTCGGCCCGATGGCCGGCTGATCCTGCTGCTCGGCGCGCTCGCCGTGTGCGGCCCGCTTTCGATCGACATGTATTTACCGAGCCTGCCCGCGCTGGCGGCTTCGTTCGGCACCAGTCCCGCCGCCGCGCAGACCACGCTCACCAGTTTCATATTCGGCTTTTCGTTCGGCATGCTGCTGTACGGACCGCTGTCCGACGCCCACGGCAGAAGACCGGTGCTGCTCGGCGGCATCGTGCTGTATGCGATCGCGAGCATCGCGTGCGCGGCGGCGTATTCCATCGATGCGCTGGTGTTCGTGCGCTTCCTGCAGGCGCTCGGCGCGGGTGCGGCATCGGTGCTGGCGCGCGCAATCGCCCGCGACGCCCATGAACCGGGCGACGCCGCTTGCGTGCTGTCGATGCTTTCCATCGTCACGTCGATCGGGCCGCTGCTCGCGCCGCTGATCGGCGGACAGTTGCTGTTGTTGGGCGGCTGGCGCGTGGTGTTCGTCGTGCTGACGCTGTTCGGCGCGGCGTGCGCCGTGACCGCGTTTCTGCGCGTGCCCGAAACCTGGCCGAAGGAGAAGCGCGCGAGCGCCGCTCTGGGCAAATCGTTCGCGGCGTACGGCCATCTGCTGACCGATCCGGTGACGTGAGGCCATATGATGTGCGGCGGCATGGCGTTCGCATCGATGTTCGCGTACATCACGGCGACGCCGTTCGTCTATATCGATTACTTCCACGTCAGGCCGCAGTATTACGGGCTGCTGTTCGGGCTGAACATCGTCGGGATCATCATCGGCAATGTGATCAACACGAGGTTCGTCGGCCGGCTCGGCGCGATGAAGATCATCTCGGCGGTGTCGTTCATCAGCGTGGCGGCATCGCTGGCGGTCGCGTTCGTCGCGTTGACGGGGCTCGGCGGGCTGTGGTCGATCGTCGTGTGTCTGTTCTTCGTGGTCGGCGTGGTCGGGCTGTTGTCGGCGAACTGCACGACGGAACTGATGCATCGCTATCCGCGCAACGCGGGCGCGGCGGCCGCCGTGTTCGGCGCGATGCAACTCGCGCTCGGCGCGCTGGCGAGTCTCGCCGTCGGCGTGTTCCACGATGTTTCGCCGCACGGCATGGGTATCGTGATCGGCGTGTGCGGCGTGTTGACCTTCGCGGGGCGCACGCTGGTATTGCGATCGCACGCCGCGCCGGTCAAGGTTTGAAGCGTAATGTGCCGCGCGCATAAAAAAACCTCGCACTCAGGCGAGGTTTTTAGGAAAGCGCAGCCCTGGGTCGGAGGGCATGCGCTCATGGTCGACGTTCGATCCTGGGTCAAAGGTAATCGGTTCGTGGAACAGCAGTCACTATAGACCGCGGGCCGCGCGCGCCGTATCGTCGTTTTCCTATTGACCGGCACGCTTCGCGAAAAGGATTGTTTCGCTCGTCACAACGGCCCGATGGTCGAGGCCAGAAACGTGAACGCCGCCGCTTCCGCCTGCGCGACGGCTTCCGGCTCGACGCCCGCGCCATGTCCGCCTTCGCCGGTTTCCTGATACCAGACGTTTTCATGCCCTTGCGCCTGCATCTTCGCGGCCATCTTGCGCGCGTGTCCGGGATGCACGCGGTCGTCGCACGTCGACGAGGTGAACAGCGCGGGCGGATACGCGACGTCCGCCTTCACGTTCCGATACGGCGAATACGCCATCAGATGACGCAGATCGCCTTCGTCGTCCGGATCACCGTATTCGTCGATCCACGATGCGCCTTGCAGCAGCAAGTGAAAGCGCGCCATGTCGATGAGCGGCACTTCCGACAGCACCGCGCCGAACAGTTCGGGCCGCTGCACCATGCACACCGCCGTCAGCAGGCCGCCGTTGCTGCCGCCGCGAATCGCGAGTTGTTTGGGCGATGTCACGCCCGAGTCGATCAGCGCCTGCGCCACCGCGATGAAATCGTCGAACGACACTTGCCGGTTTTCGCGCAACGCCGCCTGATGCCACGCCGGCCCAAACTCGCCGCCGCCGCGAATATTGGCGACCGCGTACAGCCCGCCGCGCTCCAGCCACGCGATGCCGGTCGTCGCGTCGTATTGCGGATCGAGCGCGACTTCGAAGCCGCCGTAGCCGTACAGCAGGCAAGGGCGCGCGGCGGTGTTCGTCTCGACGTCATGGCCGATCAGCCAGTACGGAATGCGCTCGCCGTCCAGCGCGATGGCATGGCGTCGCACGGCGGCGAGGCCGCTCGCATCGAACTGTGCGGGAAGTTGCACGAGCAGACGCCACGGCGCATCGTTCGACAGATCCGCGTAGTGCAGCGACGGCGGCATCAGAAAATGCTCGACGTGAATCAGCACGGTGTCGTCACGCTCGCCATCGATGGAATCGACCCACGACTGGCTCGCGTCGGGCAACGCGAATTCGCGCGCGTCCCATGACGCGTGGAAGTCCGCAACGGGCGGGCGCAGCAGCGTGACGCGCGGCGTGCCTTCGTCCATTTGCGAGACGATCAGCCAGTGTTTGGTGAAATCGGTGCCCGCGAGTACGCGTTGCTCGGACGGCACGAACAGCGCGGTGAACTGGCGCGAGCCGTCGAGAAACGCATCGCGCCGAATCACGGCCAGCGTGCCCGCCGCGTAACGCCGGCCGCCCGCGTTCCACTGCTTGCGCGGCGTGACGAACAGCCAGCCGTTCCAATGCTCGATGTCCGCATGCGAAGGCAGATCGTATTGCCGCCACTCGTTCGCGGCTTCGTCGAGCCAGTAATTCAGCGTGTCGTAAAACGTCACCGCGCGCGAGGCCAGATGCAGCTTTTCGATCGGATCGTAGTCGACGCCCGCCGACACATCGCGACGCGCGCCTTCGAAGACGACGGGCGCATCGGCGAGCGGCGTGCCGCGCTTCCAGCGACGCGACTGGCGCAGAAAGCCGGATGTGGTCAGCGCGGGCTTCGCGTTGACCTTGCTGTCGTCCCAACCGACGTAAACCGTATCGCGATCGATCCACGAAATATCGTGCTTGCCGACGTCGGGCAGCGCGAAGCCATCGTCGATGAAGCGTTTCGCCTCGACATCGAACTCGCGCACGATGACCGCGTCCGAGCCGCCCGGCGACAGGCTCACCAGCGCGCGGTCGTAGTCGGGATAGAGCATGTCGAAGTCGGCGAGCGCCCAGCGCGTGTCGTTGCCTTCGCGCGTGTTCAGATCGAGCGCGTCGACGTCGAGGATCGTTTCCCATTCGGGCTGGCCGTCGAGCCACGCGCGCCACGCCGTCCGGCGAACGATGCCCAGCGGATGCTCGTCGTCCTGCCAGGTGTTGTAGGCCCAGTCGCCGTAACGCGAGCACGCGACGATGCGATCCTTCGACGTGTACGCCTTTTCCAGCCGCGCGGCGAGCGCGCGCGATTCGGGCGTCTTGCCGAACGCGTTCTCGGTGCGATGGTTTTGCGCATCGACCCATGAACGGACGTGCGCGTCGTCGAGCGATTCGAGACCGATGTACGGATCGGCGTCGGCGGAAGAAGCGGGCCAGACGAGTTCGGGATGCGAAGAGAGCAGGGACATATGACGCGATGACTCGAAAAAGCAAAACGCTGATTGTGCCGCATCCGCGCGAGCGGGCTCGAAACACTCCCCAAACGAAAAAGCCGCGCACGAGGCGCGGCTTTCTCAGCGTGATGCGGGCTCGACGTATCAGGCCAGCCGTTCTTCCGTCTTCGGATCGAACAGCACGGCTTTCGACACGTCGAACAACAGCGTCATGTTCGACAAAGGCTGCGGATTCGATGCCGGGTGAACACGCGACACCACGCGCTTGCCGTTGACCTGCGCGAACACCAGCGTATCCGGGCCGGTCGGCTCGATCACGTCGACGCGGACTTCGATCGGCTGCAGGCTCGCGTCCTCGACGTTGTGCGCGCTGCGCGAATCGGTAATGCGCTCGGGGCGCAGGCCGAGCACGACTTCCTGCCCGACCTTGCCGCGCAGACGGTTGGCATCGAACGGAAGATTCAGCACATGCTGCTTGAGGCCGGTGTCGAGGCTCAGGCCCACGCCCGAACCCGCTTCCACCAGCTTGCCGGTGACGAAGTTCATCGGCGGCGCGCCGATGAAACCCGCGACGAACAGGTTCGCCGGCGAATCGTAGATTTCCTGCGGCGCGCCGAACTGCTGCACGATGCCGTCCTTCATGACCGCGATGCGGTCGCCGAGCGTCATCGCTTCGATCTGATCGTGCGTCACGTAGACGATGGTCGTGCCCAGACGCTGATGCAGCAGCTTGATTTCCGAACGCATCTCGATACGCAGCTTGGCGTCGAGGTTCGAGAGTGGTTCGTCGAACAGGAACATGACGGGATCGCGCGCGAGCGCACGGCCCATCGCGACGCGCTGACGCTGACCGCCCGACAACTGGCCCGGCTTGCGATCCAGCAGATGCTGAATCTGCAGCGTATCCGACACGCGATCGACGATCTTCTTCTGCTCGTCCTTCGGCACCTTGCGGATGTTGAGACCGAACGAGATGTTGTCGCGCACGCTCATGGAAGGGTAGAGCGCGTAGGACTGGAACATCATCGCGATATCGCGATCCTTCGGCGAGAGGTTATTGACCGTCTTGCCGTCGATCATGATGTCGCCCTGAGTCACGTCCTCGAGACCGGCGATCATGTTCAGCAGAGTCGACTTGCCGCAGCCCGAGCCGCCGACCAGGATCAAGAACTGACCGTCCTCAATGTCGATGTTGACGCCCTTGAGAACCGGCACCCCGTTCGGGTAGGTCTTGTACACGTCACGGATGGAAAGGCTTGCCATTGTGAATCCTCTATATCTTTCGGACGATGCCCGATTAACCCTTCACCGCGCCGGCCGTCAGCCCGCGCACGAAATAACGTCCCGCGATCATGTAGACGAGAATCGTCGGCAAGGCCGCGATGATCGCGCCCGCCATGTCGACGTTGTATTCCTTCACGCCCGTCGAGGTGTTCACGAGGTTGTTCAGCGCGACCGTGATCGGCATGGAATCCACGCCCGAAAACACGATACCGAACAGGAAGTCGTTCCAGATCTGCGTGAATTGCCAGCTCAGGCACACCATGAAGATCGGCAGCGACACCGGCAGCAGAATCTTCGTGAAGATGGTGAAGAAACCCGCGCCGTCGATGCGCGCCGCCTTCACCAGTTCGGCCGGAATGCTCACGTAGAAGTTGCGGAAGAACATCGTCGTGAACGCGATACCGTAGATCGCGTGCACCAGCACCAGACCGGTCGTCGTGTTCGACAGGCCGAGATAGCCCTGCAGACGCGCCATCGGCAGCAGAATGGCCTGGAACGGGATGAAGCAGCCGACCAGCAACATGGTGAACATGGCGTCCGCGCCGCGGAAGCGCCAGTGCGTCAGCACATAACCGTTGAACGCGCCGATGAACGACGAGATCAGCACGGCCGGAATCACCATGCGCACGGAGTTCATGAAGAACGGCTCCATGCCGTCGCAGCGCACGCCGGTACACGCGCCCGACCACGCTTTCTTCCACGGCTCGAAACTCCAGTGCGTGGGCGGCGTCAGCAGATTGCCCGTGCGAAGCTGGTCGAGATCCTTGAAGGACGTCGACAGCATCACGTAAATCGGGAACAGGAAGTACAACGCGAACAGGATCAGCACCGCATAGATGACGGCGCGGCTGATGGTCAGCTTAGGCTGCATTGCGCGTGCTCCTCGATTCCAGATACATGAGCGGCACGAGCACGGCGACGACGGTCGCGAGCATCATCATCGACGATGCGGCGCCCACGCCGAGCTGGCCCCGGTTGAACGAGAACGTGTACATGAAGATCGCGGGCAGCGACGACGACGTGCCCGGTCCGCCCGCCGTCAGCGCGACCACGAGGTCGAACGTCTTGATCGTGATGTGGCAGAGAATCAGCAGCACGGAGAAGAACACCGGGCGCATGCTCGGAATCACGATCTTGCGGTAGATGGTCGGCAGCGTCGCGCCGTCGACCTGCGCGGCCTTGAAAATTTCGGCGTCCACGCCGCGCAAACCGGCGAGGAAGAGCGCCATCACGAAGCCCGTCGATTGCCACACGGCCGCGATCACGACGCAGAAAATGGCCTTGTCCGGATCGCCCAGCCAGTTGAACGAGAAGCTCGTCCAGCCCCAGTCGTGGAAGACTTTTTCGAGGCCGAGGCCGGGATTCATGATCCACTGCCACGCGGTGCCGGTCACGATGAACGACAGCGCCATCGGGTACAAAAAGATGGCGCGCAGTGCGCCTTCGTTGCGGATCTTCTGATCGAGAAGGATCGCCAGGAACAAGCCGAGGAACACACAGATTCCGATGAACGGAATCCCGAACCAGCCGAGGTTGGCGGCGGAAGTCCACCAGACATCGTTGGCGAAAAGCTGTTTGTAGCGGTCGAAGCCGGCGAACACATAACGCGGCATGAGCCGCGATTCCGACAGCGACAAATAACCCGTGATGGCGATAAAGCCATACACGAAGACGAGCGCGATCAATACGCTGGGCGCGAGCACGAGCTTCGGAATCCAGCGATCGGCGAGCGCCGCCGACGCGGACGTGCGGCGGGGCGGGTTCTGCGGTTTCTTGTCCGCGGTGATGGAGGCAGTCACGATTCGACTCCTGGAAGATGCGCCGGCGCTTTTGTGCGTGTATTGAAGCAAAACCCGCACTGTTGGCGCGCCTTGGTGGCGGAATGGCTGTGCCTCGTAAGAAGCAAACGGCGCTTTTGATGCGACAAATTCACTTGCGTTGCTGCTCGAACGGCGCGCGTGAATGTCACGCGCGCCGTTCGCTTAAACAACCGCTGTTACTTCGTCTTCGCTGCGTTCGCGAGTGCGGCGACCGCGCTCTTCGAATCCTGCGACGAGTTCATGAACTTCGTGACGACGTCGGTCATCGCGCCGGCGACTGCATCGCCTTGCGCCATGCCGTGGGCCAGCGACGGCACATAGCCGCCCGACTTGATCGCCGTCTGTTCATCAGCGTAGGACTTCTTGGCGCAGTCGTCGAATTTGTCCATCTTCACGCCCAGACGAACCGGAATCGAACCCTTGTTCAGGCTGAACTGTTCCTGGAAATCCGGCGTCATGATGGTCTTCGCCAGCGCCAGTTGACCCGGCGTCGCGGCCTTCTGATCCTTCTGCTGGAAGAACACGAACGAGTCGACGTTGAACGTGTACGACTTGTCGGTGCCCGGAACCGGCGCGCAGATGTAATCCGTGCCCGACTTCTTGCCTGCGCCCGCGAATTCGCTCTTCGCCCAGTCGCCCATGAACTGCATGCCGGCCTTGCCGTTGATGACCATCGCCGTGGCGAGGTTCCAGTCACGTCCCGTACGGCCGCTGTCGAAGTAGCCCTGAATCTTGCGGACCGTGTCGAACACCTGAACCATCTGCGGCGAGGTCAGCGTCTTCTGATCCAGATCGACGATGGCCTTCTTATAGAAGTCCGAGCCTTGCGACAGCACGACGTCTTCCCACAGCGTCAAGTCCTGCCACGGCTGGCCGCCCATCGCGATCGGCATGATGCCCGCGGCCTTCATCTTGTCGGCGACCTGGAAGAATTCCGCCCACGTCGTCGGCGCCTTGCCGCCTGCCTTGTCGAGCGCTGCCTTGTTGATGTACAGCCAGTTCACGCGGTGCACCGAGAACGGCGCGGCGACGTAGTGGCCGTCGGCGTGGATGATCTTGTCGATTTCCGGCGGCAGGTTCTTCTTCCAATCACCCGCGACGGAATCGATCGGCACCAGCACGCCTTGCTCGGCCCATTCCTGGATCAGCGGACCCTTGATCTGCGCCGCCGACGGCGCGTTGCCCGAGATCACCTGCGTCTTCAGTGCAGTCATGGCCGCCGCGCCCGCGCCGCCCGCAACCGCGAAGTCCTTCCACTGATAGCCCTGCTTGGTCATGTCGTCCTTGAGCACGCCAACCGCTTTCGACTCGCCGCCGGACGTCCACCAGTGCAACACCGAGACCGCTTCGGCTGCCTGCACCGCCGACGCCGTTGCGCCGGACAGAAGACCTGCGACGCACAGCGCGCCCATGAGCTTACGGACTTTCATTGTTTATCTCCTCCAGATACCTGAACAGGAAACGATTGGCTTCTGACCTGCCAGAAGCATCGAGTAACGCGGTGGTTGAAAAAACGGACAAAACTGCGATGGCCGGAGATCGGCGTGCTGGCGGGGAAGGGCGAACGATGGGCGCTTGCGCGCGCGCATCGACCCTCGGGCCGGCCTGCCGACGAACGGCCGCACGGCTCTCAAGAGATGAGTGGATTGAATCGCAACAACTGTCTCCTCTTTTGATTTTTGTCCGCCGACGAACGCCGCTTTGCTTGCGCGATGAGTTCGAAGGCGAGACGCGAGGCTGCATGCATGAGGTGGCTGACGGCGCTTTCGCGATGAAAGCGGTGATCTGCCGGCTCCGTTAACATGCGGTCAGAGCACTCAGGGAAAACGCGCAAGGTCTCATTGACACCGCTTTTTTTCTCCGAATGACATTTCCTCTTGATTTGGATTGTAGTTAAACTACAATTCAGTGTCAAAAAAATTTTATCGGACTACGGCGGGTTTTCCGTACGGTCGGTCTCTTTCCGCGGCGTTTCGGCTCATCCACGTTCCCGAACCCTTGACGAGACACATGCAAAGCGATTCGAACTTCACTTTCGTTCTGTTCGGCGGCACGGGCGACCTGTCCATGCGCAAGATCCTTCCCGCGCTGTTCGAAGCGCATCGCGCGGGCATGCTCAATCCGGCCGGGCGAATCGTGTCGGTGGCGCGCGAGGCGATCGACCAAACGGAATATCGCGCGTGGGTGGAGGAGCACGTCAAGCCGCACGTTTCAAAGATCGGCGTCGACGAATCGGCGTGGCGCAGCTTTCTGGAGCGCATCCAGTATGTCGGGCTGGACCTCGGCCGCGCGGAAGACTTCGTCGTGTTACGTGACGTGCTGGCTCAATACGACGGCACGCGCGTGTTCTATCTCGCCACCAGTCCGAAACTGTTCGTGCCGATCTGCCGCGGGCTCGCGGAAGTCGGGCTGAACCTGAATTCGCGCATCGTGCTGGAAAAGCCGCTCGGCTACGACCTGAAATCGTCGAACGCCATCAACGACGCCGTCGGCGAAATCTTCCAGGAAGAACAGATCTACCGGATCGATCATTACCTCGGCAAGGAACCGGTGCAGAACCTGCTCGCGCTGCGCTTCGGCAATGCGCTGTTCGAGCCGCTGTGGCGTCGCGAATGGGTCGAGAGCATCCAGATCACGATTGCCGAGGAACTCGGCGTGGAAGCGCGCGGCGACTTCTACGATCACACCGGCGCGTTGCGCGACATGGTGCAGAACCACTTGCTGCAATTGCTTTCCATCGTGACGATGGAACCGCCGCATTCCATGGATTCCGACTCCGTGCGCGACGAGAAACTTCGCGTGCTGCGCGCACTGAAACCGATCGACGAACGCGATATCAGCCGCGTCGTGGTGCGCGGGCAGTATCACGCGGGCGTGATTCGCGGCGCGCAGGTGCCGGCGTATTCGACCGAGTCCGGCGTGAGCGCGGACAGCACCACGGAGACCTTCGTCGCGCTGAAGGTGGAAATCGAAAACTGGCGCTGGGCCGGCGTGCCATTCTTCCTGCGCACGGGCAAGCGGCTGGCGGATCGCGTGGCGGAGATCGTCGTCAACTTCCGCGCGGTGCCGCATTCGTCGCTCGGTTCCATGCCGTTGCGCGCGGGCGCGAATCGTCTGGTGATCCGCCTGCAGCCGAACGAAACCATTCGTTTGTACTGTCTCGCCAAGCAGCCCGGCGAAGGCATGAATCTCGTAAGCGTCTATCTGGACCTCGCCTTCGATCAGTTCTTCAAGGAGCGGCAGATGGAGGCGTATCAGCGCCTGCTGCTCGATGTGATCAACGGCCGGCTCGCGCTGTTCGTGCGGCGCGACGAGCAGGAAGCGGCGTGGCGCTGGGTCGAGCCGATCCTCAACGCGTGGGCGTCGTCGACTAGCAAGCCCAAGCCGTATGCGGCGGGCACCTGGGGACCGGCCGCATCGAGCGCGATGCTGGCGCAGGCGGGCACGTGCTGGGTGGAAGAAGAGAACTGATAGAAAACAGACCGTGCGCCCGAGTCGAGGCGCACGCGAAACAACAGACCGCTTCTCGCGACGGGCATCGGACGGCGCGACAAGAAAGCGGGTCGAATAACCAGGACAAGGAGGAGCAGTGATCGAGCTTCGCACATTCGACGATCCGCGCGCCCACTCGGACGCGCTGGCGCACGCCGTCAGCGATGCGCTGAAGGCGTCGCTCGCGGCCAGAGGCGCCGCCGATGCATCGGCGCAGACCGCGCATGCCACGCTCGCGGTGTCGGGCGGCACGAGCCCGAAGCCGTTTCTGCAAACGCTCTCGCGCGAATTGCTCGACTGGGCGCATATCGACGTGACGCTCGTCGACGACCGCTGGGTGCCCGAAAGCGATGCCGCCAGCAACGCGCATCTGGTGCGCGACACGCTGTTGCAGCACGCGGCCGCGGCGACGTATTTCCTGCCGCTGGTGGATACGTCGAAATCGCTCGAGACGCATGTCGCCGAACTCAACGCCGACACGCGTTATCGCCTGCCGGATGTCGTCGTGCTCGGCATGGGCGAGGACGGCCACACGGCCTCGATCTTCGCCGATGCGCCCGAGTGGGACGTCGCCATCTCGACGTCGGATCGCTATGTCGCGGTGCATCCGGGCAGCGCGCCGCATGCGCGCGTGAGCCTGTCGATGTCGGCGCTCAGGCAGGTCAGGCAGGTGTTTCTGTTCATCGCCGGTCAGAAGAAGCTCGACGTGCTCAACGCGGCGCTCGCCACCCAACAGAAGAACGCCATCTCGACGTTGGCCAACGATGAAGGAGTCAAGCTCGATGTCTACTGGTGTGCCTAACAAGTCCGCGGCCGCCGCGAACCAGCACGCCGACGGTCCGAGACTTCTCGCCGACATCGGTGGCACCAACGCGCGCTTCGCGCTGGAAACGGCGCCCGGCGAGATCGGGAATATCCGCGTGTATCCGGGAGCGGATTACCCCGGCATCGCGGAGGTGATGCAGCAGTATCTGAAGGACACGAGAGTCGGCCGCGTCAATCATGCGGCCATCGCGATCGCCAATCCGGTCGATGGCGATCACGTCAAGATGACCAATCACGACTGGAGCTTTTCGATCGAGGCGACACGCCGCGCGCTCGGCTTCGATACGCTCTTGGTCGTCAATGATTTCACCGCGCTGGCAATGGCGCTGCCCGGCTTGACCGATGCGCAGCGCGAGCAGGTCGGCGGCGGCGCGCGCCGGCAGAGCAGCGTGATCGGTCTGCTCGGGCCGGGCACGGGTCTGGGCGTGTCGGTCCTGATTCCGGCCGACGATCGCTGGATCGCGCTCGGTTCGGAAGGCGGCCACGCCACCTTCTCGCCGTTCGACGAACGCGAAGATCTGGTGATGCGCTATGCGCGTCGCAAGTTTCCGCACGTGTCGTTCGAACGCGTGTGCGCGGGGCAGGGGCTGGAGCTGATCTATCGCGCGCTTGCGGAACGCGATGCCGTGACGGTCGCCGACACCTTCTCCGCCGCCGATGTCACCACGCGCGCGCTCGCCGGCGAGGCGCTCGCGCTCGAAGCGGTCAACTGCTTCTGCGCGATCCTTGGCACCTTCGCGGGCAATATCGCGGTGACGCTGGGCGCGCTGGGCGGTATATATATCGGCGGGGGCATTGTGCTGAAACTCGGCGAACTGTTCCACAAGTCGCCGTTCCGCCAGCGGTTCGAATCGAAAGGGCGCTTTCAGCAGTATCTCGCGGGCATTCCGACGTACATCATCACGGCGGAATATCCGGCGTTTCTCGGCGTCTCGGCGATTCTCGCGGAGCAACTGTCGAACCGCGCGAACAGCGGGTCGTCGGCTGTGTTCGAGCGGATCCGGCAGATGCGCGATGCGCTGACGCCCGCCGAACGGCGCGTCGCCGATCTCGCGCTGAATCATCCGCGTTCGATCATCAACGATCCGATCATCGATATCGCGCGCAAGGCCGACGTGAGTCAGCCGACCGTGATCCGCTTCTGCCGCTCGCTCGGCTGTCAGGGGCTGTCCGACTTCAAGCTGAAGCTCGCGACGGGACTGACCGGCACGATTCCGGTGAGCCACAGCCAGGTGCATCTCGGCGACACGGCCACCGATTTCGGCGCGAAGGTGCTCGACAACACGGTGTCGGCGATTCTCCAGTTGCGCGAGCATCTGAACTTCGAGAACGTCGAGCGCGCGATCGATATCCTCAACGGCGCGCGGCGCATCGAGTTCTACGGGCTGGGGAATTCGAATATCGTCGCGCAGGACGCGCACTACAAGTTCTTCCGCTTCGGCATTCCGACCATCGCGTATGGCGACCTGTACATGCAGGCGGCGTCCGCTGCATTGCTCGGCCGTGGCGATGTGATCGTCGCCGTGTCCAAGTCGGGCCGCGCGCCGGAACTGCTGCGCGTGCTCGAAGTGGCGATGCAGCAGGGCGCGACCGTCATCGCGATCACGTCGAGCAACACGCCGCTCGCCAAGCGCGCGACGGTGGCGCTGGAGACGGATCACATCGAGATTCGCGAGTCGCAACTGTCGATGATTTCGCGCATCCTGCATCTCGTGATCATCGATATCCTCGCGGTCGGCGTGGCGATCCGCCGCGCCGCGCCGCAGCCGGGCTCGAAGCTGAGCGAGACGGTAGCGAAGGCGCGCTGGTCCGGCGACGACGATGCCGCCGCCGTGCTCGACTGGCTGAGCCACGGAGCATCGGGTAACGCGAAAGAGTAAAAGCAATTAGAAAAGAGCCGCCGATTGCGAAATCGGCGGCTCTTTTCTTTGGTGCGTCGCGTCGATCAGAACGAGTGCTGAATGCCCGCGTACACGCCCGTCTGACTGTGGCCCGGAATCGGATTGTCCGTCGAGGCCGTGTTGCCGTAGTTGTTGGCGTTCAGGCCGTAGTTGGCCGTCTTGCTGTTCTGCACGGTCGCGATCTGCATATCCACCAGCGTGCGCTTCGACAGGTTATACGAGCCGCCGACCGAGTAGATAGTCGGCCCTTCAGAATTAGTCGAAGTCAAGGGTGGCAAGGGGCCGCCGGAAGATCGTGTTTCCCAGAACTCCCAGAAGCAATATTGATCTGAATGGTTTCCTGGGAGTTTGGAACTTCGCCGAT
>NZ_LFJJ01000083.1 GCF_001189365.1 Candidatus Burkholderia verschuerenii | reverse complement strand
CTCCACGCTTCCTCCCCACGGTCGGTCGCCCTTCCGCAGTTGCGCTTCACTTCGCTCGCTGTGGTCAACTTGCCGCGCGACTTGCACCCGCAAGAGTGCGCCCATGCTGGGCGCACAAAAAGGGCCACGCTAAGCGCGGCCCCCAACCACCTCCCTGGAATTCCGATCGATCGGCTGGCTATTCGCGAGCCGACACCAGCACGCCGCTGCCTTCCTGTTCCTCCGCCTCGCGCACCAGCGTTTCGAGCGCGAGCCCTCGCGTCTCGATGCCGAGAATCGCCACCGCCGCTGCCGCGATCACGAAGCACATCGCGCCGAGCGAGAACACGCCGCCTTGGCCGAACATCGGCAACACGACGCCGACCACATACGGCCTGATCAACGATCCGACGCGACCGATCGCCGAAGCGAATCCCGAGCCCGTCGCGCGCGCGCCGGTGCCGTACAACTCGGGCGTGTACGTGTAGAGCACGGCCCACATCGCGAACAGGAAGAACTGCATCAACAGGCCCGCGCAGATAAGCAGCGTCGGCGTTTCGGCGTGCAGCGCGACTTGTCCATACACATATGCCATGATGCCGCTGCCGACCAGCGACGCGATACACGTCGGCTTGCGTCCCCACTTCTCGACCAGCCACGCCGCGCACAAAAAGCCTGGGATGCCGCCGAGCGAAATCAGCACCGTGTAGAGCACCGACTTGGTAACCGCGAAGCCTGCCTGCTGCATCAGCGCGCCGAGCCACGACGTCAGACCGTAGAATCCGAGCAGCGCGAAGAACCACAGCATCCACACCATCACCGTGCGACGGCGATACGCCGCGCTCCAGATCTCGCGGAACGCGCTCACGCCCTGATGCGTGCTCGCTTCGGCCATCGTCGCGGGCGCGGGCAATTGACGCAGACCGCTCGCCTTCATCACCTTGGCTTCGACTTCGTCGAGCACCTTGTCGGCTTCCGCGAGCCGTCCGCGATGTTCGAGCCAGCGCGGCGATTCCGGCACCACGCGACGCACGATCAGCACGAAGATCGCGAGAATCGCGAGCAGCGCGAATTCGGTGCGCCAGCCGAGCGTCGGCAGCACGAAGTACGACACCACGCCCGATGCGATGAAACCCAGCGGCCAGAAGCCGTCCATCAGCGCAATCAGCTTGCCGCGCGATGCCGTCGGCACGAACTCCGACAACAGCGTCTGCGCGATCGGAAACTCCATGCCCATGCCGAAGCCCAGCAGCACGCGGTAAAAGATCAGCGCTTCCACGCTTTGCGCCGTCGAGCAGAGATACGACGCGACGCCCCACAGCACCATGCTCCACTGAAACACGGGCCGGCGACCGAAGCGATCCGCGAGCAATCCGGCGATGGCCGCGCCCAGCACCATGCCGAAGAAACTCGCGCTGGCGACGAGCCCGGCGGTGGCCGTCGAGAGCTTGAACTCGGTCTTGATGGAGCCGAGCACGAATGTCATCGTGCCGAGATCGACGGAATCGAAGAAGAACGCAATCGCGATGATGATGAAAATCGTGCGGTGATACCCCGAAAACGGCAGGCGTTCGAGCCGTGCCGCGGCGCTCGCGCGGGCTTGCGTACCGGTGGACATGTCATTCCTCTGAATGTGCGTGGACGTTTTCAGTAGACGCCGACATTAATCCGCGACATAGAAGAATTACGTCATCCGGATGGAACGCATGCGTCATGCATCGAAGCGGGCGCGCGCCGTCGCCGCGATTCGCATCAGCGCATCGATCGAAAGGCGCGCCGCAATCGTCTTCACATAGTCGTGATGACGCGGCTCCAGCGGCGCATCGAGATATTGCGCGTGCAAATAGCGAATCAGCGCGATACGCCGATGCTTAAGCGCGATGCTGCGTTCGAGCAGCGCGAGCGCGGCGCATGCATCGTGCGCCTTGCACGCGCGTTCGGACAGCAGCGCCGCCGTATCGCGCGAGGCGGTCATTGCGTCGCTGCTTGCTGCGCTGCGGCCTGCATACGCCACGCGTCGTAATCCGCGCGACGCCAGTCGAGTTCGAGACCGAGCCGCTTGGTGCCTTCGCGAATCTTCGGCTTGTGCAGCGTCAGCGTGATCGCATCGAGCGCGGGCCATTCGTCGAAGGAAAGCGCGGCAACTTCGACCGCGAGCGTTTCGAGCAGACGCGTATGCGTTTTCGCTTCGAGATACGCGCTCACGCGATTGCACCACGCTTCGTAATCGATGAGGCCATTGTTCGATTCATGCGGCGTGCTGCGATACCGCAGACTAGCGTCGATGCACACCGGCTGCGGCGCGCGATGCTCGTGCTCGTACAGGCCGATGCGCGTCATCACGATCAACTCGTCGACGACGACGCGCCAGCCTTGTCCGCCCGCGTTCAGCGGTTCGAACGGCTTCATGCGATCAGCGGCTCGGCCGCATCGAGCATGATCTTCACGAAGTAATCCGCGAAGCTGCGCCGAATCACCAGCTCGAAGCGATCGCCGCCCAACGGCACCAGCGTCATCGATGCCTTGAAGTAGTGGTTCTGCGCGCACTGGCCTTCGGCGAAGACCTTCGGATGCAAATCGAGCGGACAACCGCGCGACAGCACTTCACGCGTCTTCGGGCCGTCGATATCGAGCACCGTGTAGCTGCTGCCGATATCCACCGCCGCCGAGAACTGGCCAACGAAAGCATCGCGCAGCGTGGCTTCGAGCGGCGCGGCACGCGAGGCATCGTGCGCCGCATCGGACTGCACGAGCCACTCGTCGGGACCGAGCCACAGCATCGTGTAGCCGTTGCCGCGCGCGATCGTGTTCGCCTTCTCGGGCGGCACGCAGCCGATCACGTTCTGAATCGCCTTCACGAAAGCGGGATCGCGCGTATCGCCGCGCTCGTTCACCAGTTGCAGGAACGGCCGCTCGGTCAGACGGAACGCCTTCGGCGAGCCGCTTTGATGCGACTTCATCAACGCATCGGCGCCGACCAGCGGAGACTCCTGCCACGTACCACTCAGGCCCTGTCCGCTGATTGCGCGATCGACGACCGTCGAGGAACCTTTGATCTCATTCAACATGCTGACGTGCTCCTTCGCTGTCGTAGAACACCGAACTGGTGATTTTTGCGTTGACGCGTTTGCCGTTGGCGAGCGGAATCATCACCGACTCGCCGATCTTGTCGAGACCGCCCTTCACGACGGCCAGTGCAATCGAACGCTTCAAAATAGGGCTGTAATACGCGGACGTGACGTGGCCGAGCATCGGCGCGGTATCGCCCTGGAACGGACCCGCGACGATCTGCGAGCCTTCGGGCAAGACGAATTGCGGATCGTCGGTGAGCAGACCGACGAACTGCTTGCGGCCTTGCTTCGACGTGTCCGAACGCGTCAGCGAACGCTTGCCGAGGAAGTCCTTCGACTTCGCGACGAGACCGCCCATGCCGAGGTCGTACGGCGTCATCGAACCGTCCGTATCCTGACCGACGATGATGTAACCCTTCTCCGCGCGCAGCACGTGCATCGTTTCCGTGCCGTACGGCGTGATGTCGAATTCCGCGCCCGCTTCCATGATCGCTTCCCACACCGCGCGGCCGACGTTCGCGGGCACGTTCACTTCGTAGGCGAGTTCGCCCGAGAAGCTGATGCGCATCACGCGCGCCGATGCGCCCGCCACCGTGCCGTTGCGATAGCTCATGAACGGGAACGCGGCATTCGCGAAGTCGATGTCGTGACACACCTTCTGCAGCACCTTGCGGCTGTTCGGGCCGACGACCGCGAACGTGGCCCAATGGTCCGTGACGGACGCGAGACGCACGCGCATGTCGGGCCATTCGGTTTGCAGCCAGCGTTCGAGCCACGTCAGCACGCGCGCCGCGCCACCGGTCGTGGTCGTCATCATGTAGTGCTGGTCGGCAAGACGCACGGTTACGCCGTCGTCGAAGATCATGCCGTTTTCGTCGAGCATCAGACCGTAGCGGCACTTGCCGACTTCGAGCTTGCTCCACGGATTCGTGTACATCCAGTTCAGGAGCTTCGCGGAATCCGGGCCTTGAATGTCGATCTTGCTGAGCGTCGATGCATCGAGAATGCCGACGCTCTCGCGCACCGCGAGCGACTCGCGCGCGACCGCCGCGTGCATGTCCTCGCCGTTTCGCGGGTAGTACCAGGGACGCTTCCAGTTACCGACGTCTTCGAACGCCGCGCCGTTTTCGACGTGCCATTCGTGAATCGCGGTCTTGCGCACCGGATCGAGGAACTCGCCCAACTCGCGGCCCACGAACGTGCCGAACGTGACCGGCGTGTAGTTCGGGCGGAAGGTCGTCGTGCCGGTTTCGGGAATCGTCTTGCCCAAGGCTTGCGCGAGAATCGCCATGCCGTTGATGTTGCCGAGCTTGCCCTGATCGGTGCCGAAGCCCATCGCCGTGTAACGCTTCACGTGCTCGACGGACTCGAAGCCTTCGCGCGCCGCGAGATAGATATCCGCCGCCGACACATCGTTCTGGTAATCGACGAATTGCTTAGGATCCCGAGTCGACATTTCCTTGTTGCCGACGATCCACAGCGGCATAGTCGGCGCTTCGACGATTTCGGCGACCTGCACCGCTTGCGGCTTCGCAACGATGTGACCCGCCGCACGCGCCGCATCCGCTCCGGCATCGACGCCGAAGCGGATGCCGCGCGCCAGCGTGAAATCGCCCGCGCATGCGCCGACGCTGCTTTCGGCCTGCATCGCCTTGCCGGGCACGAAGCACGCTTTCTCGTCGTGCCAGTGCGCCTTGCCGCCGGATTGCGCGAACAAGTGCAGCACGGGGCTCCAGCCGCCCGACATCGCGACGACATCGCATTGCAGATCGGCTTGCTTCTGGCCGACTTGACCGTTTGCATACGATGCGACCTCGACCGACGACACGCGCAGCTTGCCGCGCGCAGCCGTGACGACCGCATTGTTCATCACGCGAATGCCCTGACGACGCGCCGCCGCGGGCAACGCGCCCTTCGATTCGGCGGGACGCGGATCGACGATGGTCACTTCGGCGCCCGCCGCTTTCAAATCTAGCGCGCATTGATACGCGTTGTCGTTGTTCGTGAACACGACCGCGTTGCGGCCCGGCATCACCGCATAGCGATGCAGATTCGTCTACACCGCCGACGCCAGCATGATGCCCGGCAGATCGTTATTGCCGAACACGATCGGACGCTCATGCGCGCCGGTCGCGAGCACGACGCGCTTCGCGCGCACCTTCCACATCAGTTCGCGCGTGCCCTGACGACGCGACACCGGCAGATGTTCCGTCAGACGTTGCGTGATCGTGACGAGGTTGTGATCCTGATAACCGAACGCCGTGCTGCATGACAGAATCTTCACGTCGGGCATCTTGCGCAGTTCGGCTTCGACCTCCTGCACCCATTGCAGCGCGGGCTTGCCGTCGATTTCCGCGCGGCACGACAGCAACGTGCCGCCGAGTTCGCGTTGATCGTCGACGAGAATCACGCGCGCGCCCGACAAACCCGCCGCATGCGCCGCCGCGAGACCCGCAGGTCCGCCGCCGACCACGAGCACGTCGCAGTGCGCAAAGCACTTGTCGTAGCGATCGGCATCGAGTTTGATCGGCGCTTCGCCGAGACCGGCTGCATCGCGAATGACTTCTTCGTACTTCGGCCAGAACTTGCGCGGCCACATGAAGGTCTTGTAGTAGAAGCCCGCCGGAATGAAGCGCGCGATCTTCTGATTGACCGCCATGCGATCGTTCTCGATGTTCGGCTTCGCGTTCACGCTCGTCGCGACGAGTCCCTGATACAACTCGACTTCCGTCGCGCGCGCGTTCGGCACGGTGTACGCGCCGGTTTCGAGTTGCACGACGGCATTCGGCTCTTCCACGCCTGCCGTGATGATGCCGCGCGGACGGTGATACTTCCAGCTACGCGCAACAAAGCGCTCGCCGTTGGCCAACAGCGCGGAAGCGAGCGTATCGCCTTCGAAGCCCTGATACGTCTTGCCGTTGAACGTGAAGGTCACGGGAATCGCGCGGTTGATGCGTCCGCCTACGCCCAGTCGGTCTTTCTGCCTCATTTCGACGTGCCTCCGTTGTCTTCCATCACAGCCATCGGACGGTCGAACGTCGCGTAGCCTTGAATTTCGTATGAAACCGTATCGCGCTGCACCTTGAACCAGCGACGGCAGCCTTGCGCGTGCATCCACTGTTCATGCGCGACACCATGCGGGTTTTTTCGCATGAAAAGGTAATCGCCACATTCCTTATCGGAGAGCTTTTCCGTTTCGAGTGGACGCGCAATATCCGCTTCGCCGCCGCAGGAAAATTCGGATTCGGCGCGCGGCCCGCACCAGGGGCATTCGATCAGCAACATGTTTCTTTCCTCTGTGCGGTAAGCGTTAGTGAGCCACGGCAGCCGCGCCGTGTTCGTCGATCAGATGGCCGGTATAGAAACGATCCAGCGAGAACGCGGCATTCACCGGATGCGGTTCGTCGCGCGCGATGGTGTGCGCATACGCCCAGCCCGAGCCCGGCGTCGCCTTGAAGCCGCCCGTGTGAAGTAAAGGCCCTTGACATCGGTCTTCGAAATGATCGGGCACGCATCCGGCGAGACATCGACGATGCCGCCCCACTGACGATTCATCCGCACGCGCGAGAACACCGGGAACATCTCGACGATCGCTTCCAGCGTGCCTTCGATGATCTGGAAACTGCCGCGCTGACCGAAGCCCGTGTATTGATCGACGCCCGCGCCGATCACGAGATCGCCCTTGTCGGACTGGCTGATGTACGCGTGCACCGCGTTCGACATCACGACCGTGTTGACGACCGGCTTGATCGGCTCGGAAACGAGCGCCTGCAACGGATGGCTTTCGAGCGGCAAACGCACGCCCGCCATATCCGCGAGCGACGTCGTGTTGCCCGCCGCGACGACCGCGACCTTCTTCGCCTTGATGAAACCCTTGGTCGTATCGACGCCCGTCACCTGATTGCCTTCGCGGCGAATGCCCACGACCTGACAGTTCTGAATGATGTCCACGCCCGCGCAATCCGCGCCACGCGCGAAGCTCCACGCCACCGCATCGTGACGCGCGACGCCGCCACGACGCTGAATCGACGCACCGAGCACCGGATAGCGGCTGTTGAGGTTGATGGTCGGCTCGATTTCCTTGATCTGCTGCGGCGTGAGGAATTCGGCATCGACGCCGTTCAAGCGGTTCGCGTTGACGCGACGCTCAGTATACTTAACATCCTGTAAATTATGCGCGAGGTTCATCACGCCGCGCTGCGAGAACATCACGTTGTAGTTGAGGTCTTGCGAGAGACCTTCCCACAGCTTCATCGCCTTCTCGTACAACGCCGCCGATTCGTCCCACAGATAGTTCGATCGCACGATGGTCGTGTTGCGCGCCGTATTGCCGCCGCCGACGATCACCACGTCGTATTCGCGCTTCGGCTCGGGACTTCGCCACTGGCGCTCCCAGTTCTCGTGATACGACATGCCGTTGCGCAGCAGGCTGAATATCGAATAGCGGCTCATAGACTTTTCCTTCGTGCGTAGCAGTGTTTCAGGTGTTTCAGCATTCGATGACGTTCACGGCGAGGCCACCGCGCGACGTCTCCTTGTATTTCGTCTTCATGTCGGCGCCGGTTTCGCGCATCGTCTTGATGACCGAATCGAGCGAGACGTAATGTTGGCCGTCGCCCTTCATCGCCATGCGCGCGGCATTGATCGCCTTGATCGCGCCCATTGCGTTGCGCTCGATGCACGGAATCTGCACGAGACCGCCAACGGGGTCGCAGGTCATGCCGAGGTTGTGTTCCATGCCGATTTCGGCGGCGTTTTCGACTTGCGCGGGCGTGCCGCCCATCACCGATGCGAGCGCGGCCGCGGCCATCGAACACGCGACGCCGACTTCGCCCTGGCAGCCGACTTCCGCGCCCAAAATCGACGCCGTTTCCTTGTAGATGATGCCGATCGCCGCTGCCGTCAGAAGGAAGCGCACGATGCCGTCGTCGTTCGAGCCGTGCATGAACTTGACGTAGTAGTGCAGCACGGCGGAATCACGCCCGCTGCGCCGTTCGTCGGCGCGGTGACGACACGGCCGCCTGCCGCGTTTTCTTCGTTGACGGCCATCGCGTAGAGATTGACCCAGTCGAGCATCGACAGCGGATCGCGCAGCGATTTCTCCGAGCGCGAACGCAGCGACGAGCTCAGATCGGCGGCGCGGCGCTTGACGTGCATCGGGCCGGGCAATTCGCCGCGTTCCTTGCAGCCGCGCTCGACGCACGCGGCCATCACGCGCCACACGGCGAGCATGCCTTCGCGCACGTCGCTTTCGCTGCGATTGGCGCATTCGTTCTGCATCGTTATCTCGGCGATGGACAGGCCCGTTTCCTTGCAGATGCGCATCAGATCGTCGCCGGTACGGAACGGATGCGGCACTTGTCCGCTCGCGCGCACGCCATTGACGCGATCGCCATCGCGATTCACGACGAAACCGCCGCCGACCGAGTAATACTCTTTCTCGACGAGCAGTTGTCCGTTGTCGTCGAAGGCCTGAAAGCGCATGCCGTTCGGATGCACGATGCTAGACCCCGGCGCGCCCGGCATCAGCTTGCGATAGAAGCCTATATGCTCGCGCTCCTCGAACACGACATCGTGCTTGCCGAGCAGCTTCAGACGCTTGGTCGCGCGGATTTCGGCGCGGCGCGGCGCGATCATGTCCGGATCGATCAGATCGGGCAAATTGCCTTCGAGCCCGAGCAGCACGGCCTTGTCGGTGCCGTGGCCCTTGCCCGTCGCACCGAGCGAGCCGAACAATTCGGCGCGCACGCGGGTGACGAAGCCGAGCAGATTGGCGTCCTCGATATGCGATGCGAACCGGCAAGCCGCGATCATCGGCCCGACGGTGTGCGAGCTGGACGGTCCGATGCCGATCTTGAACAGATCGAAGACGCTGACGTTCATGTATGAGTCCTTGACGTGACGCGGGTTTCGGTATGGTGCTCATTGCACCATACCGCAAAAAGACTCGATAGAACAAAAACGCCATCGAAATGGGATGGCGGCGTCGAAGCAACATCGCGTGCGGGGGCAATGACGTTTTTTCCAAAGTTTCTGACGCGCCGGAGCAAGTCCGGGCGGCGCGCGCGGCCGGTCTGTCGGTCGATCGCGCGTAACAGAACATTGAGCGACCGGCAGACATCTGCGCATATTCGTTGCAGTTCTCAGCCAATTGAGACTCGTCCGAACGGCTCAACGAGAGCGTCTCGGTATATTCCCTAGGTTCTCAAGCCTTCGCAGTCAGTCATGGAAAGTCACGCTCTTCCCGATCAATTCTTCAAGTCCTGTGTTTTCGCCTTTCTCGTCGGCGCGGTGGTCGTCGGCACGCTTCTCGCCGTCGGCTTGCTTCCGCCAGAAAAGGTGCTGACGCGTCAGGCGCCTGTGTGGGCGGCGCTCGTCATCGTCTGCTCGATCGATCCGCTGCTGCGTTATTTCGGCGTGTTGAAGGCCGAAGTCGAGCAGCGCTGGGGCGATTACACCGTCGCCAGCGTGCTCGGGCGCGCGACCGGCGCGCTGATCGGCTCGGCGTTCGCGTGGGCCATCGCCATACTCGGCGGCTAACACCCGCGCACGCTTTTCCGAAGCCCGGTGTCGTGCGATGCCGGGCTTTCGTCTTTCCGGCGTCTTTCTGACGCGCGCCCCGGCCCATCGGCCGATGTTATGCTCGCTGCATCGCCCCGAGCCGCACGACACGCGCATGAACCCCGCAGAATCCCTTCCGCCGCAATCCATCGACGGTCAATCGAAATCGCGCATCCGCTTCGGCATCGTGCTGTTGCCGAACTTCACGCTGACGGCGTTTTCCGGCTTCGTCGATCTATTGCGCCTGTCCGCCGACGAAGGCGATTACAGCCGTCCGGTGCGCTGCTCGTGGAGTGTGATCGGCGAAACGCTCGCGCCCGTGCGCGCGAGTTGCGGCATCCAGATCACGCCGTGGGAAACCTTCGACCAGGCCGAACCGTTCGATTACGTCGTGGTGGTCGGCGGCCTGCTGCATTCGGGCGCTTCGGCGAGCGATGCGACGCTGCAATTCATTCGCCGCTCCGCTGCAAACGACGCGACGCTCGTCGGCATGTGCACCGGCGTGTTCTCGCTGATGCGCGCGGGCGTGCTCGACGGCTATCGCATCTGCGTCAGCTGGTTCCATTACTGGGATTTCGTCGAACGATTTCCGCACGCGGACGAGCAGTCGCTGGTCGCGGATCGTCTGTTCGTGGTCGATCGGCGGCGCATTACGTGTTCGGGCGGGCGCGCATCGATCGACGTGGCCGCCGCGATTCTGCTGCGTCACTTCGAAACCGCGACGGTGCAGAAGGCGCTGCGCATCCTGCTGGTCGACGACATGCAGAAGGGCAACGCGCCGCAGCCGCATCCGCCGGGACTCGCGCCCGCGACGCATCCCAAGGTCAAGCGCGCGATTCTGCTGATGGAGCAGCACGTCGGCCGTTCGCTTTCGCTCGACGAACTCGCGCACAAGCTCGATCTGTCGACGCGTCAACTCGAACGCCTGTTCAAGGCGGAGACCGGCAAGGCGCCGCAAGCGTACGCAAAACAAGTGCGATTGCGCACCGCCGCATGGCTGCTGACGAGCTCGGACAAGACGGTGGCCGATATCGCGTCGAGCTGCGGCTTCTCCGATGCCTCGCATCTCGGCCGCGAATTCCGCAAGCAATACGGTGTACCGCCGATGATGTATCGTGAACAAGGCGGCACACAGGAAGCCGACGAATCGAATCAGCCGATGGACTACGACGAAACTTTCCCCGGCCGCGCGCAAGCGATCTAATGAGAACTATCCACGTTTTCCGCGGCTTTCAACCCAAGGAGGAACGGCATGGAGACTCACGGTTATTCGCAGGAAGAATGGCAGGTGCGGTGCGACCTCGCGGCGTTGTATCGCGTGATCGCGCATTTTCGCTGGACCGACATGATTTTCACGCACATCAGCGCGCGCGTGCCGGGCAAGGAGCACCACTTTCTGATCAATCTATACGGCGTGCTGTTCGACGAAATGCGCGCGTCGGATCTCGTGAAGATCGATCAGGACGGCCGCGTGGTCGAGCCGGATGCCGAACTGCATCCCGAGCGCTATCAGGTGAATCCGGCCGGCTTCACGATTCATTCGGCGATCCACATGGCGCGGCACGATGTGGTGTGCGTCGTGCATACGCATACCGCGCCGGGCACGGCGGTGTCGGCGCAGAAGAACGGTCTGCTGCCGATCAGCCAGCACGCGCTGAAATACTACGGCCATCTCGCGTATCACAACTACGAAGGCATCGCGCTCGATCTCGCGGAACGTGATCGGCTGGTGAACGACCTCGGCCATCACAACGCGATGATTTTGCGCAATCACGGCTTGCTCACCTGCGGCAAGACGATTCCGCTCGCGTTTCAGGAGATGTATTTCCTCGAACGCGCCTGCGATATTCAGGTTCGCGCGCAAGCGGCCGGCAATGCGGAACTGATTTTGCCTTCGGACGAAGTGTGCAAGACCACCGCCGCGCAGTACTACCGCGACGATATGGACGGAATTACGGATATGCAGTGGAAAGCGGCGCTGCGTCTGATCGATGGATTGGCCAAGACGGATTATCGGAGCTGATTCTCCGTCCTCGCATTCGCGATGCTAATTGCTGGCGGCCACATAAGCCTTCACCGCCGCCAGCCCATCCTTCCCGTCAAACGTCTTGACACCCGCAAGCCACTTGTCCAGCACCGCCGGATTCTGCTTCAGCCATGCGCGCGCGGCCTTGTTCGCATCTTCCTTGTTCATGATCGGCAGCATGACGTGATTCTCGATATCCGTCGTGAATTGCAGATTCGATACGAGCTTCGCAACATTCGGGCAGCGCGTGTCGTAATCGGTCGGCGTCACGGTCAGCACTCTGGCTTCGCCGTAATTCGGCCCGAACACATCGTCGCCGCCGGACAGATAGTCGATCTTCATCTGCACGTTCATGGGATGCGGCTCCCAGCCCAAAAAGACGATAGGCTTCTTCTCGCGCACCGCGCGATTCACTTCGACCAGCATACCCGCCTCGCTCGATTCGACGAGCTTGAACTTGCCCAGTCCATACTGATTCGTGTCGATCATCTTCTTGATGAGCGCATTGCCGTCGTTGCCCGGCTCGATGCCGTAGATCTTGCCGTCGAGCTTGTCGTAGTTCTTCGCGATATCGTTGAAGCTCTTGATGCCCGCGCTATAAGCGTAATCCGGCACAGCGAGCGTGTACTTCGCGCCGGTGAGATTCGGCGTCGACAGCACCTTCAGCTGATTGTTCTTCTTGAACGGATCGATGATCGGGTCCATCGTCGGCGACCAGTAACCGAGAAACACGTCGATCTGCTTGCTCTTCACGCCCGCGAAAGTGATCGGCACCGACGCGATCGTCTTCGTCGGGTTATAGCCGAGCCCTTGCAGCACGGTCGATGCAAGTCCCGTCGTCGCGGCGATATCGGTCCAGCCGACATCGGCGAAGCGCACGTTCTTGCACGCAGCGGGTTCGGCGGCGGTGGCCGCGCAAGTCACGGACAACGAGATTGCCGCGATCAGCAAGCGTTTCATATTTTCTCTCCGGGCATTTTCTAAAGACGCAGCAGAACCCGCGCGCCGCGATGGCGCGCGAATCGAACGAGCAAAAAGTATTCAGGCCGACAGACGCCGTTCCACGCTCGGCGCATGTCCGAACTGCGCGCGATACGCCTTGCTGAAGTGGCAAGGCGAATGGAAGCCGCATACGCTCGTCACGCGCGCGATCGAAGCATCGGTATTGCGCAGCAGTTCGCGCGCACGACGCAATCGCAGCGTGAGGTAGTAATGCGTCGGCGAGACGCTCAGGAACATCTTGAACATGCGCTGCAAATGCCGTTGCGACAAATGCACGAGCCGCGCGAGTTCTTCGAGCGATAGCGGCTCTTCGATGTTCGCTTCCATCAGACGCACGACCTCGACGAGTTCCGCGCGCGAAAAGCCCACGCGTGCATCGACGGGAATGTGCTGATAATCCGTCGAGCCGCGAATACGCTCGACGATAAACTGCTCCGACACTTGCGTCGCGTGCTTCTGTCCGAGCCGCATGCTGACGAGATTGAGCATCAGATCGAGCGGCGCGGTGCCGCCCGTGCAGGTGAATCGATCGCGGTCGATCACGAACAACTCATCCGCGAAACGTACATGCGGATAACGCTTGTTCACTGGCGACATGTCTTCCCAATGCAGCGTGCAGCGATATCCGTCGAGCATCTTGGCCGCGAGCAATGCATACGGCCCGGTGCAGATGCCGCCGAGCGGAATGCCCGCGTCGTGCGCGCGCTGCAATAGTTCGATTACCTTATCGTCGACATAATCCGCGACATGCCAGCCCGCGCAAACCACGAGCACGTCCGGCATCCCCGCTTCGTCGAGCGTCTTGGTCGGCTTCACGGTGATGCCGTTGCTCGCGCGCGCCGGTTCGCCATCGGGCGTGATGATGGACCACGTGTAGTGCTCCGCGCGGCCCACGTAGTTGGCCATGCGGAGCACTTCGACCGCGCTGGTGAACGCGATCATCGAGAAGTTCAGCAATGTCAGAAAGCCGAAGTGCGCGAGATTGGACAACGGTGATTCGGTAACCGCTGGGACGATCGCGTCGCGCTTCATTCACAAGCCTCGCTGCATGGTTCGTGTTTAGCCTTGTTGCGTCGCCGGCGTGCGGCGCACCTTCATCACGCTCTTGATGCCCGAGAACAGCGGCGCCCGGCGAGCGGCCGAAGCTTTCCGTGATGCGGTCCAGAATGATCGCCAGCAACACCACCGACAAGCCGCTTTCAAAGCCGAGGCCGATATCCAGACGCTGAATCGAGGCGAGCACGTCGTTGCCCAGACCGCCCGCGCCGACCATCGACGCGATGATGACCATCGACAGCGCCATCATGATCGTCTGGTTCACGCCGGTCATGATCGACGGCAACGCGTTCGGAATCTGCACCTTGTAGAGCAACTGCATCGGCGTGCAGCCGAACGCCTGACCCGCTTCGACGATCTCGCGATTCACCTGCTTGATACCGAGCGCGGTGAGACGCACGGCCGGCGGCATCGCGAAAATCACGGTCGCGAGAATCCCCGGCACGCGGCCGAGACCAACAGCATCGCGGCCGGAATCAGGTAGACGAACGCGGGCATGGTCTGCATCAGGTCGAGCACGGGATGCACGATCGTTTCGACAAGCTTGCTCTTCGAGGTCCAGATGCCGAGCGGAATGCCGAGCAACAGACTAATGATCGTCGACGACAGCGTGAGGCCGAGCGTGATGACCATCTGATCCCAGAAGTTCGTCGCGTAGATCAGCAATAGCGCGGCAAGCACGAAGGCCGCGAATCGCCAGCCGACGCGCCACAAGCCGACGCCGACGAAGATCGCCATCAGCAGCCACATCGGGATGGCTTGCAGGCCGTGTTCGACGGCAGCCGCGAATGTTTCGATGACCTTGCCGATGGAATCGAAGGTCTTCGCGTCGTGATCGAGGAGATAGTGGACGCCCTGATCGACCCAACTTCCGAGCGGAATGATTTCAGACATGGCTGGAGCTCCGATGATAGGTGAGAACCCGAAGGACATTCGTCTTGTTGACCGAACCGCAATACATTCCGTCCGCATCGACGACCGGCAGCAGCGCGGGACTCGCGACGACGCGGTTCACCACGTCGTCGAGCGTCATGGTGCGCTGAATGCATTCGATCTGGTTGATCTGCGGCGTGGCGTTGCCGTTCGCATCGCGTCCGACGAAGCCGCGGATACGGCGCTGCGCATCCAGCACGAACGCGTAATCCGCGCTGCCGTTGAGCGTCTGCGCGACGCTCGATGCATCGATCTGCGCGGCGTGCGGCATGATCGGCACTTCGTCGGTCTGCATCAGATCGCCCCCCGTCAGATAACAGCTCGTATCGATGCCGTCGAAGAAGCGGCTCACGTATTCATCGGCCGGATTCATAATGATTTCCTGCGGCGTGCCGATCTGCACCACGCGACCGCCTTCCATGATCGCGATACGCGTGGCTTCTTCGAGATCGTGCGAGACGAACAGAATGGTGCGGCGCTGTTCGCGTTGCAGTTCCAGCAGCACGTTCTGCATTTCCTTGCGCTTCAACGGATCGAGCGCGGAAAACGCTTCGTCCATGATCATCAGCGAAGGATTCACCGCCAGCGCACGCGCCAGACCGACGCGCTGCTGCATCCCGCCCGACAACTGCGCGGGCAGCTTCTGCGCGAACGGCGCGAGGCCGACCTGCTCCAGCACGGTCATGGCGCGCGATTCGCGCTCCTTCTTGCCGACGCCCGCGACCTCGAGGCCGAATGCGGCGTTGGAAAGAACCGTGCGCTGCGGCATTAGCGCGAAGGACTGGAACACCATGCTCATGTCCTTGCGGCGCAGCGACGTCAGCTCCGAGCGCGGCACGGCGGCGACATCGCGTCCATCGATGAACACCTTGCCGGCGCTCGGTTCGACCAGACGGTTGATCAGCCGGATCAGCGTGGACTTGCCCGAGCCGGATAGGCCCATGAGCACGAAAATCTCGCCTTCCTTCACATCGAAAGAGGCGTTATGGACGCCGACGATCTGCCCGGTGCGCGAGAAGACTTCTTCCTTCGTCGCACCGCCGGCCAGCATGTCGATCGCCTGCTTCGGGTTATTGCCGAAAACCTTGCACAACCCTTCGACCACTACCTTGGGGGAATTCATCGCATTCTCCATAGCGTGGCGGACGCGCGTCCGCGCTGTGCATACATAGTTGCCAGAAAAAAGTCGGCCAAGCCGACTATTTGCGACAAGCACATGTGGAAATACGACACTGAGATGACGGCTGCCGTTCAGCAACAAGCTGAGAGCCTTGCTGGGTAAGGCTTCGCGGTCGGCGGACGAACGCGCGTTTGGGTTTTTCCGCATGTCGCAACTGGACAAGTACAGCGCGCTTTTAAGTGCTTTCTAGGGTTTTTCTGAGCGCGTTTCTCGTCGAAAACGCGCTCCGTTTCAAAAAAGATCAGGACGTCGGGCGGATCATCTGGAACATCTCGCCGATTTCCGCGTAGTCGGCGCGGTAACCGGCGCGCATGATCGGGCGCGCGGCTTTCGTATCGAACAGGCCATCGCTCAGGAATTCCTGGCGGATATGCACGCCGACGACCTGACCGAGCGCCAGCCAGTTGTCCATCGGCTGGCCGTCGAGATTATTCAGACGGATGACCTGCAACAGCTTGCACTCTAGCGCCGCCGGCGATTCCGCGACATGCGGCACGGCAACGTTGCGTCCCGGCGCCTTGGTCAGCCCCGACAGTTCGAACTCGTCGACTTCCGGCCCGACCGGCGCGGACGTGCGATTCATGCGCTCGGCGAGCGGCCGCGTCGACATGTTCCACACGAACTCGCGCGTCGCCTCGATATTGCCGATGCTGTCCTTGCGGCCTTCGCTGCAAAAACCGATCACATGGGGAAACGACGCGAACGCGCCGAAAAAGCTGTAGGGCGCGAGATTCACGCGGCCTTGGGCATCGCAACTGGATATCCAGCCGATGACGCGCGGCGCGATGATCGCCTTGAACGGATCGTGTTTGAGGCCGTGGCCTTGAGCGGGATCGTAGAAGTGAACGGTTTGGGAAGAATCGGTCATTGCCAGAAAGGAGCAGGAGCAAGGACCAAAGGATACCGCGGCGCTCGGTTGGCGGCCGGGAAGGAGAATGGGGTGAAACGCGGCGCCTATGAAAAAGGCGTTTAAAAAGCTAAAAAACTACAAAACTGATGAAGCTGGCGGGCGGGTCGTCCGGCGCGATGCCGTCGTCTGCTGCTTGTTCTGTGATTCCCGCGCCGCCTTTAACTGCGCATTACAGACGGAAGCCGAAAGCGGTGCCGCGTGCCGCGCGCTGACGCTCCGATTCCTTGAAACGTGCTTGATACGAGTAGTCCTTGTCCATCGGCAGATGGGGATTTTCGAACAACGAAGCAAACTTTTGCAGCAGTGCGAAGAGGTAGCTCATGTCAGACTCCGGTTGGTGTTTGAGGGTTTTCCCTTAGCCACAATTATATGGTTAACCACTTTTGCAATACCAGTGCAAAACAATATTTCCTGGAGAATTTTTTGGTAGTTTTTCTATCAAATTACCGATTGGAGCGATGACGAAAACGGGGACAGGTCGGGGAAGGCCGTGCGACGGACAAGCGATGCGTCAGTGCGTGCGACGCCCGCACGTCGCCCCGAGGCGATGTGTCGCAGGAATGTGACAGCAGAGGAAAGTGGCGCGTCAGTGCGCCGAGGAACCCGCGTGGCGATGCGCCTGGCGATGGCGGCCGGTCGCGGCGGCCGCCGCGTGGGCGGTGCTGACCGGCTGGATCGGCGACGCATCGGCCGCCGGGGTGTGCTGGGCGCCGAACGCGCCGGACATCGGCACGTTTTCGGAGTCGGTATCGAACAGCGAGCTGAGCGTCGCCTGCTCGTTGAGCATCAGTTGCTGGACGCGGTCCTGCTGCAGACTGCTGTCGTGACGCATCCGCAGCAGCACGGTCGTCTGGGCGATGCCGGTCGCGACGACCACGAGCATCGCGCAGACGATGATCGTCAGCATCGTCTTCATGCGGCGCGCGTGTGCCAGCGTCGATGCGCGCTGCTCGACGATCACCGCGCGCAAGGCGTCGATGGTGTCCGCGAAAGCCGTCGCGCGGGCGCGATCCAGTTCCGGCACGGCATCCGCGCGCGGGCGATGCAGCGGCGCGGCGTCGGCCGCCGATGCGTCGGCCGCCGATGCGTCGGCCGCCGTCGTTTCGACCGATGCGGCCGATGCAACCGGTTCGTCCTGAATCAGCGACGTCTGCACGGGCGCGGCAGAATCCGCGACGGCCGTGGGCGCGTCCCGCTTCGAAACAGCCGAGCCCGCGACGACGCTGCGCGACGGAACGGCCGCCAGAAAGACATCGGGCAATTCGAAGCCTTCGAAGGTGCCCTGACGGATATCGGTGTTCTGCGCCTGCAAATTGGCGCGCTCGGCGTCCTCGGCGAACAGATCGAGCGTTTCGCCGCTGCGCTGCGCGTCGCTCAACTGGGCGAGCCGTTGCGCCGAACGGGCCGCGCGGGCGAGTTTCTTTTCGGTATCGGCGCTGTCACCGGACACGCCGGACGGCGCGGTTTCGACGCGGCGTCGGCGGGCTTTGGCGGCGATGGCGGCATCGCCGGAGAGCGTTTCGGTATCTCGTTTTACTGCGGAATCTGACATAGGTCGAAAGTCGGCGGCCGGGACGGCGTGCGCCGCGCGCACTGGCGGTCCGGCGATGGTTTTCGAGAGGCGGCATTGTCGCACGGCGGCAGGCGCGGCGGCATCGGCACAGCGTAATTCCTTCGATGATTGCGCCGCCGATGCCGTCGCGCGCGCTTAAGCGTCGTTTTCCTCGCGGAATTCGCGCACCATGTCGAGCCGCCGAAGCCGGTCGCAAATCGCCAGATATTCCTGCGTCGAGGCGCGCGACAACACGACCTGCACTTCGTCCAGATCGGGCGAATCGTCGCTCTGCTGCACAACGAACTGCTTCACGCGCACGCTGCCGGGACCGAGCACTTCATGCAGACCGTGAAACGTCAGCGCGCCGCGATCGACGAGCATCGTCAGTTCGCGCCGCTGTCGCACGGTGATAAAGCGACGCTCGAGCGGCTTGAGCCCCGCCAGAATGATGAGGATGATGATCGTCGACGCGATCGACGCCGTGTACAGCCCACCGCCGACGGCTAAGCCGATCGCCGCGACCAACCACAGGCTCGCGGCCGTCGTCAGTCCGCGCACGATCTCGCCGCGCAGCAGGATCGATCCCGCGCCCAGAAAGCCGATGCCGGAGACGACCTGCGCCGCGATCCGCGACGGATCGAGCACGACGTGATCGCCTTTGAGCACATCCTCGAAGCCGAACGCCGACACGATCATGATCAGCGCCGAGCCGACGCACACGAGCATATGCGTCCTCAGTCCCGCCGCCCACGATAACCGCTCGCGCTCGAAGCCGATCACGCTGCCGAGCACGGCGACCATGACAAGCCGCGAAACGAGTTCCAGATTGTTAAACATATCGTTCACCTCCTGTTTTCAGGGCTCGGAAGCGCGGCGCGCGTCGAGCCGGTTTTGCTATGCTTCGCGGCTAAGCCCAACGCAGAACCCTCTCATGCAGCAACAGCAATCAAACGGCTCGTCCACTTCCCTTACGGAAGGGATGCAAGCGTCGAACCCGGCCTCGCGCGGCGCGCTACACGCGCACTTTTCGGACGTCGTGATGCCGATCTGGCGCGGCCCCGGCTTCAACGACGCATTGCGCCTGCCATTCGAAGCCGTCGCGCCCGCCGATCACGCGCCGCTGCCACCCAAGCGATATCGCGCGATGGCCTGCGCGCGCCAGCTTTTCGTCTTCTCCGATGCCGGCGATCTCGCGCATGCCGCGACCTTGTTCGCATCGTTACGACACTATTTTCAGGACACGCGATACGGCGGATGGTTCTACAGCGTCGATGCACAAGGCGCGCCGCTGGAGCGTCAAAAGGATCTGTACACGCACGCGTTTGTCGTGTTTGCGTGTGCGCATTACGCGAAGAAGAGCGGAGATAAGGACGCGTTCGCAATTATCGATGAAACATCGCGACTAATTGAAACGCGCTTCACGGAACGCGGCGCGCTGCTGAACGCGATCCTCGCCGAGGATTTCGGCGCGACGCTGGAAGGCCCGCTACAGAATCCGCTGATGCATCTCGCCGAAGCCTGGCTCGCCGCCCGCGATGCCACCAGCGACGCCCTCTACGACACGCGTCTGCACGACCTCACGCGCGCCGTCGCCGATACCTTCGTGCATGAAGCGAGCGGTTGCATTGCCGAATTGCCAATGGGCGCGGCGGGCAACCGGCTGGAGCCGGGACATCAGTTCGAGTGGTATTTTTTGTGTGCCGGCAGCGGGCATGCCGCGTTCGGCGCGGCGGGACTGGACACGCGCCTCGCGCGCGCGTTCGACTTCGCGCAGCGATACGGCGTGGATGCGGAAACCGGCGGCGTCTGCGCGGCGCTTGACGAAGCGGGCCGCGTGATCGACGCGACGCAGCGCATCTGGGCGCAGACCGAGTACTTGCGCGCGATGGCCACGCGCGGCGACGACCGCGAAGACGTTACGCAGCAGATCGCGCGTTTCGCCGCGCGCTTTCTGCACGCGCGCGGCTGGGTGGAATGCCGCTCGGCGGACGGCGAGATCGTCCGCGCGGAAATGCCGTCGACGACGCCGTATCACCTCGCGACGTCGTACGCGGCGTTACCTGCCTGATTCGCCGGCTTAAATTCGAAACACCGAGACTGCCGCCTTCAACTGCCGCGTCTGCTCGTGCAACGACGACGCGGCCGCCGCGGCCTGCTCGACGAGCGCCGCGTTCTGCTGCGTCATCTCGTCCATCTGCGTGACGGCCTGATTGACCTGCTCGATGCCCACGCTCTGCTCCATCGACGATGCGCTGATTTCCGCCATCATCTGCGTGACGCGCGAGATCGACGCCAACACTTCGCGCATCGCGGTGCCGGCGCGCTCGACGAGCTCCGAACCGTCGCTGACCTGCGCGACCGATTCGCCGATCAGTTCCTTGATTTCCTTCGCCGATTGCGCCGAACGCTGCGCGAGGCCGCGCACTTCGCCCACCACGACCGCAAAGCCGCGACCTTGCTCGCCCGCGCGCGCTGCCTCGACGGCCGCGTTCAACGCGAGAATATTGGTTTGGAACGCGATACCGTCGATCACCGAAATGATTTCGGCGATCTTGTCCGAACTGCTCGCGATCACGCGCATTTTCTCGACCACGTCGTCCACGACGCCCGCGCCGCGCGAAGTCGTTTCCAGCGCCTGACCGGCGAGCGCGTTGGCTTCGCGCGCGTGCTCGGCGTTCTGACGCACCGTCGCCGTGAGTTCTTCCATGCTCGACGCGGTTTCTTCGAGCGATGCCGCCTGATTCTCCGTGCGCGCCGACAAATCCGCGTTGCCGCTGGCGATTTCGTCCGCGCCGTAGTTGATCGAATCCGACGTTTCGCGCACGGTCTTCACCGTCTGCGCGCCGCTCGATTGCATCGACGACAACCCGGCGAACAGACGCCCGATTTCATTGCTGCCGCGATCGGCGATACGCGCATCGAGCTTGCCCTGCGCGATGTTTTCGAAGTGACGGCCCGCTTCTTCCAGCGGCGCAATCACGCCGCGCGACAACGCGATATGCACGAGCACGACGCCCGCGATCAGCGCCACGCAATCACGATGCCGACCACGCGGAACGCCGTATAACGCGCATCGATCGACGACAGGCCCGCTTCATCGCCGAACGCGACGAAATTGCGCTGTTCCGCGAGATAGCGATCCTGAAAACCTTGCGTCGGCTGATCGAGGAAGGCCTGAATATTGTTGGCGTCCAGATATTGCGTGAGTTCGGTCAGCGCCTTCGCATATTCGGCATATTTCGCCTGCAAGGCGCTAGGCTCTGTTCACATTTGAAGAAATGTGTTTACATCTCATCTTTTGCGTAAGCGATCAAGATGAGTCGAATGTTGCTGACCGATGAGATATGGGGACGACTGGAGTCCATTGTTCCGGGTAA
>NZ_LFJJ01000082.1 GCF_001189365.1 Candidatus Burkholderia verschuerenii | reverse complement strand
GGCATGCCTCGCCTCACATAACCTCAACTTCCCGAACCGCCCGGTGCGGACCCGCACGCCGGGTGGTGTGGCAGGGTGGTGTGGCAGGGGACCGGCCAGCTTGCTGGCCGCCCCTATGCCGATTATTACTCGGCGTCCGGCTGCGCGGCGGGCGCGGCCTTCGCGAACGCCTCGATTTGCGAAGCGTGATCCGCGATACGCACGATCGTCGGATACGGCGACAGATCGATATCGAAGCGCCGCGCGTTAAACACCTGCGGCACGATGCAGAGATCGGCGAGCGTCGGCGTATCGCCGAAAGTGAGCGCGCCGACGCGCTTGTCGCTCGCGAGCCGCTTCTCCAGCGACGTGAAGCCCGAATCGATCCAGTGCCGATACCACGCGTCCTTCACGTCGTCCGGCACCGTCACTTCGTGCTTCAGATACTTCAGCACGCGCAGGTTATCGACCGGATGAATCTCGCAGGCGATCTGCAGCGCGACCGAGCGCACGAACGCCCGATCCGCCGGATCGCGCGGCAGCAGCGCCGGCTCCGGATGCGTCTCCTCCAGATACTCGATGATCGCCAGCGACTGCGTGAGCACGTCGTCGCCATCGACCAGCGTCGGCACGATGCCGTCCGGATTCAACGCACGGTAATCGGACTTCAACTGCTCGCCGCCGCCGCGCACCAGATGAACGGGCGCGTAGTCGTAGTCGAGCCCTTTCAGGTTCAACGCGATCCGCACCCGATACGCCGCCGAGCTACGAAAATAGCTGTAGAGCTTCATGATCGCCGTGTCCGCGTCAGACCACGCGCACCGCGAATTCGCCGATGCCGTCCACGCCGCCCTTCATCAGATCGCCCTTCACGACCGCGCCGACGCCTTCCGGCGTGCCGGTGAAGATCAGATCGCCGGGGAACAGTTCGAACAGCGTCGACAAATAAGCGAGGCGATCGCCGCGAGGCAAGGAGCGCTCGCGGCGACGCGGGTTGCGGCTTTACGGCGTGACGGCTTTCCACGACGCGTTCGGATCGAACGATTTGATCTGCGACGCCACGGCCGACGATTTCGGGCCGAGGTTGCGCTCGTACAACTGTCCGTCCTGATTGATCATGAAGGACATCACGCCGGTCTGGCCGTACTGCGCGGGCCACGCGATCAGGCCGAAACCGTTCGCGAGGTAGTTCTTCGCGCCGTCTTTCGCGTACGATCCCTGCGCCGTCAGGATGCGATAGTGATAACCGTAGTAACCGCCCGATGCCGTCGCCTTGTTCGGCATCGCCGCCGCGAGCGGACCGAGCGGGCTGTCAGGCTCGCCGGGCGCGGTGTCCCAGTACAGGCCGTTATGCGTGCCCGGCGTGCTGACGAAGTGCTGGCCGTAATGGTTCATCAGCTTGCGATAGTCGTGCTGCGCGTCGACGTAGGCGAGGGCGACCTGCATCACCGAGCGCTCCGTTGCGGCCGATGCGCCGCGTCAGCACTTCGTCGCGCGCGGCGGGCATGTCGAAGCGCCAGCCCTGAGCGCTCTTGACGAGCGGGATCGGCAGCGTCCAGCCGCTGGTGCCGACTTCGACGTGCGCGCGCGGCTGGCCTTGGGCTGCCGTCGTATCTTCGACGACGCGATGCCCCTGCGCCCACGCGCCGAGGTACTGGTAAATATCCTGCTCGCCGATGCTGTCGCCCGGCACGTAACGCGCGTGGTCCTTGCCCAGCACTTTCGCGAGTGCGGTGGCATCGTTGCCGGCGATGGCGTCGGTCAGCGCCTGCGCGGCGGCATCGGGCGTGGGGTAAGCGGCCTGCGCGTGCGCAAGCGATGCCGTGAGCGACAGCGATGTCGCGGCGAGCGCGGCGATCGCCGCGCGCTTGAGTGTGGTGTTGGCTTGCGTATGAATCATCTTGGGCTCCTGGATCGGGCGTGTGCCATGTCGGTGGCGCTGAACGTTGGACGGGTTGTCATCGACTCATCGACGATGGAATCCGCCGCCGCCTCCGAAACCTCCGCCGCCACCGCCGCCGTGGAATCCGCCTCCGCCGCCTTCACGCTGAACGCCGCCTCCGTTCGCACCCATGCGATTGCCCTGCTGATTCTGGAACGATTGCCGGCTCGCCTGACCGCGCTGCGCATCCTGACGCGCGGCGTTGCCGTCGCCCGCGCCGCGCAAGGCGTTGTCGCGATTCACGTTCTGCGCGCGCTGATTCAGATTGCCGGTGGTGCGCGCATTCTCGCCGCCGCCCGAACGAATGTTCTGCGCACGCTGCGACGCCGTCTGATTCATGTTCTGGCCGGTGCGCTGCTGCAAGGTCTTCTGCGCGGCCTGCGCGCGCTGCTCGTCGCGACCACGGAACTGGTCGCGGTTCGCGCCACCCAGATTCTGGTTGTTGAAGTTGTTCTGCCGGTTGGCGAGATTGTTGTTGCTGTTCGCATTGAGCCGGTTGTTCACGTTGATGTTGTTGTACCGGTTCACGTTGACGTTCACGTCGCCGTGATTCCAGTCGCAGTTGCCCCACAACGAATTGGCGACCGCGATGCCCGCGCCGAACGCGAGACCGGTGGCGAAACCGGTCGCGATCGCATAGCCGGGCGGCGGCACGTAGACCGGCGGATACGCCGGATACGGCCACGCGCCGTACACGACCGTCGGGTTGTACGTCGGCACGTAGACGACTTGCGGATTGGCCGGCTCGATCTGAATGGTCGTCACGCTGGTGCTCGGCGCCTGCTGCACGACGACTTTCTGCTGCTCCGTCGTCTTCAGGTTGCCCGCGCTTTGCGCGGCGCGGCGCAGGCGCTGCACGGAGTCCATCACATCGCTCGGCTGTGCGACGAAAGCGTTGCCCAACTGCGTCATCCAGTCCGGTTTGGACGCCATCGTGGCGAGCGCCTGCGGAAACGCCACGAGCGACTGCACGCTCGGATCCCACGGCTGCGACTGCACGGCCTTCACGGCATCGTCGCCTTTCACGTTCGGATTCTGCTGCGCCCATTGCGCCGCCTGCTCGACTTCCTGCGGATAGGTCGATGCCATCAGCACCTGCGCGAGCAGCGCATCGGGATAGAGCGCGACGGGCGCGGTGAGCGAATCGAGTTGCTGGTTCGTGAGCTTCTGGCCGGCGGGCGCGCTGCCCTGGGTCTGCGCCTGCGCGAGCGGCGCGTGCAGCGTCACGAGCGGAAGCGCGGCGCACAAGGCGAGCAGGCGCACCGGGCGCAGGCCCGCCGACGGGGCGGAGTGAGTGTTTATTTTCAAGGTTGGATCCTCCTGTACCTCACGCTCAGAACAAGCGGACGAGCAGATACGCCGCGATCGGCGTGACCCGCGCGTCCCGAAATGAACGGAGAAAGCGACGTCGTTAAGCAAAACGAAACAAACCGGACTTCGCCGTCGATGCACACGCAAGCCCTACGTGAAACGTTTGCCCGCAAGCACGATACGGCTCGACGCGAATGCGCGGTCGAAGACAGTCCGGTAGTTAAATCAGGGTGCGGTCACGTTACGAGGTGAGCCGATCCCGAGTCAACGCCATCAACGCAATATCACGTTTCAACACGTCAGACAACGAGGGGAAGAGGGCGGGACGCGCTCGTCCTAAAAGCAGGAAGGACGAGGCCAAAGACAGACGCGGCCGGGAACGCTTGCCCGGCCGCGCGGAAAGAGCGGAGTAGCTTGTGCGGACGCAGCCTTATTGCTGCGGCTTGTTCGACAGCGCGAGACGCAGTAGATCGGCGACGGTGTTCACGGACAGCTTTTCCATGATGTTCGCGCGATGCGCTTCCACCGTCTTGATGCTGATGCCGAGATCGTCCGCGATCTGCTTGTTCAGCCGGCCCGCGATGATCCGCTCCAGCACCTGATGCTCGCGCGCCGTGAGCTTGCCGAGCCGTTCGGCGGCGGCGCGCTGCTGCTGCACGCTGGTGCTCTCGGTGCGTGCCTTGTCGAGCATGCGCTCGACGAGCTTGCGCAGTTCGGCTTCGTCGAAGGGCTTCTCGATGAAGTCCATCGCGCCTTTCTTCATCGTGGAAACGGCCATTGGCACGTCGCCGTGACCCGTCACGAAGATGATCGGCAGAAGCGAGTTCTCGGCGATCAGCTTTTCCTGCAATTCGAGACCCGTCATGCCGGCCATGCGCACGTCGAGAATCAGGCAGGCGATCGCGCCGGAATGCGCGATCGGCAGATAGACGTCGAGGAATGATTCCGCGCTGGAGAAACATTGCACGCGGTAGCCGTTCGCTTCGAGCAGCCAGCGCAAGGAATCGCGCACGGCTTCGTCGTCATCGACGACGAAAACGGTTTCCTGAGTGGTGACAGTGCTCATAGTTCTCCCGTTACTGTTTGTTGTCTCGTATGTTCGTCTTTTGCGTCAGAGCCGCCGTAATCGGATGAACCGTCCACTTCGCCGATCGGCAGGCTGCAGTGGAACGTCGCGCCGGTCACATGACCGTCCGCCTCGACGTTGTTGACCACCCAAAGCCGGCCGCGATGCGATTCGATGATCGAGCGGCAAATATTCAGCCCCATGCCCATTCCATCAGATTTCGTGCTGTAGAACGGTTCGAAAAGCCTCTCTGCCGTCGCTTCGTCCACGCCCGGTCCCTGATCGACCACGCTGATGCAGACGAAGCCGCCGTCCATGCGCTGCACGATGACGCGAATCACCGGATCGATGGCGTTCGGTTTCGCATCATGCATCGCTTCGGCGGCATTTTTCAACAGGTTGACCAATACCTGCTCGATCAAAACCGGATCGACGTAGATCACCGGCATGCGCGAACGGATTTCGGTGACGATGCGAATCTTGCGTTTGCGCGCCTCGATTTCGGCGAGACCGACCGCGTCCGCAACCATATCCGCAACGCGCGTGGCCTGACGCTTCGGCTCCGAACGCTTCACGAACTCGCGGATGCGCTTGATGATCATGCCCGCGCGCACGGCCTGCTGGGCGGTTTTTTCGAGCACCGGAAGCAGCGTTTCCTGCGTCATGCGGCCGGATTTCACCAGCGCGACGCAGCCGGAGCAGTAGTTGTTGATCGCGGCGAGCGGCTGATTCAGTTCGTGCGCGAGCGAGGAAGCCATTTCGCCCATCGTCATCAGACGGCTGGTGAACTGGAGCTTTTCCTCTTGTTGGTGCGCGAGTTCCTGCGCCTGCTTGCGCTGCGTGATGTCGGTCGCGATCTGCATCTGCGCGAGATGGCCGTCGACCCACTGAATGTACTGGCGGCGCACTTCGAACCACTTCTGAATGCCTTCGACGTAGACTTCCTGCGCATCCGCCGAGCCTTCTGTGAGCGCGGCGGCGGGCAGACCCGCGTAGGTATCGACCATGTCGATGGTGTCGGACGACGAACTCGGCACGCCGTTGTCGAAGCCCGCGCCCGCCAGTTGCAGATGCCCGTCCGGGCGAATGCCGAACAGATGGCGGTAATAGCGGTTGGCGAACAGCAGTTCGGCTTCGTCAGCGGCTAGCACGGAGACGGCCGCGTCGAGGCTTTCGAGCACCGTCGTGAAGCGTTCGTGGGCGGCGGCGAGTTCTTCGCGCGCGCGTTTCGGTTCGGTGATGTCCGTCATCGACGACATCCAGCCGGTCTGACGGCCCGAACTGTCGATCAGCGGCGAGACATACAAACGCGCGTGGAAGAACGAGCCGTCCTTACGACGCACGCGCAATTCGAAACCGGACGAGGGCGCCTTGCCGCGCAAGGTCATGTCCAGTTGACGCTGCATCTCGGGATACGCGTCGCGCGGCCAGTACGGGAACGGCGCGTTCTTGCTGACCAAATCGCTTTCGTCCCAGCCCGTCATGCGGCAGAACGCCGGATTCACGTGCGTGATGCGGCCGTGCATATCGAGCACGCGCATGCCGATCAGCACGGAGTTTTCCATCGCGCGGCGGAAAAAGGCTTCGGCGTAGAGTGCCTGTTGCGCCTCGAAGCGCTGGCGCGTGTGCTTCCACAGACTCCACAAACTCCACAGCACGAAGCACGACAGCCCGGCGACGAGCCACACCAGCGTGTTGTTGGTGAAGTTGGTCAGTTGCGGATACGAATACACGCGCACCGACAAACCCTGTCCCGGCGGATCGAGCGGCAGATCGTAGAACATGTCGCGCGGCAGACGCGGACGGCTCGACGTGGTCGCGAGTTCGCGGTTGTTCAGATCGGTGATCGAAATCTTGTACTTCGCCGACAGTTCGCTCGGAATGTCGTGCTTGAGGATGCCTTCGATCGAGAACACCGCCGCGATCGAGCCAAGGAAGTCGCGATCGCGGAAAACCGGCGTCTGCAACGTGATGTATCCGTTTCCGAGATCGTCGTAGAGCAGCGGCGAGTAGACTTGATGGCGCGTGCTGCGGGCTTCGTCGAAGGCGGCCTGCACGGCCTCGTCCATCTGCGTGTCGTTGGGTTTGGCGAGGCGGGAACCGAGTACGGGCAGCGGCGTGTTGGGCCAGCGCGGCTTGTGCTCGCTGGTGTACCAGTTCATGTAGAGGATCTCGGGATGCCCCTGCATGATGTCGGTCGACGACGTCTGGAACGTCTGCGGATCGCCGTGGCCGCTGGCGATATCGCGTGCGAGCGCCTGAATCTGCTCCTGCGCGCCGGTCATCGACAGGCGGATCTGCTGCTGCGCCCACGCGACGTTGCGATACAGCGTGTCTTCCTGCTGCTGCTCGCGCCGGTTGAGGCTCCAGAGAATCAGACTCATCACCACCAGAAAAACCAGGATGGAAATAAGCGGCGTGAGCAAATAAGAGTTCGACCACCACGGTCCGTGGTGCCAGCGGGAGGGCGACGCGTCGGTCGGCTTGCGCGCGACCCGTGCCGAGCGTTTGAGCCGGTCTGTCAACATGGGACCGATTGTAACGCAGCGTCGGATTGTTAATTGGCGTAAAAAGACGGTAAAGAACAGCGATTTGCAGCAAAAGGAGGAGATACGTCTGACCAACAACCCTATATCGGACGGTGCATTGCAGCATTTTTTATATTATGAGATTAACTCTCATGATTTGAAAAATTCCTTGCTTCAGCCTCAGGACCCTCTTTAGAATGCCGGCACGCAGCCCGTGTCCGCTTTCGTGCGAGCGTGCGCTGGCGGTTCCCAGAGTGTTCCTCACATCAGGAGACGAGCATGTCCGCTGTACCCGACGAAGTTCTCAAATATGTCGCCAATGCCAATGACGACGATCCTCAGGAAACCGCCGAGTGGCTCGACGCGCTCGACGGCGTGATCTCGGCGGTCGGCCCCGACCGCGCCCACTACCTGATCGAGAAGCAGATCGAATTCGCTCGCGTACACGGCGAGCACCTGCCGTTTTCGGCGAACACGCCGTACATCAACACCATTCCCGTCGCTGGTCAGGCCAAGATTCCGGGCGACCAGGACATCGAACACCGCATTCGCTCGTACACGCGCTGGAACGCCATCGCGATGGTGCTGCGCGCGGGCAAGGACACCAACGTCGGCGGCCACATCGCATCGTTCGCTTCCGCCGCGACGCTGTATGACGTCGGCTTCAACCACTTCTGGCACGCGCCGTCGAAAGAACACGGCGGCGATCTCGTGTTCGTGCAGGGCCATTCGTCGCCGGGTGTGTACTCGCGCGCGTTCCTGCTCGGCCGCCTGACCGAGAAGCAGCTCAACAACTTCCGCCAGGAAGTGGGCGGCGAGGGCATTTCGTCGTATCCGCATCCGTGGCTGATGCCGGACTTCTGGCAGTTCCCGACCGTGTCGATGGGTCTCGGCCCGATCATGGCGATCTATCAGGCGCGTTTCATGAAGTACATGGAAGCGCGCGGCATCTGCAAGACCGACGGCCGCAAGGTGTGGGCGTTCCTGGGCGACGGCGAAACGGACGAGCCGGAATCGCTCGGCGCGATCGGCATGGCCGGCCGCGAGCGTCTGGACAACCTCGTGTTCGTCATCAACTGCAATCTGCAGCGTCTCGACGGCCCGGTGCGCGGCAACGGCAAGATCATCCAGGAACTGGAAAGCGAATTCCGTGGCGCCGGCTGGAACGTCATCAAGGTCATCTGGGGCAGCCGCTGGGATGCGCTGTTCGCACGCGACAAGTCCGGCGCGCTGATGCGCCGCATGATGGACGTCGTCGACGGCGAGTACCAGACGTACAAGTCGGAGTCAGGCGCGTTCGTGCGCGAGCACTTCTTCAACACGCCGGAACTGAAGGCGCTGGTCGCCGACTGGTCCGATGAAGACATCTGGAACCTGAATCGCGGCGGCCACGATCCGCACAAGATCTACGCGGCGTTCTCGGCCGCGACGCAAACGAAGGTCCAGCCGACCGTCATCCTCGCCAAGACCATCAAGGGTTACGGCATGGGCGAGCACGGTCAGGCGATGAACATCACGCACCAGCAGAAGAAGCTGCCGATCGAAACGCTAAAGAAATTCCGCGACCAGTTCCGCCTGCCGATCACCGACGAGCAGATCGTCGACGTGCCGTACATCACTTTCGAGGAAGGCTCGAAGGAACTCGAGTACATGCGCTCGCGCCGTCAGGAACTCGGCGGCTATCTGCCCGCGCGCCGCCAAAAGGCGGAATCGCTGCCGGTGCCGGCGCTCGCCGCGTTCGAACCGCTGCTCAAGGGCACGGGCGAAGGCCGTGAAATCTCCACGACGATGGCGTTCGTGCGGATTCTGAACATCCTGTTGAAGGACAAGACGCTCGGCAAGCGCGTCGTGCCGATCGTGCCGGACGAGTCGCGTACCTTCGGTATGGAAGGCCTGTTCCGCCAGATCGGCATCTGGAATCAGGACGGCCAGAAGTACGTGCCGGAAGACTCCGACCAGCTCATGTTCTACAAGGAATCGGAGACGGGTCAGATTCTGCAGGAAGGCATCAACGAAGCCGGCGGCATGTGCGACTGGATCGCGGCCGCGACGTCGTACTCGACGCATGGCGAGACGATGATCCCGTTCTACATCTTCTATTCGATGTTCGGCTTCCAGCGTATCGGCGATCTGGCGTGGGCGGCGGGCGACATGCGCGCACGCGGCTTCCTGCTGGGCGGCACCGCCGGCCGCACGACGCTGAACGGCGAAGGCCTGCAGCACGAAGACGGCCACTCGCTCTTGTGGGCGGCGTCGGTTCCGAACTGCGTGAGCTACGACCCGACCTTCGGCTACGAACTCGCCGTCATCATGCAGGACGGTCTGCGCCGCATGGTGCAGGAGCAGGAAGACGTGTACTACTACATCACCGTGATGAACGAGAACTACGAGCATCCGGCGATCCCCGAAGGCGATGTGGTCGCAAGCGACATCATCAAGGGCATGTACTCGTTCAAGCGTGCGGATGCATCGGGCAAGGGTCCGCGCGTTCAGCTGATGGGCGCGAGCACGATCTTCAACGAAGTCATCGCCGCCGCCGATCTGCTCAAGAACGACTGGGGCGTCACGGCCGATCTGTGGAGCGTGCCGAGCTTCACTGAACTCGCCCGCGAAGGTCAGGCGTGCGAGCGCTGGAACCTGCTGCATCCGGCCGACGACCGTCGCGTGCCGCACGTCACCAAGCTGCTGAAGGACGCGCAAGGCCCGGTGATCGCATCGACCGATTACATCCACGCGCTCGTGGACCAGATTCGCGCGTACGTTCCGAACAAGTTCGTGGTACTCGGCACCGACGGCTTCGGCCGCTCGGATACGCGTGAAGCGTTGCGCCACTTCTTCGAAGTCGACCGCTACTGGGTCACGCTGGCTGCGCTGAACGCGCTGGCCGACGAAGGCACGATCGAGCGCAAGGTCGTCGGCGAGGCGATCAAGAAGTACAACCTCGACCCGTCCAAACCCAACCCGATGACCGTCTAAAGGCATCGCCCCCGTGTGTTGTGACGCGCCTCTTTCCGAAGCGGAGAGAGGCCGCGTGCAACCCAGGAGACACTAATAATGAGTCAAGCGATCGAAGTCAAAGTGCCGGACATCGGCGATTTCAAGGACATCCCCGTGATCGAGGTTCTGGTCAAGGTGGGTGACACGGTGGAACCCGAGCAGTCGCTCGTCACGCTCGAGTCCGACAAGGCGACGATGGACGTGCCGAGTTCGGCGGCAGGCGTCGTCAAGGAAGTGAAGGTCAAGGTGGGCGACAACGTGTCGGAAGGCGCGCTGATCGTCATTCTGGAAGGCGCCGAAAGCGGTGGCGCGAAGAAGGAAGAAACCAAGCAGGAAGCGGCTGCCGCGCCTGCTCCGGCACCCGCGCCCGCTGCAGCTAGCGGTGGCGGCACGACCGAAGTGAAGGTGCCGGATATCGGCGACTTCAAGGACATTCCCGTCATCGAAATTTCGGTGAAGGTCGGCGACAAGGTCGAGAAGGAACAGTCGCTCGTCACGCTCGAATCCGACAAGGCGACGATGGATGTGCCGTCGCCCGCAGCGGGCACGGTCAAGGAACTGAAGGTCAAGGTCGGCGACAACGTCTCCGAAGGCTCGCTGATCCTCGTGCTCGAAGGCGGTGGCGGCGCGGCGGCAGTGCCTGCGCCCGCACCGGCTCCCGCGCCCGCCAAGGCTGCCGCGCCGTCGGATGCGCCGGCCAAGGCCGCGCCCGCGAAGGAAGCGCCGTCCGCACTCGCCCAAGCGCCCGCGATGCCCGCAGGCGACGGCTCGCGCACGTCGAGCCACGCATCGCCGTCGGTGCGCAAGTTCGCGCGCGAACTCGGCGTCGATGTGTCGCGTGTGCAGGGAACGGGTCCGAAGGGCCGCATCACGCAGGAAAACATCACCGCGTTCGTGAAGGGCGTGATGACCGGTCAGGGCGCGAAGCCCGCGGCCGCGCCTGCGGGTGCCGGTGGCGGCGAACTCGGCCTGCTGCCGTGGCCGAAGATCGACTTCACCAAGTTCGGTCCGGTCGAGCCGAAGCCGCTGTCGCGCATCAAGAAGATTTCGGGTGCGAATCTGCATCGCAACTGGGTGATAATCCCGCACGTCACGAACAACGACGAAGCGGACATCACCGAGCTCGAAGAGCTTCGCGTCAAGCTGAACAAGGAAAACGAGAAGGCGGGCGTCAAGTTCACGATGCTGGCGTTCGTGATCAAGGCCGTGGTCTCGGCGCTGAAGAAGTTCCCGGACTTCAATGCGAGCCTCGATGGCGACAACCTCGTCTTCAAGCAGTACTACCACATCGGTTTCGCGGCCGATACGCCGAACGGCCTGGTCGTTCCGGTGATCCGCGATGCCGACAAGAAGGGCCTCATCGATATCGCCAAGGAAATGGCCGACCTGTCGAAGCTGGCGCGCGAAGGAAAGCTGAAGCCCGACCAGATGCAGGGCGGCTGCTTCTCGATTTCGTCGCTGGGCGGCATCGGCGGCACGCATTTCACGCCGATCATCAACGCGCCCGAAGTCGCGATTCTCGGTCTGTCGCGCGGCTATCAGAAGCCCGTGTGGGACGGCAAGCAGTTCGTGCCGCGCCTCACGCTGCCGATGTCGCTGTCGTACAACCATCGCGTCATCGACGGTGCGGCGGCGGCGCGCTTCAACGCGTATCTGTCGGCGATTCTCGGCGATTTCCGTCGCGTCATTCTGTGATCGTTTGATCGTGGCGCGCGCGTCGTTTTTTCGAACGATGCGCGCGCTCGCGGCCGACGGCGGAACCGGATGCGTCCGGTTCCTATCGCTCTTCTTCTAGGGGACAACATGAGTCTCGTCGAACTAAAAGTACCCGACATCGGCGACTTCTCCGATGTCGATGTCATCGAAGTCCATATCAAGGCCGGTGACGCCATCGAAAAGGAACAGGGCGTCATCACGCTCGAAACCGACAAGGCGACGATGGAAGTGCCTGCCGACGCGGCAGGCACGATCAAGGAAGTGAAGGTCAAGCAGGGCGACAAGGTTTCGCAAGGCTCGGTCATCGCGATGATCGAGACCGAAGGCGCGGCTGCTTCCGCGCCCGCACCGGCACCCGCTGCTGCTGCACCGGCTCCGGCTGCATCGGGTGCCGTGCAGGACGTGAAGGTGCCGGATATCGGCGACTTCAAGGACATTCCGGTCATCGAAGTGCATGTGAAGCCGGGCGACAAGGTCGAGAAGGAACAGTCGCTCGTCACGCTCGAATCCGACAAGGCGACGATGGACGTGCCGTCGCCGGCGGCGGGCGTCGTCAAGGAACTGAAGGTCAAGATCGGCGACAACGTGTCGGAAGGCACGCTGATTCTGACGCTCGAAGGCGGCGTGGCGGCGGCATCGCCCGCACCGCAGAAAGCGGCTCCGGCTCCCGCAGCGGCGGCAGCAGCGCCGATGCCCGCGCCGAAGGCAGGCAGCTATTCGGGTTCGGCCGATGTCGAATGCGACATGCTCGTGCTCGGCGCAGGCCCCGGCGGTTATTCGGCGGCGTTCCGCGTGGCCGACCTCGGCATGAAGACCGTGCTCGTCGAACGTTATTCGACGCTCGGCGGCGTGTGTCTGAACGTCGGCTGCATTCCGTCGAAGGCGTTATTGCACACGGCGCTCGTCATCGACGAAGCGGCGGCGCTGGCCTCGCACGGCATCAGCTTCGGCGAACCGAAGGTCGATCTCAACAAGCTGCGCGGCTTCAAGGAAGGCGTCGTCAAGAAGCTGACCGGCGGTCTCGCGGGCATGGCGAAGGCGCGCAAGGTCACGGTCGTGACGGGCGTGGGCAACTTCGTCGATCCGAACCATATGGAAGTGCAGGGTCCGGACGGCAAGAAGGTGGTGAAGTTCAAGCAGGCGATCATCGCGGCGGGTTCGCAGTCGGTGAAGCTGCCGTTCTTCCCGGACGATCCCCGCGTGGTCGATTCGACCGGCGCGCTGGAACTGCGTCAGATTCCGAAGCAAATGCTCGTGGTGGGCGGCGGCATCATCGGCCTGGAAATGGCGACGGTGTATTCGACGCTCGGCGCGGAAATCGACGTCGTCGAAATGCTCGATGGCCTGATGCAGGGCGCGGACCGCGATCTGGTGAAGGTCTGGGAGAAGTTCAACGCCAAGCGCTTCAAGAACGTGATGCTCAAGACCAAGACGACCAAGGCGGAAGCCAAGGAAGATGGCATCTACGTCACGTTCGAAGGCGAGAAGGCGCCGGCCGAACCGCAGCGTTACGACCTCGTGCTGCTGGCTGTCGGCCGCAGTCCGAACGGCGGCAAGATCGGCGCGGACAAGGCGGGCGTGGCGGTGACGGATCGCGGCTTCATCAACGTCGACAAGCAGATGCGCACCAATGTGCCGCATATCTTCGCGATCGGCGATCTGGTCGGCCAGCCGATGCTCGCGCACAAGGCCGTGCACGAAGGCCATGTCGCGGCGGAAGCGGCGCACGGCGAGAAGGCGTACTTCGACGCGATGCAGATTCCGTCGGTGGCTTACACCGATCCGGAAGTGGCGTGGGCGGGCAAAATGGAAGACCAGTGCAAGGCTGAAGGCATCAAGTACGGCAAGGCGGTGTTCCCGTGGGCCGCATCGGGCCGCGCGATCGCCAACGGTCGCGACGAAGGCTTCACCAAGCTGATTTTCGATGAGACGACGCATCGCGTGATCGGCGGCGGTATCGTCGGTCTGAACGCGGGCGATCTGATCAGCGAAGTGTGCCTCGCGGTCGAAATGGGCGCGGACGCGACGGATATCGGCAAGACGATCCATCCGCATCCGACGCTCGGCGAATCGGTCGGCATGGCAGCGGAACTGTACGAAGGCGTGTGTACGGATTTGCCGCCGCAGAAGAAGAAGTAATCGGGCGCGTTGTCGGCTCGATGACGAAAGGGCACGCAAGAGATTGCGTGCCCTTTTTGTATCGGCTCGGCCGATTGGCGAGCCGTTCTAGTTGTAGACGACAGAGTAGGTGACGTAGCTTTCGATGCTTCCTTGGCTCGGTCGGTCCGTGGCGAAGTAGTAGCGAACGACGTAAGGCAAGCTTGCCGATCCGTCGACGAAGGTTCCGCCCTTCGAATTTTGCGCGCCTTCGCCTTGGCTCATGTCGATCACGCTCCCATCCGCGTTCAGCAATTGGAGTTCGAGGCCGGTAGCGGTTCCGTTGTTCTTCAGGCGGCCGTTTTCCGTAATCGTGTCGGTGGAATTCCAGTACACGCTGACCTTTGTGTTGGTCTGTGCGCAGTTCCTCACCGCGACCGTGAACGGCGTGTCTCCAGCCGTGGAGCCCGCCGTCATGGTATTGATGGAGAACGTCGGCAGTGTGACGTAGCTTTCGCCGCCTTCGACGACGCATGTGCTGCCGAGTGCCTTTCCGGTGAAATGAATCGTGCCGTCGAATGGCATGGTGGCGTTGGCCGTCATGCTCGCCAGGCTGATCAAGGCTGCAAAACCAGCACGCTTGAGGGCTCTCATTTTTATAGTATTCCTGCTTAAATTGACTTATCGTGTGCGAAACCTGCCTGCACGCTGTATTCGATTACGACTGGACGGAAGACGACGCCTCATGATCCGGCAGTCATGCTCAAACCACGCGCAGTATATGAAATGTTGGTGAAAGGTTCTTTGGTGAAAGTCTTAATGTAAAGACCGGCGCGAACGGCAGGAGAGGCGGGCGTGTGAAGTTCGGAATGAGGATCCGGACATCGATGCAAAGCGGCGCCAAATAAAAAACCCGGCACTAGGCCGGGTTTTTCGTCATTCAGAGCGTGTGCAGCCAGCCGGGGCGAACCCGGCCGCAAACTTACGCCGTAGCCTTCTTGGCCGTGCGCGTAGCTTGTTCCGTCGCTTGAGCGGCGGCCTTCGTCGCAGCCGTGGCGGCAGCGTTGAAGTTGCTTTCGGCGATTTCGACGGCTTGCTTCGTTGCCTTGTGAACCGTTTCGTACGTCGTGTTGGCGGCGGTGATGGCCGACTTCATGACGGCGACAGCGGTTTCCGAACCGGCCGGTGCGTTCTTCGCGACGTTGTCGACGAGCGTTTGCGCCTTGCGGTTCTGCTCTTCGTACTGAGCTTCGGCGACGCGGGCGAATTCGGCTTGCGTGGCCGATGCGATTTCATACAGGTGACGGCCGTACGATAGCACCTTCTCAGCGACCGGCTGCGAGAGGCTGGCTTGCAGTGCGAGCAGTTCCTGAGCATCCTTCACCGACAGGGCGCGCTGGGTGTTTTCCTGGCTTTCCGCGAGCGTCGACTTGACGACTTGCAGATTCAGTTCGACCAGCTTTTCCATGCCTTCGAACGCCTTGTTCGTGAGGCCGAACAGCGTGTCGAAGTTGGCTTTCTGTGCGGCTGCGATTTGCTCGGGGGTCAACAGGGTCATCTCAGGCTCCTGATAGCCGACCCATCAATGCGGGTCGTGGTTTGGTAGATGCGGGGCCAAGGTTTGCCGCCGCCAGGTGCGAACGCGTTTGGTGCGTCGCAACATGAAAGCCATTTTAGAGAGATTCCGATGGATGTCAAGCGCTTTTTGTGCGACGCACAAAAGTACGAAAATGCTTTTTAAACAAAACCTTACTGGTATACCAAAAAGACTTCAGAAGGATCCGGGCAAACCCTGTGCACCAAACTGGAGCGAGCGTTCGCGCCCCGTGCGGACATCGTCGGAAAGGGCATGGAAACACGTCCCGATGAAAGTTTGATGTTACTCAAGATCGACGCGAGTCTTAAAGCCGCGTCGCGTCCATAAGAATTTAATGCGCCTCATCTTATTTTTAGGACAGCGCCGTACACCAAATTGTGGCAAAACCGTTAACATTCATTCCGGCTGCCCGCTACGACGTTCCTGCCGCACCGCGACACATTCCGTCGTTTCATGAAGCAGCCAGCAACCTTCCGCCCGTCGTTTGTTTCCGGTTCGATCGTTCCCCGGTTTAAAAATCAGGCTCAAGTTGCAGAAAATATTGCCGATAGCACGCTCAAGGCCATTGCCCGGGCGCGATAGCGGCAGCTTTTATTCTGCGCGCAGGATCATTTTTTCCGATCAATGCGCGCCCCGGACCGGCAACCGCCTGTCGACGCTTACAACTCGGTTTAACGAGCATCGATAAGTACTTAATATTGCTTAAATTTCGTAGCTTCACTACACTTGGCGGAACCTTCCAGCCGCCCAAATAGAACACTAATGAAAACCGAAATGTTTTCGTCGTTGAAGGTGGTGCATGGCGTGGCAGTGCGCTCGGCGCTGTCGATTGCCGTCTCCATCGTAGTAGCGACGTCCTTCGCAGCGGCTCCGGCTGAAGCCCTCGCGAAGTCCGCCACCACAACCAAGTCCGTCAAGAAGTCGTCGAAGTCATCCGCGAAAGCCGAGAAGCCCGCTCGTGTCGCCAAGACTTCGCTGAAGTCGCCCAAACCCGTGAAGGCCGCCAAGGTCGCCGCCGATGACGACGACGCACCGCGTTCGCGCAAGCATCGCGCGAGCTATCGGATGGACGGTCACGGCCGCCGCGCCGCCGTGCATTCCGTGGCGTACCAGCCGCGCGCGACGTCGGTCGGTCAGGCGTTCGGCCTGCACGAAACGCCCGACAGCCTCGCGCTGCGTTCGAGCGTCGCGTACGTGGTCGACCAGAACACGTCGGAAATGCTGTTCGACAAGAACTCGCGCGCCGTCGTGCCGATCGCGTCCATCACCAAGCTGATGACGGCAATGGTCACGCTCGACGCCCATCTGCCGCTCACCGACGAAATGACGGTGACGGACGAAGATCGCGATTACGAGAAGTTCACTGGCTCGCGTCTCGCGGTCGGCTCGGTGCTCGATCGCGAGGACATGCTGCATATCGCGTTGATGGCGTCGGAAAATCGCGCGGCTGCCGCTTTGTCGCGTTATTACCCGGGCGGCCGTCCGGCATTCATCGCCGCGATGAATGCCAAGGCGAAGTCGCTCGGAATGACCGACACGCATTTCGAGAACTCGACCGGTCTCACGAGCCTGAACGTGTCCAGCGCACGAGATCTCGTGAAGATGGTGAACGCAGCGTATCAATATCCGCTGATCCGCAAATTCTCGACCGATCGCAGCTATGACGTGAACACGGGCAAGCGCAATCTCGCCTACAACAGCACGAACGCGCTGATCCGCAATGCATCGTGGGATATCGGTCTGCAGAAGACCGGCTTTATCAACGAAGCGGGCGAGTGTCTCGTGATGCAGGCGACGGTCAATGGCCGTCCGGTCATCATGGTGTTGCTGGATTCCTACGGCAAGTACTCGCGTTTCGCCGATGCCGGCCGTCTGCGTTCGTTCCTCGATACGCTCGGCGAGCCGCACATCATCAGCGCGGACATGGGTTCCAACGCCAATCCCTGAGCGGTCGTTTAGCTCGACAAAAAGCCGGATGCGTCGTGAGACACATCCGGCTTTTTCTTGGCCGTGCCGCTGATTTCAGCGATGCGCGTGCTGCGGCTGATGTCCGTCGCCGTTGGCCTGCTAGGGGTGATAACCAAGCGACATCGAGATTTCCAGCGCGGTATGGCTCAGTTGCTTGAGCCATGCATCCTGAAGGCGATCGGCGGGCGCCGACAGCGACAGTCCCGCGACGAGCCGCCCGGTATCGTCGTAAATGCCCGCGGCGATGCAGCGCACGCCGAGTTCGAGCTCTTCGTTATCGCGCGCGCACGATTGCTGGCGCACGAAGGACAACTCGCGCTCGAGCTTGCTCAGATCGGTGATGCTGTTCTGCGTATGCCCGGACAAACCGGTACGCGTGGCATAGGCGCGCACGCGCGAGGCTTCGTCGGCGGCGAGAAAGAGCTTGCCGACCGACGTCAGATGCAAGGGCGCGCGTCCGCCGATGGCCCGCACGACCTGCATGCCCGAACGTTCCGAATACGCGCGCTCGATATACACGATCTCGTCGCCCTGACGCACCGAGAGATTGACCGTCTGTCCCGTCTGCCGATGCAGTTCGCGCATCGGCGGCATCGCGGCTTCGCGCACGGACAGTCGCGCTTTCACGAGATTGCCGAGTTCGAGCAGGCGCATGCCGAGCCGGTACGTGCCGGGGTCGGAGCGATCCACCAGACGGCACAGCACCATGTCGTTCAGGATGCGGTGCGCCGTCGACGGATGCAGGTCCGTGCTCTGCGAGAGTTCCTTGAGACTGACGGGATCGGTGTGATCGGCGAGGGCGTCGAGAAGACGCATCATGCGCTCGATCACCTGAATGGAGGTTTTGGATTCCGGGTTCGTATCGCTCATCGTGAAAAATCGGTTGATGCGTCAAACTGCGGAATCCGCATTGTATCTCATAATGTGAAAAAAATTAAAGACGATGCTGCACTGCCCGCAGGATCGACGTCGGGCGGCGCTTTTCGCGGATAATCGGCCTGCGTTCACATCATTTTCAAAAAACAGGAAACGCCCCCATGCGAGTCGGTTTGTTCGTCACCTGCCTGGTCGATCTGATGCGGCCCGAGATCGGATTCTCGGTCATCAAGCTGATCGAGCGCGCGGGCTTCGAAGTCGTCGTGCCTCCGGCGCAGACGTGTTGCGGCCAGCCGGCCTACAACTTCGGCGATCGCCCGCTGGCGCGCGATCTCGCGGAAAAAACGCTGCGCGAATTCGAGCAGTTCGATTATGTCGTCGTGCCGTCCGGTTCGTGCGGCGGCATGATCCGCGCGCATTACGGCGATCTGTTCCGCGACGATCCCGAATTGATGCGCCGTTACGCGCGCCTTCAGCCGCGCGTGTTCGAACTGACGGATTTTCTGGTCAATGTCGCGAAGGCGCGCATGGAGCCGGGCGTGTTCGAGGGCAGCGTGACGTATCACGATTCATGCTCGGGACTGCGCGAACTCGGCGTGAAGACGCAGCCGCGCGAACTGCTCAGGCAAGCGGGCGTGGCCGTGACCGAGATGAGCGGCTGCGAGCATTGCTGCGGCTTCGGCGGCACATTCGCGGTGAAATACGGCGATATCTCGACGGCCATCGTCGACGAGAAATGCGCCAACATCAAGGCGAGCGGCGCGGATACGGTCGTGCTCGGCGACCTCGGCTGCATCCTGAATATCGAAGGACGCCTGCGCCGCACCGGCGACACGACCACGCGCGTGCTGCATATCGCGCTAGTGCTCGCTGGCGATGCGCTGCGCGTTATAACGGGGACCGCCATGCAAGTCCAGACGATGCACTTCAAGGCGCGCGCCGGCAGCAAGCTCGCGGACGAACGCCTGCAGCAGAATCTCACGAAGCTCTCGACCAAGTTCGTCAGCGCGCGCGCCACCGCCGTGCGCGATATCGATTTCGAAGCGACGCGCGATGCGCTCAAGGAACGTCGCAATCGCGCGCTCGAGAATCTCGACGTGTGGCTCGAAACCTTCGAACGCGAGGCGACGCGTCGCGGCGCGACCGTGCTCTACGCGGAATCGACGCAGGACGCGGCCAGGCTCGTTGCCGATATCGCGCGCAAGCACGAGGTCAGGAAGGTCATCAAGACCAAGTCGATGGTGTCGGAGGAGATGCAGTTGAACCGCGTGCTCGGCGAAATGGGCGTGCAGTCCATCGAGACCGATCTCGGCGAATATATCTTGCAGATCAACGATAACGAGCCGCCGAGCCATATCATCGCGCCGGTCGTGCACAAGGATAAGGAGCAGATCGCTGATCTGTTCGCGAAGACGCACGGCAAGCCGCGTCTAACCGATATCCCCGAGATGACGAAGGAAGCGCGCGAAGTGCTGCGTCCGCATTTCATGTCGGCCGATATGGGCGTGACGGGCGGCAACTTTCTGGTCGCGGAGACGGGCTCGGTTGCCGTCGTGACGAACGAAGGCAATGAAGGCATGTGTACCGTGATGCCGCGCGTGCATGTGGCGGTGACGGGTATCGAAAAGATTCTGCCGACGCTCGAAGATTTCGCGACCGCGATGCGCCTGCTGCCGCGCTCGGCTACGGGACAGACCATCTCCAACTATTTTTCGCTGCTGACCGGCCCGCGCGCGGCGGGCGAGCAAGACGGTCCCGAGCATATGTACTTCGTGCTCGTCGATGGCGGGCGCACCGGGCTGATCGGCGGCGAGTTTCAGGAGATGTTGCGCTGCATCCGCTGCGGCGCGTGCATGAACCATTGCCCGGTGTATCAGAAGATCGGCGGTCATGCGTATGTATGGGTCTATCCCGGACCGATGGGCTCGGTGTTGACGCCGTCGTATGTAGGCATCGACCGCGCGCTGGATCTGCCGCAGGCCGCGACGCTATGCGGCGAATGCAACAGCGTCTGTCCGGTTGGAATTCCGCTGTCCGATCTGCTGCGCAAACTGCGCGAGAAGCAGATGGAGCGGCATTTGCGGCCGTGGCGCGAACGCGCGGCGCTCGCGGCGTGGGGTTATCTGGCGATGCGGCCCACGGCCTATGCGTTGTTCACGAAATTCGTGGTGCGCGTGCTCGAGCGTCTGGGCGGCAATCGCAAGACGATTTCCCGATTGCCGATTGGCGCAGGCTGGACCGGCACGCGCGATATGCCCGCGCCGGTCGGGCGCACGTTCCGGGAGTTATACAAGGCGCAGGGTACGCATCTCGGCTGAAAGACGAGACACCAACGACAAAGGCGACGGTTTCCCGTCGCTTTTGTCGTTTATCAGCTCAGTTTCCGACCGGGCCTTCGTGCCAGCGAGCCGGATTGCCGCCACCGCCACGATTGCCACCTGCATTGGATGGAGGCGGCGCGGCGGGACGTCCCGGCGGCACGCCACCGACCGCGCGAGGCAATTGCCCGCCGCCGGCCTGCGGAGGCGGGCCACCTGGCGGCGGACCACCCGCGTTCGGCGGACGACCGCCACCGCCGCCCGGTCCGCGATCCGGCGGTGGCCGATGCCATCCGCCCGGCGGATAGCCACCCTGCGGATACGGGCGACGCCAGCCCGGACCATCGTCCCAATAACGCGGACCCGGACCGTAGTAATAGCCACCGTTCACGACGACGCTCGGCTGCACGACCGGGCCGCCGCCGTAGTAGCCGTAGCCCGGATCGTCATAGACGCTCGGATAGCCGCCACCATAGCCGGGGCCGTCGGGATAAGCCGCGCATCCGCCCAGCAGGGCGACGGAACATGCGACGAGAAGACCACTTACCGCGAATTTCATATCGATTGAAAAATGCTCGATTGTTATTGTGTGAGACCGCGCGCAACCGGCTTTGTCCCCGACAAGTTTGTAAGCCTTTATGACGGCGGCAAGACAAGCTTTCCGTGGTTTCCGTCATTCATCATTTCAGGCCGGCAACTTGCTTGTTGTTCGTTGCGCAACGCTGTGTTGCTTTTCAGTGGCTTTTTAAGATTCCGGCGATTGCGTACCATTCAAAGCGTCCGCCAATGTATCTGTTTTCTTTGTGAGGCGGCATTCCAAACCGAAGGCAGTCCCATGAAACACGCCATCTCAACTTACTGGCCCGTCGCGATTCTGCTGCCGATCATGCTGGCGTTCTATCTGCACACCAGCGAAGTCCGCACCGAAGCGGCTCGCCGGCAAGCGTCGGACGTCGCTAGCGTCAGCGCCGAACTGGCCCGCGCGATCTCGCTCGGCCTCGTCGAGGATCACGGCGCGACGCCCGCTGCCGTGACGGGGCGCAAGAGCCTCTGACGCGTCGTCACGCATGCGGTCGCGCGTCACGTAACGCCGCGCCGCCAGTCACGCCAAAAAAATGGCGCCCATGTGAGGGCGCCATTTTCATTTGCAGCGAAGACTAATCAAACGCGTTACTTCGTCTGGCCTGCAAAATTGAATTTGCCGGAATGGACCCGACGACGCAGTCTGGTGCAGACGTAAACGCACATCTCAGCCAGGTCTGCAGCGCACGAGTAGAGGTTGAGGCATGACGTTGAGCTGAAAACGCGCCCACGCGAGCAGCAAAAAGAATATAGGGCCAAGGCCCAGACGAACGATCGCGCGCAGCAGCCAGCGCAGGTTGTAGCCGGCCGCACACAGCACCGCATGCAGCGCGTCGCCGGTTTGCCCCTTGA
>NZ_LFJJ01000081.1 GCF_001189365.1 Candidatus Burkholderia verschuerenii | reverse complement strand
CTCCACGCTTCCTCCCCACGGTCGGTCGCCCTTCCGCAGTTGCGCTTCACTTCGCTCGCTGTGGTCAACTTGCCGCGCGACTTGCACCCGCAAGAGTGCGCCCATGCTGGGCGCACAAGAAAAACCCCGGCGCGCCGGGGTTTCGTTTTTGCGGACGTCTGAAAACACTCAGGCCGGAAACACGCCCGTCGACAGATAACGGTCGCCGCGATCGCACACGATAAACACGATCGTCGCGTTCTCGACCTGACGCGCGATCCGCAACGCCACCTCGCACGCGCCGCCCGACGAGATGCCCGCGAAAATGCCTTCGACCGATGCCATGCGCCGCGCCATCGCTTCCGAGGCCGCCTGACTCACGTTCTCCACGCGATCCACGCGCGAGCGATCGAAAATCTTCGGCAGATACGCTTCCGGCCACTTGCGGATGCCCGGAATGCGCGAGCCCTCTTCCGGCTGCGCGCCGATGATCTCGATCTTCTCGTTCTGCTCCTTCAGATACTTCGAGACGCCCATGATCGTGCCGGTCGTTCCCATCGACGAAACGAAGTGCGTGATCTGGCCGTCCGTCTGCTTCCACAACTCGGGACCGGTGCCTTCGTAATGCGCGACCGGATTGTCCGGATTGGCGAACTGGTCGAGGATGATGCCGCGGCCGTCGCGCTGCATCTGATCGGCGAGATCGCGCGCGTATTCCATGCCGCCCTTGGTCGGCGTCAGCACGATTTCCGCGCCGTACGCCGCCATGCTCTGCCGACGCTCGATGGACAGATCTTCGGGCATCAGCAGCACCATCTTGTAACCGCGCATCGCGGCAGCCATCGCGAGCGCGATACCGGTATTGCCGCTGGTCGCCTCGATCAGCGTATCGCCCGGCTTGATGCGGCCGCGTTCTTCAGCTTTCCTGATCATCGACGAAGCTGGACGATCCTTCACCGAGCCCGCCGGATTATTGCCTTCGAGCTTGGCCAGCACGACGTTGTTGCGGCTGCGGATGTCCTCGTCGACGATGCGGACGAGTTGCACGAGCGGCGTGTTGCCGATCGTGTCTTCGATAGTCATGTAAGCCATATGAGGGGCGGATTCCATTCCAGCGGGAGGGCACGCCTGCCGCACGATTTTCGATGTAAATATTCATCGATTGTAGCCCAGCGGTCCGATCGACGCCGCCACACCCCTTTGAGCAGGATGGAATGCCGCGCGCGCGTCCGCACGACGCGTCAGCCGCGCGCCGACGCAAAAAGCCCCGCGGGCGAGAGGATCCGCGGAGTAGCCCCACACATCCGAAGGCTGAAGGAGTCTTTGCGAGATCAGAAGAGGAACCGGCGTCCTATTTCTTCACGACGACGGGTTTGGCAGTCGATGAAGTCGAGACCTGCGTCGCGCTCACAGCCGCGCCGGAACCAGGCGACGCGAGCGAAGCCGCCGCCGTCTTCGGCGCCGCGCCGATGGTCAGGCCTTCGGCTTCCAGACGTTGCACGGTCTTGCCGCCCATGCCCTTCACGCGCGTGCCGAGATCGGCCGCATCCTTGAAGGGACCGTGCGCCTGTCTTTCGTCGAGGATGGCTTTCGCCTTGGCCGGGCCGATGCCCTTGATGCCGCGCAACGCATCGGAGTTGGCGGTATTGACGTCGACCGACGCGAACGCGGATCCGATGGACAGACTCAGCGCGAGCGCGACGATCGAGGAAAGGACTTGCTTGAACATGACTGGAATCTCCGTGAAGAACCGGCCGGCGAAGAGTGCCGACCGCGAGACCCAGTCTAGAGAGACTTCTTTTGCGTTTATAGCTGGCCGAACAGCCAATGCACATAGCGGTCGACGCCTTCCTGGACCGTCAGAAACGGCGCGTCGTAACCCGCTTCGCGCAGCTTCGACTGGTCCGCCTGCGTGAAGCATTGGTACTTGCCGCGCAGCGCATCGGGGAACGGAATGTACTCGATCAGCCCGCGCTGCACGAGTTCCGCCAGCGACAGCGCCGCTTCGCCGTTCATGCCGCGCAGCGAATTCACCACGGTCGAGGCGATATCGTTGAACGGCTGCGCGCGTCCGGTGCCGAGATTGAAGATGCCCGACTTATCCGGATGGTCATAGAAAAACAGATTGACCTTCACCACGTCTTCGACGGAAATAAAGTCGCGCGTCTGCTCGCCGGCCGCATAACCGTTGTATTCGCCGAACAGTTTGACCTTTCCTTCCGAGCGGAACTGATTGAAGTTGTGGAAAGCCACCGACGCCATGCGCCCTTTGTGCGTCTCGCGCTGGCCGTACACGTTGAAATAGCGGAAGCCGACGATCTGCGTCTTCGCCTTCGGCATGGTCTGACGCACGATCTGATCGAACAGCAGCTTCGAGTAGCCGTAGACGTTGAGCGGCTTTTCGTACTCGCGCTCTTCCACGAAGCGGCTCGATCCGCCGTAAGTCGCCGCCGACGACGCGTACAGGAACTGCGCGCCTTGCTCGAGGCAGATGTCCATCACGTCGCGGCTGTAGCGGAAGTTGTTGTCCATCATGTAGCGGCCGTCGGTTTCCATCGTGTCCGAACAGGCGCCTTCATGAAACACCGCGCGTACCTTGCCGAAATCGCCGCGCCGGAAGCGCTCGACGAATTCGGTCTTGTCGAGATAATCGTCGATCTCGCAATCGACGAGATTCTTGAATTTGTCGGCGCGCGTGAGGTTATCGACCGCGATCACGCGATGCTCGCCGCGCTCGTTGAGCGCCTTGACGATATTGCTGCCGATGAACCCGGCCGCGCCGGTGACGATGAGAGTCATGATGAGATCGGAGAGTTCAGGCGAAGAGTTCGGTGTAGTCGACGGTCGCCGTGCCGAGCTTGCCGACGACGATGCCCGCCGCGCGGTTCGCGTAGACGATGGTGTCGACGAGCGGGACGCCCGCGCCCAGCATGGTCGCGACGGTCGCGATGACGGTGTCGCCCGCGCCCGAGACATCATACACTTCGCGCGCTTCGGCCGACGTGTGCACCACTTGGCTGTCTGTGAAGAGCGTCATGCCCTCCTCCGAGCGCGTAAGCAGCAGCGCCGTGAGATCGAGTTCCGCGCGCAGCTTCGTCACGCGATCGAGCAGATCTTCCTCGGACTTCCAGCTGCCGATCACATCGCGCAGTTCGGCGCGATTCGGCGTCATCAGCGTGGCGCCGCGATAGCGTTCCCAGTCGTCGCCTTTCGGATCGACCAGCACGGGCTTGCCGGCGCGTTTCGCCTCGCCGATCATCTCGGTGACGTGCGTCAGGCCGCCCTTCGCGTAATCGGACATCAGCACGACATCGTGCTGCGGCAACAGCTCGGTGAAGCGGTCGGAGCAGGCGCGCAGCACTTCGTGATTCGGCGCATCCTCGAAATCGACCCGCAGCAACTGCTGCTGACGCGACAGCACGCGCAGCTTGATGGTCGTCGGCAGCGCCGGATCGCGTTCCATGTAGCCGTTGACCTTGCTTTCGCCGAGCAATTCGACGATGCGCTCGCCCGGCTCGTCGTGGCCGACCACGCACAGCAGGCCCGCCTGGGCGCCGAGCGCCGCCGCGTTGCGCGCGACGTTGGCCGCGCCGCCCAGCCGGTCTTCCTTCTTCTGCACGCGCACCACGGGCACGGGCGCTTCGGGCGAGATGCGGTTCACGTCGCCGAACCAGTAGCGGTCGAGCATGACATCGCCGACCACGAGCACGCGGGCGGCGGAAATGCGCGCCCGCGGCACCACCGGAATATCGGCGGGCTTAGACGACGCGGTGAGCGTGGCGGTCGAGTTCGACATGGGGACGTCCTATTGCGAAGTAATCGATGCCCAGTTCGGCCATCGATTCCGGTTCATACAGATTGCGGCCGTCGAAGATGACCGGCGTCTTCAACGCGCTCTTCAAGTAGCCGAAGTCCGGGCTCTTGAATTCCTTCCATTCCGTCACGATGATCAGCGCGTCCGAGTCGCGCAGCGCTTCATGCTGCGTGCCGACGAGATGCAGACGCTTCATGTCCTCGGGACGATCGGCGAGATCGAGTGCGAACACGTGCTCGGCTTCGTGCATGGCGACGGGATCGTACGCGCGCACGGTCGCGCCGCGCGCCAGCAACGCCGCCGCGATCCGCCGGCTCGATGCCTCACGCATGTCGTCGGTCTGCGGCTTGAACGCCAGGCCCCACATCGCGAAGGTGCGTCCGCGCAGGTCCTCGCCCATTTGCCTGACGACCTTGTTGACGAGCACTTCCTTCTGGTCGTTGTTGACGTCCTCGACCGCTTCGAGAATGCGCAGCCGATGACCGTTTTCGCGCGCCGTCTGCAGCAGCGCCTGCACGTCCTTCGGGAAGCACGAGCCGCCGAAGCCGCAGCCCGCGTACAGAAAATTATAGCCGATGCGCGGGTCCGAACCAATGCCGCGCCGCACGGCTTCGATATCCGCGCCGACGGTTTCGGCGAGATTCGACAGATCGTTCATGAACGAGATACGCGTGGCGAGCATCGCGTTGGCGGCGTACTTGGTGAATTCGGCCGAACTCACGTCCATATACAGCGTGCGTTCGTGATTGCGGTTGAACGGCCCGTACAGACGACGCATTTTCTCGCGCGCGAGATTGCCGTCCTCGTCGTCATCGATGCCGATCACGATGCGGTCCGGCCGCATGAAGTCGTCGACGGCCGCGCCTTCCTTCAGGAACTCCGGATTCGACACCACCGAAAAGCGGTGCTCCGCCGACGCGTCGAGCCCGCGCGCCTTCAGTTCTTCCGAGATCGCGGCGCGCACATGCAGCGCCGTGCCGACCGGCACCGTCGATTTATCGACGATCACCTTGAAGCCGTTCGAATACTTGCCGATATTGCGCGCCGCCGCGAGCACGTATTGCAGATCGGCGGAACCGTCTTCGTCGGGCGGCGTGCCGACCGCGATGAACTGGATATCGCCGTGCTCGACGCTCGCCTTCACGTCGGTGGAAAACTGGATGCGGCCCGCCGCGCGCGTGCGGGTGAGCATTTCCTGCAGACCCGGTTCGTGGATCGGCACGCCGCCATTGTTGAGAATTTCGATCTTGCGCGAATCGACATCCACACAGAACACGTCATTGCCGATTTCGGCGAGACACGCGCCGGTGACGAGACCAACATAACCAGTACCGACGATGGTGATTTTCATGAGCAGCTCGGTGAGGTTTCAGATTCGTGGGCGTTCGGGAATTTCGGGCGCTCAGCTCGAACTCGTGATCGGTTCGACGCGGCGCGGCGCGTAGGTTTCCCAGCCGCTGCAGCCGGGACATTGCCAATAGAACAGCCGCGCGCGGAAACCACACGCCTGACACGTATAGCGCGGCAGATTCTTGGTGCGCTGCTTCACCAGATTGCGCATCAGTTCCAGCTCGCCGCGGCGCGGTTCCTCGGCGGTCGCTTCCTGCGCTTCGAGCAGACGCGTCATGCCGGCGAGATTCGGCGCGCTCTGCATTTGCTTGCGCGCCAGCGCGTGCGCGGCTTCCAGCCCGCGCAGTTCCTGCACGTGCTTGTACGCGACATCGAGCAGATCGTTCGACGGATAGCGCGTCGCGTAATCGGTCAGCAGCTCGACGCCCTCTTCCTTGCGGCCGAGCGCGTCGTAGGCCTTCATCAGCTTTTCGGCGACGAGCGGCAAATACGCTTCGTTCTGCGCTTCCACGCGCTTCCAGCTGGCGATCGCGCCGTCGAGATTGCCGGCGGCCGCTTCGACATCGCCGGCGAGAATGGTCGCGCGCACGTTGTCCGGGTTCGATGCCAACGCAAGCTTCAGCTCGCTGCGCGCGCCGTCCGGACTCTTGCGCTGCAACGCTTCCTGCGCGAGTTCGCAATGAAAATGCGCAATCTCCATATGCAGCGACGGCGCGCCCATCTTCTCGATGCGCTCGGCCGTCGTGATCGACTTCGGCCAATCCTTTTCGATTTCGTAGATGGTCAGCAGCGCGCGCTGCGCCCCGAGCGAATACTCGCCCGATTCCAGCGAGCGGAACGTTTCTTCGGCGCGATCCAGCAAGCCGGCCTTCAAAAAATCCTGCCCGAGTTCGTAGAGCGCGTGATCGCGTTCGGCGGCGGGCAAATCGGCACGGCTCAAAAGATTCTGATGCACGCGAATCGCGCGATCGGTCTCGCCGCGTCGACGAAACAGATTGCCGAGCGCGAAATGCAGCTCGATGGTTTCAGGGTCCAGCTTGGCGACTTCGATAAAGGCGTCGATCGCCTTGTCGTGCTGTTCGTTCAGCAGAAAGTTGAGGCCGCGAAAGTAGGAACGCGGCAGATTCGCGTTCTCCGAGAGCAGCGTTTTCAGATCGTAGCGCGACGTCACCCAGCCCAGCGCGAACGCGATGGGGATGACGAGCAGCCACCAGAAGTCTAGATCCATGCGATAGAAGTCGAAGAGTCGGTTATTGACTGCTTGTTGACTGCTTATTAGCAGCTATTTCGCAGCAGCAAGAGCGCAAGTGTCAGGCAACTGCGTACACGAGTGTCAGATGAGCGGCGGCATCGGCGGCTCTTCCTTCACCGGCGACACCTCGCGCGCCGCGCGCAGCTCGCGCTTCAGGCGGCCGTTTTCCATGCGCAGACGCAGCATCGCCGGCACGGCGGAGACGAGTCCGGCCAGCAAGCCCACCACGAAGAACGCCAGGCCGATCAGGATCAACGGCGCGTCCCACGCATAGCCTGCGAGGAAGTTCAGCGTGGCCGGCTGGGTGTTGGCGAGCGCCAGCACGAGCAGCAGCACGAAAACCAGAACGCGGATCAGCCAGACGATAAATTTCATGTAGGAACTCTCGCTTGCGGTTATGCCATTCTGCCGGGTGTTCGACGTCGGCGCGCATCAGTGAAGATCAGGTCAAAGTGACCGGTATTGTAATTGATGCGTCTGGATGGGCACACGGGCGCGCGCGGCCTGTATCGATTGCGGCGCCTTTCCTGGCGGACGCGTCCGTGCGATTGGCGTGTTTCGAGGCGCTTCCGGGTGGAGCAAGCCCCGCACCCGTCGCGCGAATGACGCCATCCGGACACGCATAAAAAAAGCACCCCGAGAGGTGCTTTTCTGGTCGATTGCCTCGTGGTCGACGCATGAAGATGCGCGCCGATCAGAGATCGTCCGCATCGTCGTCATCGGACGCTTTGAGCGGTTCGCCCGCGCGGCCATCGACACGCTCGCGCAATTCCTTGCCCGGCTTGAAGTGCGGCACGAATTTCTCCGGTACCAACACCTTTTCACCCGACTTGGGATTGCGTCCGACGCGCGAAGGACGGCGATTGAGCCCGAAGCTGCCGAAGCCGCGAATCTCGATGCGGTGACCATTGGCCAAAGCCTCCGACATCGCATCGAGCATCGTCTTCACCGCGAAATCCGCATCCTTGAGGACAAATTGCGGAAATCGCGACGCCAACAGGGCGACCAATTCACTTTTGGTCATGTGCAACAGTGCCTGTTTGGCTCAGGGCTTAGCTGTTCTGGCCGTCGAGCTTGGCCTTGAGCAGCGCGCCGAGGTTGGTCGTGCCGGTCGCGGCGGCGTTCGAGTCGCCCTGCAGGCTGCGCATGGCTTCCTGCTGTTCGGCCGAATCCTTCGCCTTGATCGACAGGTTGATACCACGCGACTTGCGATCGATGTTGATGATCATCGCGTTGACCTTGTCGCCTTCCTTCAGCACGTTGCGAGCATCTTCCACGCGGTCTTGCGCGATTTCCGAAGCACGCAGGTAGCCTTCGACTTCGCCGGACAGCGTGACGATGGCACCCTTCGGGTCGACCGACTTCACGACACCGTCGACGATAGCGCCCTTGTCGTTGATCGCGACGAAGTTGCTGAACGGATCGCCTTCGAGCTGCTTGATACCCAGCGAGATGCGTTCCTTCTCGACGTCGATGCCCAGAACCACGGCTTCGACTTCGTCGCCCTTCTTGTACTTGCGGACGGCTTCTTCGCCGGTTTCCGACCACGACAGATCCGACAGGTGAACCAGACCGTCGATGCCGCCAGGCAGACCGATGAACACGCCGAAGTCGGTGATCGACTTGATCGCGCCTTGCAGCTTGTCGCCCTTCTTGTAGTTGCGGCTGAAGTCATCCCACGGATTCGGCTTGCACTGCTTCATGCCGAGCGAGATACGGCGGCGGTCTTCGTCGATTTCGAGAACCATGACTTCGACTTCGTCGCCCAGCTGAACAACCTTCGACGGCGCAACGTTCTTGTTGGTCCAGTCCATTTCCGACACGTGGACGAGGCCTTCGATGCCCGATTCCACTTCGACGAATGCGCCGTAGTCGGTGATGTTGGTGACCTTACCGAACAGGCGCGTGCCCGACGGGTAACGGCGCGAGATGCCTTCCCACGGATCGTCGCCCAGTTGCTTGATGCCGAGCGAAACGCGGTTCTTCTCTTGGTCGAACTTGAGGATCTTGGCGGTGACTTCCTGGCCAACCGACAGCACTTCCGACGGGTGACGCACACGACGCCATGCGATGTCGGTGATGTGCAGCAGGCCGTCGATGCCGCCGAGGTCCACGAACGCGCCGTAATCGGTGATGTTCTTGACCACGCCTTCGACGATCGCGCCTTCCTTCAGCGTTTCGAGCAGCTTTGCGCGCTCTTCGCCCTGGGTCGCTTCGATCACTGCGCGGCGCGACAACACGACGTTGTTACGCTTGCGGTCGAGCTTGATGACGCGGAATTCGAGGGTCTTGCCTTCGTACGGCGTCGTGTCCTTGACCGGACGCGTGTCGACGAGCGAACCCGGCAGGAACGCGCGGATGCCGTTGACCATGACGGTCATGCCGCCCTTGACCTTGCCCGTGATCGTGCCGGTCACGAGTTCGTTGTTGTCCAGCGCCTTTTCCAGCGACAGCCACGAAGCGAGGCGCTTCGCCTTGTCGCGCGACAGGATGGTGTCGCCATAGCCGTTTTCCAGCGCGTCGATCGCGACGGAAACGAAGTCGCCCGCCTGCACTTCCATTTCACCCGCGTCGTTCAGGAATTCTTCGAGCGGAATATAGGCTTCGGACTTGAGACCAGCGTTGACGACCACGAAGTTGTGGTCGACGCGCACGACTTCGGCGGAGATCACTTCGCCGGCGCGCATGTCCTGCTTGGTCAGCGACTCTTCGAACAGAACCGCGAAAGATTCGGTATTCGGGGTGGAGGTTTGCAGGTCGGACATAAAAATCGATATTTGCACAGTCTGGCGCGTGGTTCGGGATTGAGACAGGCCATACGGGGTTAAGAGGTTTAACACACGCCCCGCTTCCGGCAGGGCACCTTGCTTCTACTGCAACTACGCTTGCTTCATTCCTTACGTGCGATTCCTTACACGCGAACTTCGCTGTGCCAGCCGATGATCCGTTCGACCGCTTGATCGACCGACAGACCGGAGGTGTCCAGCGTCTTCGCGTCCGCCGCGGCCTTGAGCGGCGCGGTAGAGCGGTTCATGTCCCGGTCGTCGCGTTCGCGCAAATCTCGCAGCAAGTCATCCATATTAGCAGAAAAACCTTTTTGCATCAATTGCTTATGCCGTCTGGCGACGCGCGCCTCGACACTGGCGGTCAGAAACACCTTCAGCGTGGCGTCCGGGAAGATCACCGTGCCCATGTCGCGGCCGTCCGCGACCAGTCCCGGGCGCTTGCGGAAGGCCCGCTGGCGGGCGATCAGCGCGCGTCGCACGTCGGGATGGACGGCGATGGCGGAGGCGCGATTACCCACTTCCTCGGCGCGGATTTCGGTGGAAACATCCAGTCCGTCGAGCTGCGCGCAGCCTTCGCGGAAGGTGATATGCAGCGAATCGATCAGTTCGGCCAGCGCCGGCGCATCGTCCTTGTCCACGCTGTAGCGGAAACTGGCCAGCGCGGCGAGCCGGTAGAGCGCGCCGCTGTCGAGCAGATGGAAGCCCAGCGTTGCCGCGACGAGCGCCGCGACCGTGCCCTTGCCCGAAGCCATCGGACCGTCGATGGTGATGACAGGCGTGGGGTCGTATGGACGGGTCGGTTTCATCGATTCTGGCCCTGTTGGTGCATTGGTCGGTGCGTTCGGCCCTGTCGGCCCGTTATGGCTGCCATTGAAAACAAATTCCTCGCGTTTCACGGTATACCGCTCGAATTACGCCGTGACGAGCGTCGAAAACCGCTCGAAATAGTCGGGGAAGGTCTTGTTCACGCATTTCGGATCGTTGATGCGCACCGGCACGCCGCCCAGACTCACCAGCGAGAAGCACATCGCCATGCGGTGATCGTCGTAGGTATCGATGGCCGCGTTCGGCGTCAGCGTCGCGGGCGGCGTGACGACGAGATAATCCGTGCCTTCTTCGACGGTCGCGCCGACCTTGCGCAATTCCGTCGCCATCGCGGCGATGCGGTCGGTTTCCTTCACGCGCCAGCTCGCGATATTGCGCAGCGTGGTCGTGCCACTGGCGAACAGCGCGGCGACGGCGATGGTCATCGCGGCATCGGGAATCAGGTTGAAGTCCATGTCGATCGGCAGCAGTTTGCCGTCGTCCGATTCGACGCCGCGCACTTCGATCCAGTCCGCGCCCATCATCACGTTCGCGCCCATGCGATTGAGCGCGTCGGCGAAACCGATATCGCCCTGAATGCTCGCGCGCCCGACACCTTCCACGCGCACCGGGCCCAGCCCGATCGCGCCCGCCGCCAGAAAATACGACGCCGACGATGCATCGCCCTCGACCATGATCGCGCCCGGCGATTGGTAGCGCGCATCCGCCGCGACCGTAAAGCGCGCCCAGCCGTCGCGTTCGACGACGACGCCGAAACGCTCCATCAGCCGGATCGTGATCTCGATATACGGCTTCGAGATCAGCTCGCCTTCGACTTCGACCGTCACCGGCGCGGCGCGTCCGGCGATCACCGGCAGGCTCATCAGCAGCGCGGTGAGAAACTGGCTCGACACGTCGCCACGCACGCGGATCGGTTTGTCGATGGCGATCTGCGCCGGATGAATCCTCAGCGGCGGGAAACCGTCGTTGAGTTCGTAGTCGATCGACGCGCCGATCTGACGCAAGCCGTCGACGAGATCGCCGATCGGCCGTTCGTGCATGCGCGGCACGCCGTGCACGCGATACTCGCCGCCGTTCACGGCAAGCGCCGCCGTCAGCGGACGCACCGCCGTGCCCGCGTTGCCGAGAAACAGTTCCGCCGATTTCGACGGAAACGCGCCGCCCGTGCCGTTCAAGATCACGCGCTCGCCGTCCTGCCGCACCTCGACGCCGAGCGTTTTGAGCGCGGCGATCATCACGCGCGTGTCGTCGGAATCGAGCAGATTGGTGATCGACGTTTCGCCGTTCGCGAGCGCCGCCAGCAGCAGCACGCGATTCGAAATGCTCTTCGAACCGGGCAAACGCACCGTGCCGGACGCGCGAGCGTAGGGTCCGAGATCGAGATGTTCCATAGTGTTTCCTTATTTCGCGGCGGGATCGCCCGAAGATTTCAGTGCGCCGCGTTCCTGCCATTCGGTTCGCGCGACACGCGAGCGCGCAAACGCCGCTTCGAGCGCCGCGCCGTCCGATGCCTCGATGGCGGCGCGGAACCGCGCGAGCACGTCGGTGTAGGCGTCGAGTTCGGCCAGCAGCGCGGTGCGGTTCGCGAGGCACACGTCGCGCCACATTTCCGGGCTCGATGCCGCGATCCGCGTGAAATCGCGGAAACCGCCGGCGGCGAACGAAAATTTCAGCTCGGCGTCGGGTGCATCGAGAATCTGATCGACGAGCGCGAACGACAACACATGCGGCAAATGACTCACCGATGCGAACACGCGGTCGTGCTGCGCCTCGCTCATGCAATGCACGTTCGCGCCGGTCGCGCGCCACATCGCGGCGACGCGCTCGACGGCTTCCGGCGCGTTGTCGGGCTGCGGACACAGCACCACGTTGCGTCCGACGTACAACTCCGGCAGCGCCGCATCGACGCCGCTCGACTCGCGCCCGGCGATCGGATGCGCCGGCACGAACTGCGCGGCGCGCGCGCCCAGCGCGGCACGCGCCGCCGCGACGACATCGCTTTTGGTGCTACCCGCGTCCGTGACGATGGTCGTCGGCGCGAGAAACGGCGCGATGCGCGCGAGCAGCGGTTGGGTCTGCGCGACCGGCGCGGCGAGCAGCACGATGTCGGCGCCTTCCAGCGCGCGGGCGAGCGCCGCGTCGTCGTCGAGCGCGGCGGCTTCGTCGATCACGCCGAGTTCGAGCGCGCGCGCAACCGACGCCGCCGACCGTCCGACGCCGACCACGCGCCCGCTCAGCCGCGCCCGTTCGCGCAACGCGCGCGCGAGCGATCCGCCGATCAGACCGACGCCGAAAATAACCAGTTTATTGAAAGAGAACGCAGCCACGGGACATCGAAAAAAACGCGTCGTCCGACGCGGGAGAAATCGGGCCGCCGCGAATGCGCGCGCGGCCCACGTCTTTTAGCGCGAGCGCGGATACGAACCGAGAATCTTCAGGAACGCGGCCTTGCGTCCGAGATCGTCCAGCGCGGCGGCAACCGACGGCTCGTCGCGATGCCCTTCGATATCGATATAAAAGTAATACTCCCACGCGCCCGAGCGGGCCGGACGCGATTCGAAACGCGTCATCGACACGCCGTGCAGCGCGAGCGGCTCCAGCAGTTTGAACACCGCGCCGGCTTCGTTCGTGACCGTGACGATGATCGACGTCTGATCGCGGCCGCTCGGCCCGGTCGGCTCGCGGCCGACGATCACGAAGCGCGTGCGGTTCTGCGGATCGTCCTGAATCAGCGAATACACGACGCCCAGGCCGTAGTGCGTCGCCGCGCGATCGCCCGCGATGGCCGCGACGGTCGGATCGGACACCGCAATGCGCGCCGCTTCCGCATTGCTCGACACGGCTTGCCGCTCAAGATGCGGCGCGTTCGCCGTCAGCCAGCGCTGGCACTGCGCCAGCGCCTGCGGATGCGCGCACACGCGCGTCACGCCATCGAGCTTGCCGGTCGCCGTCAACAAATTGTGATGAATCGGCAGCGCGAGTTCGCCGCCGACCAGAAGCGACGTGGTGAGCAGCAGATCCTGCGTACGCGACACCGCGCCTTCGGTCGAGTTTTCGACCGGCACGACGCCGTACTGCGCGGACCCGGCTTCGACCGAACGAAACACTTCGTCGATCGACGGGCACGGCAGTCCTTCGATCGAATGACCGAAGTATTCGAACATCGCCTGTTCGCTGTAGGTGCCGACCGGCCCGAGAAACGCCGCGCTGATGGTCTGTTCGAGCGCGCGGCTCGCCGCCATGATCTCGCGCCAGATCGACGCGATATGATCCGCCGCCAGCGGACCCGCGCTCATTTCCTGCAAACGCGCGATGACCTGCATCTCGCGTTCCGGCCGAAACACCGGCGCGTTGTAATGCTTCTTCACTTCGCCGACTTCGAGCGCCACGGAAGCGCGCTGGTTCAGCAGCGCGATGAGCTGCGCGTCGAGCGCGTCGATGCGCTCGCGCAGCGGTTTGAGTTTTGAATTGAGTTCGTCGTCCATGCGGTGCTTTTGAATATGCGGTTGGAGGAACGATGACGCTTACGCGCCCGTCCGCTCGAATTCCTTCATGTAGTCGACGAGCGCTCTGACGCCCTCGACCGGCACCGCGTTGTAGATCGATGCCCGCATGCCGCCGACGGACTTGTGGCCCTTCAGTTGCAACAGACCGCGCGCCTTCGCGCCGGTCAGGAAATCGGTATTGCGCGATTCGTCGGCGAGAAAGAACGGCACGTTCATGCGCGACCGGTTCCGCCACTCGACCTTGTTGAGGTAAAAATCGCTGGAATCGATGGTGTCGTACAGCAGCTTCGCTTTCTCGACGTTGCGCGCCTCGATGCCCGGCAGGCCGCCCTGCTGTTTCAGCCACTTGAACACGAGACCGGCGATGTAGATCGCGTAGGTCGGCGGCGTGTTGTACATCGAGTTGTTCTCGGCGACGGTCTTCCATTCGAACGCCGACGGACAGATGGGCAGCGCGCGATCGAGCAGATCTTCACGCACGATCACGACCGTCACGCCCGCCATGCCGATATTCTTCTGCGCGCCGCCGAACAGCACGCCGTACTTGGCGATATCCATCGGGCGCGACAGGATATGCGACGACGCATCCGCGACGAGCGGGATTTCGCCGAGATCGGGAATCTCGAAGGCTTCGACGCCGTCGATGGTTTCGTTGCTGCACAGATGCACGTAAGCCAGATCGTCCGACAGCTTCCACTCGCCGAACGCCGGCACGCGCGTAAAGCCTTCTTCGGTCTTGCCGCTGGCCGCGAGATGCGGCGTGCCGTATTTCTGCGCCTCCTTGAACGACTTGGTCGACCACGATCCGGTCACGACGAAGTCGGCAGTCTGCTTCTTGCCGAGCAGGTTCATCGGCACGATGGCGTTTTCGCCGATGCCGCCGCCCTGCAAAAACAGAATGCGATGCGATGCCGGCACATTCATCAATTCGCGCAAATCCGCGAGCGCTTCTTCGTGGATCGACATGAACTCCGCGCCGCGATGGCTCATCTCCATCACGCTCATGCCGCTGCCGCGCCAGTCGAGCATTTCATCGGCGGCCTGCTTCAGCACTTCTTCAGGCAGGGCGGCCGGACCGGCGGAGAAATTGAACACGCGCATGTGGAATCCCGAATGGCAGGCGCGGCGGAAACGAAGCGACGTTTTCGCGCCCAAAAAGAAATGGCTGTTTGCGTTCGCACGCAAACAGCCATTATCGCACTGTCCTGAAAACCCGCCAATGCGCGGGGCGGCAAGCCCCGCCGGCAGTTTCCGGACTATGCCGCCGAGCTTACTTGCCCGCCTTGACGCCCGCGACCAGTTGGTCGGCTTGCGTGCGCGTTGCCTTGATGGCTTGCGGCATGTACTTCTGCATCAGACCGTTCACGACGTCGCGGCCAACCTGGTCCTGAACCTGGATGAACTTGCGGCCGGTCGGGCTCTTGTAGAACGTGGTCAGATCCTTGATTTCGTCCGTGCTGTAGTACTTCGCGTAGGCGTCGTACTGAGCTTGCATGGCGTCCTTGCGGAACGAGTCGGTCGCGAACACTTGACCTGCCGAATCAACCAGCTTCGGCACCGCGTCCTTTTGCAGACCCGGAACGGCAGCTTGCTTCTGCTTGTCGTTCAGCGTCTTGTTTTCCGACAGCGCATCCGACAGGATGGCCGGCACGAGCTGCTTCGATTGCATCTGCGCGCTGTTGCCGATCGCGCCGACCAGCTTCTGTGCGTCGATCGCGTCGAGCAGGTCCTTGATCGCGGCTTGCTTGGCCGGATCAACCGGTGCTGCTGCCGGAGCCGGGGCGGCCGTGGTGGCCGGCGCCTGATTCTGAAGCGACTGGGCCATCGCGAAAGTCGGCACGAAAGCGGCCAGCAACATCCACTGCTTGAAACGTCCTTGCATCATTACTCCCTGTAAAAATTATCCGGTTCAGCACGGGCGACAGGCTTCTGCTGTCGCTCGATGCTCGCCCCCACATAAACGGGGCGTACGACGCAGGCAATGTACCCGAGTCCCGCAGCTTAACCAATCCGGGCTTTCAAAAGCGACTACGCGGCGCCTTCGTCACAAAAAATTTCAGGCGCCCTCGCCGCTCACTCGCCATTCTCGCCGCTCGGATCGGCATCGCCGTTTTCCGAGTCGTCTGGCGTTGCGGAACCATTCAGACCAGCATCGCCTTCGAGCTCGGCTTCCGCCTCTGCTTCGGCAATATGTTGCAGTCCGGACAACTTGGTTCCTTCGTCAAGGCTGATGAGTGTAACACCTTGGGTAGCGCGCCCCATTTCGCGGATTTCGGACACCCGCGTGCGAATCAGCACGCCGGCGGTCGTGATCAGCATGATTTCGCTTTCCGGCTCGACGAGCGTCGCAGCCACGACCGGGCCGTTGCGCTCCGTAGTCTGGATCGCGATCATGCCCTTCGTGCCGCGGCCGTGACGCGTGTACTCGCTGATCGGCGTGCGCTTGCCGTAGCCGTTTTCGGTGGCCGTGAGAACCGACTGGTTCTCGCCGCCCGCCACCAGCATCGCGATGACCTGCTGGCCGTCTTCGAGCTGCATGCCACGCACGCCGCGCGCCTCGCGGCCCATCGCGCGGACGTCGTTCTCGTCGAAGCGCACTGCCTTGCCCGAATCCGAGAACAGCATGACGTCGTGCGCGCCGTCGGTGATGGCCGCGCCGATCAGGTAATCGCCTTCGTCCAGACCGACCGCGATGATGCCCTTCTTGAGCGGACGGCTGAACGCTTCCAGCGACGTCTTCTTCACGGTGCCGAGCGAGGTCGCCATGAACACGTACTTGTCGGCCGAGAATTCCTTGACCGGCATGACGACGTTGATCTTCTCGCCTTCCTGCAACGGGAACATGTTGACGATCGGACGGCCGCGCGAATTGCGCGAACCTTGCGGCACTTCGAACACGCGAACCCAGTACACGCGGCCGCGATTCGAGAAGCACAGCATATGATCGTGCGTGTTAGCGATGAAGAGCGTGTCGATCCAGTCGTCTTCCTTCATCTGCGTGGCCTGCTTGCCGCGACCGCCACGCTTCTGCGCGCGATACTCCGACAGCGGCTGCGACTTCACGTAACCCGAATGCGACATGGTCACGACCATTTCCTGCGGCGTGATCAGGTCTTCCGTGTTCAGTTCGGTCGCGTTCATCTCGATACGCGAACGGCGCTCGTCGCCGAAATCGGCGCGGATCTGGCCGAGTTCGTCGACGATGATCTGACGAATCCGCTCCGGTCGCGCCAGAATGTCCAGCAAGTCGGCGATCTGCGCCATCACGTCGCGATACTCGCCGACGATCTTGTCCTGCTCGAGCCCGGTAAGGCGTTGCAGACGCATCTGCAGAATTTCCTGCGCCTGAACGTCCGACAGTTTATATAGACCGTCTTCCTGCAGACCGTAGGCCGGATTCAGTCCTTCCGGCCGATACGCCATGCGGCCGCCCGACGCTTCGGTTTCCGTGCGCGTGAGCATTTCGCGCACGAGCGACGAATCCCACGGACGGTCCATCAATTCCTGCTTGGCGATCGGCGGCGTGGGCGCGGCCTTGATGATCGCGATGAACTCGTCGATATTCGCCAGCGCAACCGCAAGACCTTCGAGCACGTGGCCGCGATCGCGCGCCTTGCGCAGTTCGTATACAGTGCGCCGCGTCAGCACTTCCCGTCGATGCGACAGGAAGCACTCGATCATTTCCTTCAGATTCAGCAGCTTGGGCTGGCCGTCGACGAGCGCGACCATGTTCATGCCGAAGGTGTCCTGAAGCTGCGTCTGCTTGTACAGATTGTTCAGAATGACTTCCGGCAGTTCGCCGCGCTTGAGTTCGATGACCACGCGCATGCCGCTCTTGTCGGACTCGTCGCGGATATCGGAGATGCCTTCGAGCTTCTTCTCGTTGACGAGTTCGGCGATGCGCTCGAGCAGCGTGCGCTTGTTCACCTGATACGGAATCTCGTCGACGATGATCGCCTGGCGCTGGCCGCGGTCGATCTCCTCGAAGTGCGTGGCCGCGCGCATGACGACGCGCCCGCGCCCCGTGCGATAGCCTTCGCGCACGCCCGCGACGCCGTAGATGATGCCGGCGGTCGGAAAGTCCGGCGCCGGCACGATCTCGATGAGTTCGTCGACGGTGGCTTCGGGGTTGTTCAGCAGATGCAGACAGGCGTCGACGATTTCGCGCAGATTGTGCGGTGGAATATTGGTCGCCATGCCGACCGCGATACCGGCCGAGCCATTGATCAGCAGGTTGGGAATGCGCGAGGGCATCACCAGCGGTTCCTGCTCGCTGCCGTCGTAGTTCGGACCGAAGTCGACGGTTTCCTTGTCGATATCGGCCAGTAGTTCGTGGCCGATCTTCGCCATGCGGATTTCGGTGTAACGCATGGCGGCGGCGTTGTCGCCGTCGACCGAACCGAAATTGCCCTGGCCGTCGACGAGCATGTAGCGCAGCGAGAACGGCTGCGCCATGCGAACGATCGTGTCGTAGACCGAGGCATCGCCGTGGGGGTGGTACTTACCGATCACGTCACCGACGATACGCGCCGACTTCTTGTAGGCGCGGTTCCAGTCGTTGTTCAGCTCGTGCATCGAGTAGAGCGCCCGACGGTGCACTGGCTTGAGGCCATCGCGGACATCGGGGAGCGCACGCCCTACGATCACGCTCATCGCGTAATCGAGATATGAGCGGCGCATTTCCTCCTCGAGGGAGATTGGCAGTGTCTCTTTGGCGAATTGATCCATTATCCGTGTCTTGAACTGTGCAGCGACGACACGGCAGCGCGCTTGAGATACTCACGAGCCCCGCCCGCCAGCCGCGCGACGTCTACGCCGCGCGCTGCATCCGCAGCGCATTTCTTCGAGTTGCTTCGGGATACTTCCGGGTTACATACAGCACGCCGCGAACGCAGCGCACCATTAGATTCTACCATGCGCGACATGTCCGCCCGGACGCATAGCGTATACATATTATGTAGGTCCGTTACGGCCGATTGCCGGATGCTCCGCCGGTGTCAATTACTTACAAAAAACAGGGAACGTTTCCGTCAATTCGTCATTCAGGCGGGCTATCATGCCGCCTCACCGTTCTGCGCACGCGAGTTCGCACGATGATGAAAATTCGCAGGAATCACCTATCAGGCACGTAATGTGCGCACATTTCGCGCCTTCTTCGCCCTAGGTGCGCTCCTGTCCCCATCTTGTTGCTCATGCACCACATAAGGTTGCGGGCTTGGCGGGTGCGGGGATATTTTTATCGTTGCAAGGGAACGATATGGCAAAATGCCAACGCACAAACTTAGACACTGCTCGAAGTCTATACAGCGCGTTGTACCCCGTGGGGGAATGTTATACTTCGAGCAATGTATGACTTGTCTTCGTCTACAGGCTCGCAGTAAACCTGCGGTAATCTCAATTTCGAGAGGAGAAATATGAATAAACTTTCAAAGCTCGCGTTCATTGCAGCTACCGCGGTTATGGCTGCATCGGCCTACGCACAGTCGGTGCCGGCCTCGCGACAAGCAGTGAATGACAACTGGGTGAACGGTACGAGCGAGTACGTGTGGATGAACGGCACGAACGAACTCTGCTGGCGCGACGCATTCTGGACGCCGGCTACGGCAAACGCAAAGTGCGATGGCGCGCTGGTCGCGCAAGCACCGACGCCGCCGGCTCCGGTCGCTCCGCCGCCGCCCGCCATCACCAGCCAGAAGGTTACCTACCAAGCTGACGCTCTGTTCGACTTCGACAAGGCTGTCCTGAAGCCGGCTGGTAAGGAAAAGCTGGACGATCTCGCATCGAAGATCGGCGCGCTGAACCTCGAAGTGGTGGTTGCAACGGGTTACACCGACCGTATCGGTTCGGACAAGTACAACGATCGTCTGTCGCTGCGCCGTGCGCAAGCTGTGAAGGCTTACCTGTTCAGCAAGGGCATCGAAGCCAACCGTGTCTACACGGAAGGCAAGGGCAAGCGCAACCCGGTTACGACTGGCTGCAACCAGAAGAACCGCAAGCAACTCATCGCCTGCCTCGCACCGGATCGTCGCGTGGAAGTCGAAGTTGTCGGTACGACGCGTCAGCCGCAGCAGTAATCGCGAGCTCGATTGCCGCAGATCAAACCCCCGCCTCGGCGGGGGTTTTTTTATGCGCAAATCGTGCGTGAATGGGCCTGGTAACGGTGCAATCCACGGCGGATTCGTCGAGGCATCGACAATTCCGCTTTTTGCCCGCGTATCCCGCCGCCTATATACTCGTTCCTAACCGATTCACGACTTATCGAAGGCAATTGCTGACATGACCAACGTCGATCCCCACGAACTACAGAAATTCAGCGAGCTCGCGCATCGCTGGTGGGACCCGAACGCCGAATTCAAGCCGCTTCACGAACTGAACCCGGTGCGGCTCGACTGGATCGACGCACACGCCCATCTCACGGGCAAGCAGGTGGTGGATATCGGCTGCGGCGGCGGCATCCTGTCGGAGTCAATGGCGACGCGCGGCGCGAAGGTACGCGGCATCGACCTGTCGGCAAGCGCGCTGGGCGTGGCCGATCTGCATAGTCTGGAGAGCGGCGTCGAAGTGGCCTACGAGGAGATTTCCGCCGAAGCGCTGGCCGCACGGGAACCGGCGTCGTACGAGGTCGTCACATGCATGGAAATGCTCGAGCATGTGCCGAATCCGGCGGGCACGGTCGCCGCGTGCGCGACGCTCGTCAAGCCCGGCGGCTGGGTGTTCTTCTCCACGCTGAACCGCAATGCGAAGGCGTATCTGTTCGCGGTCATCGGCGCGGAATATATCGCGCGCATGTTGCCGCGCGGGACGCACGATTACGCGCGCTTCATCAAGCCGTCCGAACTCGCGGGTTTCGCGCGCGAGGCTTCGCTTTTGCCGGTGGATATCAAGGGCATCACGTATCGCCCGATTTCGAAGCACTTCGGCTTGTCCAACGACACGAGCATCAACTACATGATGGCTTGCCGCCGGGAAGCCTGACGCCATGATCCAAGACGACCAAACCGGCACCATCCAGACCAAGCCGCTACCGGACGACCCGACTCCCCTGCCCCAGCGCGTCGCCGAAGGCGATGGCCTCGGGCTGTGCCAGGCCGTGCTGTTCGACCTCGACGGCACCCTCGCCGATACCGCGCCCGATCTGGTCGCCGCCGTGAACAAGATGCGGCACGATCGCGGACTCGAGATGCGGCCGCTGGAAATGCTGCGGCCGTTCGCATCGGCGGGGGCGCGCGGGCTGCTGGGCGGCGCGTTCGAAATCGGTCCGGAACATCACGACTTCGCGGCGATGCGCGACGAGTTCCTCGCCAACTACGAGGCGGATCTCTGCATCGAAACGACGCTGTTTCCGGGCGTCCCCGAACTGCTCGATCAGCTCGATGCGCGCGGCGTGCGCTGGGGCATCGTGACGAACAAGGTGACGCGGCTGTCGGAACCGCTCGTCGCGCTGCTCGGGCTGGACACGCGCGCCGGCTGCCTCGTCTGTGGCGACACGACGCCGCACGCGAAGCCGCATCCCGCGCCGCTACTGCACGCCGCCGAACTGCTCGATACCGCGCCGGAACGCATCGTCTATATCGGCGACGATCTGCGCGACGTGCAGGCCGGATTCGCGGCGGGGATGATCACCGTCGCCGCCGCATACGGCTACTGCGGCGACGATATCCCGCCGCAGCGCTGGCACGCGAATCACGTCGTTGAATCGGCGGAGGAACTGCAGCAACTGCTGCGCGATATCGGTTGAACGACAGGACACGCGGGACGAGGCGTGCGCGTTGAAGTCCGCGCGATTCGCCCCATCTGTCATTTCCGTGAGATAATTTCTTTTTTGCTGCTTCGGGGGCGACCTGGTTTCGACAGGGGTTGTGAAGCGGTCAGGGCATACCGAGGACCCGTCACCTCGTTAATCAATGGGAAAAACGTAACTGCAAACGACGATACGTTCGCACTGGCAGCCTAAGGGCTAGCCGTCATCTCACTAATTCGCTGACGGGTTAGGGTAGCAATACCACGAGAGGTCATATACGTCAGATAAGCTTTGGTGGAGTCACGACGCCCGAGTCGAAAACCTAGTGAATCGCCGTAACGCAGCGTGTTCGTCCGCGTCGTTGCGGTTAAATCAAAAGACAGAACTAAGTATGTAGAACTGGTCGTAGAGCGCTTCTGGACGCGGGTTCGATTCCCGCCGCCTCCACCAACTTTCCCAAAACCCGCGTTCGTTCATTCGACGCGGGTTTTTTGTTGTCCGCGCATATCGCGCAGGCAATCGGCATAGGGGCGGCCAGCAAGCTGGCCGGTCCCCTGCCACACCACCCTGCCACACCACCCGGCGTGCGGGTCCGCACCGGGCGGTTCGGGAAGTTGAGGTTATGTGAGGCGAGGCATGCC
>NZ_LFJJ01000080.1 GCF_001189365.1 Candidatus Burkholderia verschuerenii | reverse complement strand
TGGCCATGGCGTAAGCCCTCCCGAGGGCAGGTTGACGAACTGGACATTCATCAACTTACACCACGGCCACCCCTGCCTCTGCGCTCCTGCCGCCTCAGCGTTTTTGCACATCATTCTGCACACTACCTAATCGCATGGCCGCCGCGTATAGTGCGACCCATGTAAGCACACTTTTCCGCTACGAGCGTTCGTACAGGACAGCACGGCAAGGAATGCCGGCCACGCCGCGGACACTCGGGCCGAACAGGGAGAAAGGGAGAAGTCGATGGAATATGCGAATGGCGCGAGCAGGCTGCAGGTCGTGCGCTCCCCCGAGCCCGAAGCGCCGCCGCCGAGATGGCCAAGCTGGCGAAGCGGATCGGCATCTTGATCTACGAGGATTTTTCGCTGGTCGAAGTCAGCTCGATCTCCGAGGTATTTTCGCTCGCGAACGAAGTGAAACTCGGCGCATCCGACGACGAACGCGCGCTGGCGCACATTGACGGCCACGACTCGCCGAACTATTCGCTGCAGTTCGTGTCATCCGAAGGCGGCAGCGTCGCGAGCAGCTGTTCGATGCGCATCTGGACCGAAAGTCTGGAAACGCGCTGGATGAACGAGTGCGACGCGCTGTTCATCGCGGGCGGTCCGGGCGCCGGGCGTGCGCGTCACGATGCGGCGCTCAAGAAGCGGCTCGGCCGCGTCGCGCCGAAGATTCCGTTCATCAAGGCGATCGGCGACGGCGCGCATCTGTTGGCCGCGGCCAATCTGACCTTGCAGAACCGTTCGCTCGATTTCGCCGACGAACCGGAAGAAGCGCTGACTCCGGCGCTGTCGCCGGCGATGTCCAGCGCGCTGTTCATCGCCGAGCAGACGCTCACGCTCGACGATCCGAAAGGCCCCATCGCGGCGGCGCTGTCGATCGTCAAGCGCGATCACGGCGCGGCGGTCGCGCGCGAAGTGTCGGAGCGCACGGTGCCGGGCGCGTGGCAGAAATTCGCCACCGTGCTCGAAGATACCGACGACGGCGGCGTGCGTCAGAAGATCGATGCGGCCGCGCGCTGGATTCGCGAGAACTACGTGAAGCCGATTTCGATCACCGATGCGGCCCGCGTCGCCGCGATGAGCGAGCGCAATTTTCTGCGGCGTTTCAAGGCGCAGATCGGTCTGACGCCATCGGAATATTTGTTACGCGCGCGCCTGGACGCCAGTTGTATGCTTCTTGCCGCCACCGATCTGCCGGTGGACAAGATCGCGCGGCGTTGCGGCGCCGGCAGCGGCGACGGCCTCGCGAAAATCTTTCGCAAGCGCCTGTCGATCTCGCCGACCGAATACCGGATGGCGGGACGCCGAAAAAGCGAGAGCCAGTGAGAACTGGCACACGGTAACCCTCACGGATACGCATGCATTCGAAGATCATCTTTTACCTCTGGGCTTTTTCCAATTTCGGCGATGCGGCGCTGACCCTGCCCCTCGCCGTCGTCTGCGGGCTGTGGCTGCGTTCGGTCGACAAGCGGCTCGCATCTACTGGGCCATCTCGCTCGCCGCGGGCATGGCGCTCGTCGGCCTCTCGAAGATTCTCTACGCCGGTTGCGGCGTGGAAGTCTCGGCCATCAACTTCCGCATGATCAGCGGACACACCATGCTGTCCGCGTCGATCTACACCGTCGCGGGCGGATTGCTGCTCGGCAACTTCGGCAAGGGCTGGTATCGGCTGGGCGCGGCGGGCGGTCTCCTGTTCGCGGCGGCGATCGGCGCGAGCCGCGTGGCGATCCACGCGCATTCGGTCGCCGAAGTCATCGCCGGCTGGCTGCTGGGCGCGGCCATTTCGTTGATGCTGCTGATGCGCGTGTTCGATCAGCCGCGCAAGATGCCGCGCGCGGCCTTCGCGGGTCTCGCGCTGCTGGTGGTATCGACGCTCGCCTACGGCCATCACGCGCCGTTTCAGGCGATGATCGAGCGCTATTCGTGGTGGGTGTGCCAGGGACTCGGCATCGAGTGATGCGCGCCTGAACCGCGCATTTGCGCGATCCCACGTATGATCCACGGTTAATCGGAACAACCCGCCTCGCGCGCTGCTTGCGGACTCGTCGCATCGAACGGCGTGCGCGGCATCGATCCCGGATCATCAGCATGGACCGCTTTTTCGCCATGAAGGTCTTCGCGTGCGTCGTCGAAGCCGGCAGCTTTTCCAAGGCCGCCGACGCGTTGCGCCTGCCGCCCGCCAGCGTGTCGCGCACGCTGCAAGCGCTCGAGGCGCATCTGGGCGCGCGCCTCATCAATCGCACGACGCGCAGCATCAGCATCACCGAGGACGGCGAAGCGTATTACGAGCGCTGCGTGCGCGTGCTCGGCGAAGTCGACGACATGGAAGCGTCGCTGTCGCATTCGAAGCTCAATCCGAAAGGCCACGTCAAGGTCAGCCTGCCGACGGTGATGGCCAAAAGCACCATCATTCCCGCGCTGCCGGAGTTCTTCGCGGCGTATCCGGATATCGGCGTCGAGTTGCTGCTGACGGACCGCCAGGTCGATCTCGTCGAGGAAAACGTCGATTGCGTGGTGCGCGTCGGCGCGATCGGCGATGTCGGGCTGGTGGCCAAGCGCATCGGCGCCTATTCGCAGATCACCTGCGCGTCGCCGGGTTATATCGAGCAATACGGCGAACCGCTGAGTCCCGACGAGAACTCGACAACCACTACGCGATCGGCTACGTGCTGAACCATTCGGGACGCGTGCGCAACTGGGAATTCGATGTCGACGGCGAGGCGCGCACCTTCGAGATGAAGCACAAGATCGCGGTAAACGACGGCGATACCTATATCGCGGCGGGCGTGGCGGGCCTCGGGCTGATCCAGAGTTCGAGCTATACGCTCGAACCGCTGCTCAAGGCCGGCAAGCTCAGGGAAGTGCTGATGGATTACCCGTCGCATCCGCGCGTGGTGTCGGTGCTGTACGCGGCGAACCGGCATCAGCCGCGCCGCGTGCGCGTGTTCATCGACTGGGTGGCGGAACTGTATAGCCGTCTGCCGATCTTTCAGGTGCGGCATCCGGCGGTCGTCGCCGACTAGGCGAGATTTTCCGTCGATGCATCGTGCGCGAACGGCATCGCGCGCCAGTCGAATGCGCGATACGCGCGCTCCAGCGCCGCGAGATCCACGTCGCGCGCGCTCGCGTGCATGCCCTGCAACTGCGGCAGATCGAACTCGATGCAAGCGCAGCGCGGATAATCCCGCGCACGCAAATTCGCCGCGATGGTCGTGAAGCACGCGGTCGTCGGTACGTCGAAACCGGCCGCGATATGCAGCGCCGCCGTGTCGGACGTGACGAGATAGCGCGCGCGCCGGATCCATGCGAGGAAGTCGTCCGTATCGCGCGATTGCGCGCCGATATCGCGATAACGCGGATGATCGACCGCGCCGAAGCCGAGAACCGGCAGACCGAATTCATCCCACACCCGTCCGACGATGCGCGCGCGAACCGCGTGCGGAATGCTGCGCACCGGCGTGCTGGCGTCGGGACAAACAGCACGTACGGCTCGCGAGACGCGATATCGGGCAGCGGCAGATCCGCGAGCCATCGATTGCGCCTGTCGGCGGCGGCGATGCTTTCCGGCGCGACGCCCAGCGCCCACAGGAAGAAATCGATCATCGGCATCGACGCGAAGCGCGGCCAGAACAACTGATTGCCGAGATCGATGCTCAATGCATCGGCGGGAAGACTCGCCAGCGGAACGGGCAGATCGACGATGCGTCCGAAGGCCGGCGCGGCAAGCTCGTACAGACGCTGCACGTAACGCGGCGCGCGCGCGGGCCGATACACGCTGAAGTCGAGCGACGGATGGCGCTTGCGCAACGCGAACAGCGCCGTCAGACCGATGATGGAATCGCCGAGCGTGACGCCGAACGCGTTGATCAGACGAACGTCGCGCGCCTGCGCGTAGTCGGCGGCGAATGGCGCGCGGCCGGCGTTATGAATGGCATCGAGCGGAAAGTAGCCCGCCGTGCTCGCGCCCGATACTTCGAGATCGTAGGGCGCGACGATCTTGCCCTCGCCCGACAACAGCGAACCCGCATGGGTCAGCGCATGAAGGTCGTCGAGCGGTGTCGTCATGCGTGATCCGTGCGGGCGCGGACTCAGCCCGCCGCGCCGCGTTCGTTCGCCGCCTTCGCGACCGGCACGGTCTGCAGATTGGGCGACGTCAGGCATTGATACTCCGGCACCCAGCGACGCAGATCGCGCCGCACTTCATCGTCCGACAGCACGCGATGCTGCATCAGCCAGGGCAGCAATTCGTCGATGAAATTGTCCGGCACGCCCCGCGCCTGCGCGATCCGCAGCTTAGGATGCGGCGTGCGCGTGGTGGTTTCGTCGTCGGCGAGCAGTTCCTCGTAAAGCTTCTCGCCCGGCCGCAGACCGGTAAAGCTGATGCGAATCTGCTCCTCCGAATAACCGTAGAGGCGAATCAGATCGCGCGCGAGATCGACGATGCGCACCGGCTGGCCCATGTCGAGAATAAAAATCTCGCCGCCGCGTCCCATGCTCGATGCCTGCAACACCAGTTGCGCGGCTTCGGGAATCGTCATGAAAAAGCGCGTGATTTCCGGATGCGTCACCGTTACCGGACCGCCGCGCGCAATCTGCTGCTGGAACTTCGGGATCACGCTGCCCGCGCTGCCGAGCACGTTGCCGAAGCGCACGGTTTCGAACTGCGTGCGCGGCGCGGCCTGTTGCAGCGCCTGACACGCCATCTCCGCGAGACGCTTGCTCGCGCCCATCACGTTGGTCGGGTTGACGGCCTTGTCGGTGGAAATCAGCACGAAATGACGCACGTCGTGACGGATCGCCGCGCGCGCCACGCGCAGCGTGCCGAGCACGTTGTTGCGCACGGCTTGCCAGGCGTTCTGCTCTTCCATCAGCGGGACGTGCTTGTAGGCGGCCGCGTGGAAGACGATATGCGGCGTGAAGTGCGCCATCGTCTGATCGAGCAGCAGCGAATCCTTCGCGTCGCCGACGACGGGAATCACCGAGAACTCCGGAAATTTCTCGTGCAACTCTTCGATCAGACGATACATCGCGTATTCGCTGAGATCGTAGGCGACCAGTTGCGCGGGCGAGAAACGCAGAATCTGACGGCACAGTTCCGAGCCGATCGAACCGCCCGCGCCCGTCACCATCACGACGCGGCCGTGCAGCAGTTGCTCGACGTGCGGCATGTCGATTTTCACGGGCTCGCGGCCGAGCAGATCTTCCAGATCGATCTGCCGCACGCGCGACAGAAAACCGCCCTCGCCTTGCGTCAGCTGATTGAGCGCGGGCAGCACCATCACCTTGACGCCCGCGCGCACGCAGAGCGTGGCGACGCGCCGTTGCTCATCGACCGATGCCGACGGAATCGCGATGATCGCGTAATCGGTCTTGTATTGCTCCGCGACGGCGCGCAGATCGCTGAACTTGCCGAGCACCTTGTGGCCGAGCACTTCGCGGCCCTGTTTGGACGGATCGTCGTCGAGCAGGCCGACCAGACGCCATTCGCTGGAACGGGCGAGTTCGCGCGCGAGCATCGCGCCGGCCGTGCCCGCGCCGAGCACGATCACGGGCTTGCCCTGCCCGACGAGCCCGCCGTACAGATAGAACTCCTTCGTCGCCCGATACAACGCCCGCGCGCCGCCCATGCCGAGAAACAACAGCAGCGGCGAGACGATCAGCACGGAACGCGGAATGACCGGAAGCGGTTGCAGCATGACGGCGCCGATCATCACCAGCAGCGCGCCGACGATCACCGATTTGGAAATGCGCATCAGGTCGGGCAGGCTCGCGAACACCCACATGCCGCGATACAGGCCGAAGACGCGGAACATCACGCCATAGACCGGCAAAACCCACACGAGAGAAGACAGCGCGCTATCGAGGAATTCGCGCGGCACCGAGCCGTTGAAGCGAATCAGATAGGCGACGAGCCACGCGCCCGCGACCGCGCACAGGTCGAAGGCGAACGCGCCAGCGGACAGCCACGAAGCTTTGAGTCGATTCATCCGCACTATCCTCAGACTTGTTCAGAGAGTGACGCACAATGACGCCGCCAGCACGTATCGACCAGCAGACCTGCCAGAACCATGACGATTGCCCACGCCGCCACGGCGAGCCATTGCCCGGCGAGTTGTAAGCTCAGCGCGCGATTGGCGAGCGCGACGCCCGCGAACATCAGCGCATACCAGGCCAGCGCCGTGCGCGCGTGACCGACGCCCAGGCGCACCATGCGTTGATAGTAATGCTCGCGATGCGCCTGCCAAAATTTTTCGCCACGCGAAAGACGCCGCAACAGCGTGACCGATGCATCGCCGATGAACGGTGCGAAGACCAGCGCCGGGAACCAGACGGGCCATGCGCCCTTGAGCCAGCCCCAATATCCGAGCGCGCCAGCGAGAAATCCTAGGGGAATCGACCCTGAATCGCCTAAAAATATCTTCGCCGGGTGGAAATTGAACAACAGAAATCCCGCCGCCGCGCCCGCCAGCGCGCCGCTCGCCACGCCGAGCGCGATTTGTGGCACCGGCGATGTCAGCGCGGCCACCGCGTAGCCGCCGAAACCGAACAGCGCCATGCCGCCTGCGAGACCGTCGGAGCCGTCCATGAAGTTATAGAGGTTGGTTAGCCACACCATCAGGAAGCCGACTGCGGCCAGCGCCCACCACGGCACCGGCGCGGGATTCATGGCAATGAGCAATATCACGGCCAGCACATGCGCGCCGAACCTCACGCGTGCGGGCAAGCCACGGCGATCGTCGATTTGCGATACGGCGGCGAGAAAGGCGGCAAGCACCGCGACGAGCCACAGCGACGGCGCGGCGATCAGCATCGCCAGCACGCCGGTCGGGACGATGCCCCAGCCGCCCACGCGCGGCGTCGGCCGGGTGTGTAGCGAGCGTTCGTTGGGGATATCGGTGGCGAGCCGCCACGCGAGGCCGGTGCGCAGCAGCGTTAGCAGAATCAGCGCGCAGACGGCGAATGCCGCGGCGGCCACGCATAGCGCGGCCATCCATGGCGAATCGGCAAGAAAAGGCAACAGCGGGCGGGTCATGTCCCAAATTTCGGTGCAGAGGGCAGATTTTTTTAAGACTCGATCTTGCCGGTTTATTCGTCTTTGGCGTGTTACCGGCGCTTATCGGTTGTTACGGGAGGTTAAAACGCCTCGATATTCAACAATTTACGACTTCGTGGCGTTCAGATACCACGCGGCGGTCGCGGCGAGTCCCGAATCGAGCGAAAACGACGGCCGCCAGCCTAACACATCGCGGATATGGCTCGAATCGACTTGCAGGCTGCCGGTCAGACGCTCGATCTGAGCGGATTTGCCGGTGAGACTGCCCAGCGTCTTCAGCACGCCGACGGGCACCGGCAACAGGCGCGCGGGCCGCTGCAGATGATGGCCGAGCCGCCGCGCCAGTTCCGCCACGCCGGGATCTTCGCCGTCGGTGATGTGGAAGAGCTGATTCGCCGCCCGCGGATGCGTCGCGCATTCGACGAGCGCGCTTGCCAGATTGTCGACGTAGACCATGCTGCGGCGCGCGTCGATGGCACCGATCGGCAGCGGCATGCCCCGGGCGATGGCGCGCATCAGGCTCAGAAAGTTAGCGCGGACTTCGGGGCCGTAGACCAGCGGCGGCCGCGCGATGACGATTTCCATGCCGGTGCGCGCGCCGAAGGCCTGCAGCATGACTTCGGCTTCGGCTTTCGAGATTCCGTACGGATCGGGCGGGTTGCGGGCGTCGGTTTCTTTCAGCGGGCGGCCGGAATCGGCGTCGCCGAGCGCCTTGATGCTGCTGACGAAGACGAAGCGCGTCGCACCGGCCTCGCGGGCGGCTTCGGCGGTTTTGAGCGTGGCGTCGGCGTTGGTGGCGCGGAATTCGGCGAGCGGATCGCGGGCGGCATCGTTCATGACGTGCACGCGGGCGGCCAGATGGATCACCGACTCGCAGCCGGCGAACGTCGCTGGCGTGATGTCGTCGAGCGAGCGCACGCGCACGACTTCGGCGCGTGGATCGGCGGACGCGGACGTGCGCACCACGGCGACGGCTTGCATGCTGGCGTCGCGCAATGCCCGCAGCGCCGCGCGGCCGACGAAGCCATTGGCGCCCGTCACGGCGATTTGTTCGCTCATAGCCACTTCCAGCCGAACCGGTTGAAGAACTTCCAAGCCGACGCCATGAACATCCTGATATGCGCGAAACCCTTGCGCGCCGCGTCGCCGCCATGATGCAGCACGCGCACGGACGGCACGTAGGCGACGCGCGCGATCTCGTGCGTGCGCAGGCTCAGGTCGTAATCCTCGAAGTAGATGAAATAGCGCGGATCGAAACCGCCGAGTTTTTTGAGGACATCGGTGCGGAAGAGCATGAAGCAGCCGCTGATGATGGGGGGGGCCCAGAAGACGCTTGTATCGTCGATGGCGTCGCGTAGTTCGTAGCGGTTCAGACGGTCCGTGAGGAGTTTGCGCAGCGATGCAGGAAGAAAGCCACGTGCGAAAAGGTCAATGACGGTGGGGTAGCGACGGCAGAGGAATTGTTGCTGGCCGTGCTCGTCACGGATATAGGGCGTCAGCAGGCCGATATCTTCATTCGCGTCGAGAAATTGCAACGCGCGTGACAGTGCGTCGTCATCGAGTTCGATGTCGGGGTTGAGGATCAGGTGATAACGCGATGTCGTGCGCTCTATGGCGAGGTTGTGGCCGCGACCATAGCCGACGTTGCCTTGGCCCTGTATCAACTCGGGTACAAATGGCGGCACGCGCGCCGCGTCAGGCGGTACGATGCGTTCATGCATGTCGCCATTGTCGATCAGAAAGAGCGACACCGTGGAAGGTCCACCGCGCGTCGCGAGCTCGCTTATCGCGGCGCCCAAACTGCGCAATGTGTTGTCGAGCATTCGATGATCCGGCCGATACACGACGACCGACACGCTCAACGTGCGGTCGGCACTCGACCAGCTTGGAGCCGAAATGGACGGCATTCTGTTCCCGGATGAAGGCTGTGCGCTAAGCAACTCGCCACGCAGGCGAGCGGTAAAGCGCGATTGTTGCGTAAATCGACTGTTCCATAAAGGTCATCGCCAGATGGGACTCATCTTGTCGCAGGCGCACGTCCAATTCGACGAATAATTTTCACAGTCGTTTACACTTAGCGACATTTATGTTCGCAATCCGCGGCCGGGTCCAGGCCATGCATCCAAATGACGCCTTTTCCTGTTTTTCTCTCGGTCGTGTTACTCGTTCGCAATCAGAGTGCGCGCATTGAATTACTGACGAGCGAAGCCGCGAAAACGGTCAGCCGGCTGGTCAGCGATTATGAGTTGATCATCGTCGACAATGCCTCCGAGGACGATAGCGTGTCGGTCCTTCGCGACCTGACCTCCGAGTCCGGGCAACCGAACCTGCAGGTCTATGCGCTCACCAAGGAAGTCGATGCGGACACCGCCTTCTGGGTCGGCGTCGAAAACGCGCTCGGCGATTTCGTCGTCGTGCTCGATCCGATGCTCGACGACATCTCGCTTGTCGAGTCGATGCTCGAAAAGGCGACCTCCGGCACAGACATCGTCTTGGCCTACAACCAGCAGCGGCCCGCACAGAGTCTGCCCTACAGGCTGGCACACATTGCATTCGACATGCTGTACCGCTATTGCAGCGGCGTGAGATTCGGCGCAGAAGCCCCGCAATACCGGCTGGTCAGCAAACGGGTGATCAACTTCATTCTCCAGCATCCGCAACCGGCCATCACCTATCGTCATCTACCGCTCACCGGAGGCTTCTCGCGCGTAAAGCTGCTATATTCTTCGCCGCCGAAAGAGTCGCGCGCGAAGCGGCTCGCCGAAAGCATGGATCGCGGTATCCGCCTGCTCGTATCGACCACGCGCGCGCCGATGCGTCTCGTCACCATGCTCTGCATGTTCGGCGCGAGCGCGAATCTGGTGTACTCGGTGTACGTCGTGCTGATCGGCCTCTTCAAACCCGATGTAGCGCCCGGCTGGGTCAGCATTTCGTTGCAACAGTCCGGCATGTTCTTTCTCATTTCGCTGGTGCTGCTCGTGCTGGCCGAGTACATCCTCAATATGGCCAGTCTCTCCAACGAAGGACCGCTCTATCACGTCGGTCAGGAGTTCACGAGCGCACGCATGACGCGCCGCGAGAAACTCAACATCGAGGAAGTGGACGCGTCGTTTGGTCACGGCGATGGCCGCACCGAGCGAGTCCACTGATGTCCGCGTCGACTTCGCCGTATGACGCAGTCGTGATCGGCGGTGGATTCTACGGCGCCGTCATAGCGCTTTATCTGGCGCGTCAGCGCGGCTTCAGCCGTGTCTGTCTCGTCGAGCGCGAGCATGCGTTGCTGCAGCGCGCTTCGTATAACAATCAGGCACGCGTGCACAACGGATATCACTATCCGCGTAGTTTCACGACCGCATATCGCAGCCGCATCAATCTGCCGCGATTTGTGCGCGACTGGCCCGAGGCGGTGAAGACCAATTTCATCAAGCTATACGCCATTGCGCGCCGCAATTCGAAGGTGACGGCGAGGCAGTTCGAGCGCTTTTGCCGAGAAACGAGCGCGGAGCTCGAACGCGCCGATGCTTCGCTGCGCGCACTGTTCGAGCCACGTCTGATCGAAGACGTGTTCCTCGTACGCGAATACGCTTTCGATTCGAGCAAACTCGCCGCATGGGCCATGCGGGAGATTTCGGAAGAAGGAATCGAGGTCCGTCTGCGTACTCGCGCGGAAACGATTTCACAGATGCCGGGCGATCTCCTGCAAACCGCACTCCGCGATGCCGACGGCAAGTCATCTACGCTCGCCGCGCGTTACGTTTTCAACTGCACCTACAGCGGATTAAACCAGTTCGGGGGCGATTTCCCCGGCACCCGCACGCAGCTCAAGCAGGAAGTAACTGAAATGGCGCTGATCAAAGCGCCGCCGGAACTCGAAAATCTCGGCATCACGGTGATGGACGGCCCCTTCTTCTCGATGATGCCGTTTCCTTCGCGCAGCCTGCACACGCTTTCGCATGTGCGTTACACGCCCCACTTCCATTGGAACGACGAGCGCGGCATCGATCCGTACGCGCGTCTGAGCGACTATCATCGTGAATCGCGGGTGGATCGCATGATTCGCGATGTCGGACGTTACATGCCTGCCGTTTATGGCGCTAAATACGTCGATTCGCTGTTCGAAGTCAAAACGGTGCTCACCAAAAACGAGACTGACGACGGACGACCAATCTTCTTCGAACGGCACGCCGGACTGCCGCGGTGTTTCTCCGTACTTGGCGGCAAAATCGACAACATCTACGACGTGCTCGAGAAACTCGACGCCGAACCGCTGGACGCCCCGGTCGCACCTCTTCAATCGACATTTTCAAGATGACAAACGCACTCATCGGATATACCGGTTTCGTCGGAACCACGTTGCTCATGCAAGACGCGTTCGAGGCGCTCTTCCGTTCGACCAACATCGGCGACATTGCCGGACAGTCCTACGACACCGTGGTCTGCGCCGGCGCACCGGCGCAGAAGTGGATCGCCAACCGCGACCCGGAGGCCGATCTGCGCAACATCGATGCGCTGATCGGCGCGTTGCGGCAAGTCGAATGTCGTCATTTCACGCTCATCAGCACGGTCGACGTGTTCAAGAGTCCGCTGAACGTGGACGAAGACACGCCGATCGACGAAGACGGCCTGCACGCCTATGGTCTGAATCGGCGCAAGCTCGAAAAGTTTGTGCAGTCGCATTTCGCCGATCATCTGATCGTGCGGCTACCGGGTCTGGTGGGACCGGGCCTGCGCAAGAATGTCATCTTCGATTTCCTGAACGACAACAACGTCGGCTCCATCGACAGCCGCGGCGTGTTCCAGTTTTACCCGATGGTCAATCTCGCCTACGACATCGCGACGGCGCGGCGCGCGGGCCTCAAGCTCGTGCACTTGACCGCAGCGCCGATCAGCGTCGCGGAGATCTCCACGCTGGGCTTCGGTAAGCCTTTCACGCAGGAAACCGGCAACGCCGCCGCGCGTTACGACATGCGCACGTGTCATGCAGCGCTATTCGGCGGCGCCGACGGTTACCAGTACAGCTCGCGCGAAACCGTGCTGGCCGTGCGCGCATATGCGCAGTCGGAGCCAATCACCCTTAAGTCCGACAAGGGAAGCGCGTCATGAGAATCGCGGTATCGAACATCGCGTGGGACGTAGTCGAAGACGAGACCATCGCCGCGCTCCTGCAGCGCTACGGCGTGGACGCCATCGATTTCGCTCCGAGCAAGTATTTTCCGGAGCCCGATGTTGCTACTACCGCGGACATGGCGCGTGTGAAAGACTGGTGGGCACGTCGCGGCATCGAGATGACGGGCATGCAGTCGCTGCTATTCGGCACGACCGGACTGAACGTGTTCGGCGATGACGCGAGCCGGCAGGCCATGCTCGATCATCTCGGTGCGGTGTGCCGCATCGGACAGGGTACGGGCGCGACCCGGCTCGTATTCGGTTCGCCGAAAAACCGCGACCGGAACGGCCTCGACGATGAACAGGCGATGGAGATTGCGGTGGGGTTTTTCCGCCGCCTGGGAGATCTCGCGGCCGAACAGGACGTCATTGTGTGTCTGGAGCCGAATCCGCCTCGCTACGGCGCCAATTTCATGACCACCAGCGACGAAACCCGGCGCGTGGTGGAAGCGATCGCGCATCCCGCGATCCGCATGCAACTCGACAGCGGCGCGATCGCCATCAATGGCGAGACGCCATTCGACGTCGTGCGCGATTGCGCGGCGGCGATCGGCCATGTGCATGCAAGCGAGCCGGATCTCGTGACGGTCGGCGATGGCAACTGTGATCATGTGGCGACGGCTCGTGCGGTTCGCGAGTTTCTGCCCGATCACATCGTCACGATCGAGATGGTGGCGACGAAAGACCAACCGCATCACGTATCGATCGAGCGTGCGTTGCAGACCACGGTTGCGCACTATGGCGCGGCTGCGGCGGGAGCGCACAATCGATGAAGTGGATCATCCTCGCTCTGGGCATCGCATCGAATGCGTCCGCCAGCGTGCTCGTCAAATTCGCGATGCTGCCGCCGCGCAAATTCCCTTCACCTGCCGATCCCATCGCCGCGTTGACCAACTGGCCCTTCTGGCTAGGACTAGCGCTGTATGGCGCGGCTTTTCTGCTTTACGCGGCAGCGTTGGCGCGACTGCCGCTCAACGTCGCCCACCCCATTCTCACGTCGGGCGCCATTGCAACGGTGGCGCTCAGTTCCGTTCTGATTTTCCGCGAGCCGTTCCATTGGACGACTGGTGCGGGCATCGGCCTGATCGTCATGGGCGTGATCGTCCTGACGATGCGGGTCGCGTAACGAGGTTTCAATGAATACCGTCTCGACTCCATCCATCATCGCCGATCGCTCAAGTTGGCAGGTTCCGGACTTCAAGACCCTGCTCTGGCTCGGACGACGGCACGATGCCTGCGTCGTCATACCCGTGATCAATGAAGGGGAACGCATCCGTAACTTGCTTGCCCGCATGAGCGCGCTGAAGATCGCCGATATCGCGGATATTGTCATCGTGGATGGCGGCAGCACTGACGGTTCGCTGGCGGAGGAGTTCCTGCAACAGCACGACGTCCGCGCTCTGCTGCTCAAGACTAGCCCCGGCAAGCTCAGCGCCCAGTTGCGTTGTGCCTACGCGTTCGTGCTCGATCATGGCTATGAGCACATCGTCACCATCGACGGCAACGACAAGGACGACCCCGACGCCATACCGCGATTCGTCGAAGCGCTCGAAGTGGGAGTCGATTTCGTGCAGGCATCGCGCTTTCTGGCGGGTGGCGTCGCGGAAAACACGCCGAAATCACGCGATCTCGCCATCCGCCTGATTCATGCGCCGATGCTCAGTCTGTTCTCGGGTTTTTCGTGGACGGACACCACGCAGGGCTTTCGCGCTTATAGCCGCAAGATGCTGCTTGATCCGCGAGTCGGCATCTTTCGCAATGTGTTCATGAGCTACGAGTTGCTGGTCTACCTGTCGTATCGCGCGCCGAAGCTGGGATACCAGTGCGTCGAGTTGCCGACGGCACGGCGTTATCCCAAAGGCGAAGTACCGACGAAGATTAGTAGTGTGAAGGGAAATTACTCGGTGCTGAAGATGTTGGTCATGGCGTGTCTTGGGAAGTACAACGTCGACGCGTAACGTAGACGCGGCCTTTCCTGAAACGGAGCAAGACCTGTCAAGCAGCTCCCGGATCTCCCCCGGGTGAGCCCACTGCTCACACGCCTCCAAGGCGATAACAATGAAAAACTTTCCACGAAAAAATCCGGTCGAGACTCTGCTGTTCGTTGTGGTCTTCGCGGCCGTCTTAACCCAACTCAAATACCGGGCCATTCCCGCCACACAAGACAATCTCGAACAATGGATCAACATCTCGAACGAGATGTTTTACGGCGCGAAGGATTTCGTTTTTAGTTATGGGCCGCTCTATTGGGTGACGGGCCCGGCGCCGTCGCCGCTGGCGATTCCCGCCTTTAGCACGATGACCTATTGGGCAGGCGTCGTGTTTTGCGCATCGGTGTTTGCATATTTTTGGGCAGCGATCGGAGCTTTGATCTACCGGTCACGCGCATGCCTCCTCTTTGTGGCCGCAATCATCCTTCATGTCCATGGGCTCGCGGAAACGGCCGCCTTTTTCCTCTGGCCGTTGGTCACGGTCTATTACGTCGAATATGTGGACGAGGCCCCCCGGCGATTTGGACGCATTGCGCTCGTGACGCTGGGCATTCTGTCAGGCGTAGCGTTCTACGTCCGATTCTTTTACGGCATGCTCGCCGTGGCCACTTTTGCGAGCTATCTCGTTAGCCGCTTCCGGGTCAAAGGCACGCTCACGGATCTTCTTTGCTTCGGAATCTGTGCAATTGGCGCGTATATCGTCGCAGGTCTGCTGATTTTCCATGATGCGCAAAGCTTGAAGGACTACCTGGTCATTAACAGCCAACTCAATTTCGGCAACTCGGTGGACATGACGCTTCCGGTAATCAACTACTGCCACGTCTTCGTCTTTGCGTTGTTGCCTGTCCTGATCATCAACCTCTACGCGATTCTCTACCGGCGAACGCTATGGCTCACGACGCTGGGCCTGCAACTCGTCTTCTTCAAGATTGGCTTCAGCCGTACCGACCACTATCTCGATTATTTTGTCACGCCGGTTATTATCGTCAGCCTTTTTCTGCTTTTTGAAGGCCGCGCTTTCGCAAAAATCTGCTTCGTTCTCTCGCTTTGTTGTCTCACGCATCTTGCTGCCGTGCCCGCTTACCCGGGCGCTGTGACCCATGCCGCTTTTCAGCCCGTTATTGAAATGTCGACACCCTATTCGGATCGAATGGCAAAAGTCTATGCAGATTTCAAATTACCCGAAAATGTGTTGAAAAAAATCGGTAATGCGAGTGTCGACGTCTACCCCTACAACAATGAATACCTGTTTGCGAATAAACTAAACTATCATCAACGTCCTTTGTTCCAGAACTACATGACGCTGACGCCGAAACTCGATTCATTGAACCGTCAATTCCTTACCGGCAATCAGCGGCCCGATTACATGCTCTGGACTGCGGGAATCGCCTGCCGACGGGCCGATTGCAATCCGTTCGACGGCATCGACGGCAAATACGTACTGAACGAAGATCCGCTTACAAGCACGACGATCCTTGCAAACTACAACGTAGTGGATCGTTTTTCAGTCCGGTATGCGGCGCCGGCCATACTTCTCCAAAAGAACAGGCAAATCCGCCACGATCAACCGGTGACGCTGCCTTCCGAGCGTATGGAGTTTGCTCACTGGTACTCGGTGCCAGAAAACAAACCGGGTGGAGTGATCAAACTCGTCCCCCAACTAAAATTCACCTTATTGGGACGGCTGAATAACCTTTTCTTCAGAGGTCGCGATCTGTCGATCAAATATCGTCTGGCCACGGGTGAAATCAAGCACTACCGTTTGAATATCCTGAATACACCGAGCGGCATCTGGGCATCGCCATTTCTGGATCGCATGGATCTGAGCGGCCAGCGAGTAAAGGCGATCATGCTCGAAGCGCCGGATGCATGGTATTTCCAGCGGACGTTTGGCGCCATATGGCAGCGCATTGATCTTCCGGCGTTGCGGGTCCGGCCGCCCGAGTTTGCAAAAGCAGTCGCGATGGGGGTCGATAAGCAAGCCAGTACTTTTGCGCTGCAATGCGAAGGTTCGATCGACACCATTAATCAGTCGCAGTCCTTCCCGTCGTCGATCGGCCCACAGGACGGTTTGAGCGTGCGCGGCTGGCTGGCTGTCTCCACCCAAACAGGAACAACGCCCGGCGCCACATTTGTCTCGCTGACCGACGCACAACCTATTTTGAGACGCAGCCAACGGAACGTGGTGACGTGGCCGAGTTATTCAGGCATCCGTCTCTGACGATGTCCGGATTCTCGACAATGATCAACGTAAAACAGATTAAAGGCGTGCAGAAGCTGGGTTTGGCCTTTTCATATCAGGATCGGCTGACGAATTGCGGGCAGTTCGCCATTCCGCTGACCTTCAAGTGATCGAGCTTGTTGGTGATGCAGAGGCGCCCTGACGGCGTTTATACGAAGACAGCTATCGCTCCCGACAGAGCGATCTGTCTTCGGTGAGCCGCCGCTCATAAGCAGACATATAGAAGCAGCAGAAAGCTGTTCCGCTGTTAGAATCGGCTGGCAACGAACGCTACATGTCGTAACACCATTTCAATCCAATAATCGTCTAGTGATATGGGGAATGGAAAGTCATGACCGAACCGTCCGATACGGACCGCTACAAGCACTTTGACTCGGACTATTACGAAGATGGTGCGAAGAAAGGCACTGTTTATCGCGATTACCGGGCGGAGACACGTCGAAATCGCACGTATTTCGAAATCGTGGAAACCATTATTGAATGTTTCCAGCCGAAGCGCGTACTGGAAATAGGCTGTGCGACGGGAATCGTCGTAAAGCATTTGAACGATCTCGGCGTGGAAGCTCACGGTATCGACGTTTCAAGCTGGTCAGTTGACAACCGTGAGCACGAAAACGTCATACTCTCGGGCGCGGAGTCTTTGCCTTATCCCGACGACTATTTCGATGTCGTTTTCTCTGTTCACTCGCTGGAACATCTCCCATCTGATGTGAAAGACGCTGCGTTCGCTGAAATGACGCGGGTCTGCGGTTCGGGAATCCAGTTTCACATGCTGCCGATACTCGGCGCCGGACCCTATTGCGGGGACACGTTCGGCCATCTAATTAGCCTTCGCTCCGATCCGACGCACAATCTGCTATTTAATCGTGATTGGTGGCTTCGGGAATGGGGACGGCAAGGTTGGCACGACACATGGCTGCAGATTGCCTTTTTACATGATGGCCAACACTTCGAACTCACGAAATGCCAATACATTCTCAGTCGCTCTCTGACCATTGGCGACTTATACAAACGTGTTCTGCGTCATGACACGCAAGTCGCGCGAGGACTGCATAGTACGTTGCACGGCAAGCCGCCGCCAGGGCTGGATATTCACCTCAAGCGACTCAGTGACACATTTGTTCATTCGGACGCGGCATCTGCCGAAAACCCCGGTACAAGCTGGCACGACATCGCGAAGAGCGGAGATGGTCCGACGGATGTAATCCAGCGATTGCAGCAGGAGGCACGCGCGGCACGCCAGGAGGCCGAGCACTATAAAAAAGCTTATGTGGAAACCATTCACTCGACATGCTGGAAAATAACCGCGCCGCTGCGCTGGCTTAAAACGCGCGGTCGCTCAGGCGGCGGCTGAAGCACCGCGCAGGCGCACCGCGCGGATCGTCGGCTTTCAGGCGAAATGCCCACGATCCGCGATTGTGTGCGTCATTCGTGATAGAAAATCACGCTCGTTCCCTGCCGTTCGAAGCGAAAATCGATAAGCCGCAGATGCGAAAGCGCTTCTTTTACATGGGGCTGTCGTTCCTTCGGAACAAAAAATACCAGGAAGCCTCCACCGCCCGCACCGAGAAGCTTGCCGCCAGTGGCACCTGCAGCCATTGCCGCGTCGTAGCAATCATCGATGAATCCGCTCGAAATACCTTCAGTCAGGCTGCGCTTAAGATTCCAGCTTTCGTGAAGAATTTCGCCGACCGCACCGACATTGGAGGCCGTCAGCTCGCTACGCATGACACTGGCGAGCTCTACCATCCGATGCATCGTCCGGCGCTTGAGCTCGTTGGATGCCATTGCATCGGATTGCTGCTGCAGGATCGCTGACGCGGACCGTGTGATGCCGGTGTAGAACATCATCAACGAGTCTTCGACTTGCTGGATGACACCGTGCGGCGACACGACAGGCTCGATATCGATCGTATCGTCTTCGTTGAAGCGAATGAAATTGACGCCGCCCATCGCCGCGCCATACTGATCCTGCTTGCCAATCGGCTCCTGCAGGATATCGATCTCAATCTGACAAGCCTCGGCCGCGAGATCGTGCTTAGACTTGTAGATGCCCTTGTAGGTATATGCGCAGTGAAGCAAACCCACAGTGAACGCACTCGAGGATCCGAGGCCGCTACCACGCGACGGCACATCTGCCATCGACGTGATCTCCAGACCGCCTTCGATGCCGAGTTTGGTCAGCACGGCCTTCACGATACGATGCTGAATCTGATCGACTGTGTCGACTTCCTCGGTTTGAGAATAACTGACACGGATCGAGTGATCGAAGCGCTTGTTGAGCGTCAGATACACGAACTTGTCGATGGACGTGCTGAGCACCGCGCCACCGTGCTCGCGGTAGTAACTCGGGATATCGCTGCCACCGCCAACGAAGCTCAATCGAAAGGGCGTTTTCGTTATGATCATGGTACGTTTTTAAACAGAATGCGTTGATCCGCGTGTGCGCTGCTCGATTCGATTAGCGGCAGCTCGTCTTCGTTGCGGCTGGCATACAGCGAGGCAATTTCGGCCGCCGCCGTGCCACGCCGTTCGTACTCGGCAACGAACCGCCGATGACGCTCGCTCTCTTCGCTGGCCACGTGAAGTTTCCTCGCCGCGATTCCGCGCAAGGCCTCGCTCATCAGAGCGGTACATCCCTCGACGATCAACACGTCATGCGGCTCGGCCGACAGTCGGAACTGATCGGGAATGCTCGAACGCGTGATTTCGTCATAGCGGGGCGAGAGGACCGTATGACGCCTCGAAGCCAGCTTCGAGATGCACTCCTCGGCATGCTGCATGTCATAGCGTCCCAACACGCCCGGTCCCCGATCGCCCGCGCTCTTTAACCAGTTGTCGAGCGGCACGACCAGCGTCGAAAGATGCGCGTCGCGCAGCACGATGGAAAGCACCGATGCGAACGTCGATTTGCCTGAGCGGGCCGTGCCGCCGATCAAAATCACATCCCCCGGATGGATGCCGGACGCGACTTCTCTGGCCTTCTCCGAAAGCGCGTCCCAGCGATCCAGTATGAGTTCGGCAGCCTCGGCCAGGTCGCCCACGACGAAATCCGGCCGCACCGCGTGCCGCGCATCGCGGCCGCCGTGCCCGGTACGCACGAGGATGGACCGGAGCCCCGTACGCTTTGCCAGCTCAATGTCGGACGTGGAATCGCCGATCATCCACGACCCACGCAAGTCGAGATTCATGTGAGCGGCAGCCTGATGAATCATGCCCGCTGCCGGTTTGCGACATTCGCACACGCGCTTCAACTCGGCCACTTCGCCGGGGAAGCCCGCATCGGGATGGTGGGGGCAGTAATAAAGTCGATCAACGAACGCGTGCCCGGTGCCCAACAACCCGTCCAGTCTCGCGTGTATGCGTGCAAGGTCGGCTTCGGTGCAATCGCCGCGCGCGACGACCGGTTGATTCGTGACGACCACCGTACGGTAATCGGAGCGATTGAAACGCGCCACCGCCGCAGCCGCCCCCGGCAATAACATCAGGTCCTCGACGCGGGAAATGCGGTTGCGCTCTTCGTTGAGCACACCGTCACGGTCGAGAAACACGGCAGGCACGGGATGACGCAGCGACATGCGCGACACGCGACCGCTCTCAAAATCCTTGCGCACTTTCGCAATGCGCTCCGGCGTTCCGGCATCTTTGATGTATTCGGGGCTCAAATACCCGAGAATGCGTTGGCCGCGCTCCAGCATTCGCGAGAAAACATGCTTGCCGAAATCGGGCTTCTCCGGCAATCCGTCGAGATGGGCGAGTGCGTCCCGCTCCAGCACGTACAGCCCCGCATTGACGATGTTCGGATAGTCAACGCCCTCGGGATGCGGATACGGCCGGAACTGACGAACGAAACCATCGTGGTCCAGATCGACGAGATCGGAATCGGCCGGGTGATCGTTCGGATGCAGGAATAGCGTCGCCTGAGATTGCGCGGCTTCGTGATGCGCGACCAGCCGATCGAGATCTACGTCGAGCACGGTGTCGCCATACATGATGATAAAGGTTGGTTCGAGCAATTCGCGCGCGTCGAGCACCGCACCCGCCGTGCCTCTCGCGTCCTCCTCGGCGACACAGCGCACTCGCAGATTCCAGCGCGCTCCGTTACCGCAAAAGGCGCTAATTTGATCGGCGCCGTAGCCGGTCAGAATCAACACGTCGTTACAGGTCTGCGTGGCGGCGATCAGTTCCAGTTGACGCCCCAGCAGCGGCTCACCGCAGAGATCGACGAGCGACTTCGGCAGATCGCCGGTGACCGATTTGAGGCGAGTGCCGCGCCCCCCGGCAAGAATGACGACTTGCATGCCCGTCAGACCAGTCCGCGCTCGGCAGCAAGTTCGACAATTGCGCGGCGCACCGCACCTTCCGAACCGTCAGCGGGCCGCCAGCCGAGCGCGGTGAGCTTGTCGATAGAATAACTGAACCGCGGCACATCGCCGACCCAGCCTCGATCGCCGCCTGTGTAACGCAGCTTTGCGCCGGTCTTGGAGACATCGACGATCGACTGGGCGATGAACGATACCTGCGCGCCGTCGTCTTCCGGTCCGATGTTGTACAGCGCGCGCTTTTCCTTGGCGTTTTCCCAAATGAAAAGCATGGTTTTCACCAGATCGTGAACATGCACGTACGGCTTCTTTTGCTCTCCGTTACCCAGCACTTCGAGCTCGCCGGGCTCCTTGAGCAACTTGTCGATCAGGTCACGAATGACGCCATGCGTGCCCCGGCTGCCCACGACGTTCGGAAAACGGAAAATCCACGCGCCTTTCAGGAACGATTCGACCGCCGCACTGATGATCGCCTCGCTGGCGAGTTTCATCGCGCCATATGCAGAGATCGGCAGCAACGGGCCAAGCGTCTCCACGAGCTTTTCCGGCGTCTCGCCATACACAGCCGAAGTCGACGCGAATGCGAAGCTCTGCATGTCGAACTTGCGTGCGAGCGCCAACGTCTGGAAAGTGGTGAGAAACGTATCCCGCAGATCGATGCCCGGGTCCGCCACACCTGCAGCGATATCCGAATTTGCGGCCAGGTGCCACACCGTGTCGACCTGCGCTTCTTTTTCGAAGACCGGATGGAGCACGCGTGCGACATCCTCCGAGTTCGCGAGGTCGACTTCATAGAAACGGAACGCAGGATTCTTGTTTGCCTCGTTCAGGTTTTCCGCGGTGCCGCGCACCATATTGTCTGCGCCGATGACCTGATGTCCCATCGCGAGCAGACGATCGACCAGATGACTACCGATGAAACCAGCGGCTCCCGTAACGAACATCAACATTGAATCGACTCCCTGAGTGCCCTGCGGCAAATATTGGTGACTGGCAAGACGGCATGAATCGCCATATACATGATTGCGGTAGGGATGTCCATTACTGAACACCCCCCGCACAGATCCCGGCGTGCCCAATTTAGGCACCGGGCTCCTACCTTGAGTGCTTGACGACAAAGCGCCGATCAGGCCATGGATGAAGAATG
>NZ_LFJJ01000079.1 GCF_001189365.1 Candidatus Burkholderia verschuerenii | reverse complement strand
TTACCCGGAACAATGGACTCCAGTCGTCCCCATATCTCATCGGTCAGCAACATTCGACTCATCTTGATCGCTTACGCAAAAGATGAGATGTAAACACATTTCTTCAAATGTGAACAGAGCCTAGTGCGTGACACGCGTCACGCCGCCGCTCGACAGCAGGCGAACCCGCTCGCCCGTCTGGAACACTTCGCCGTTCGACGTCTGAGTGATCGCACGCATGTCGCCGTTGTCGAGACGCACGGTGATCTCCAGCCCGTTCTTGGTGGCGACGTTGTTCTCGACCGCGTTACCCGCGACCGCGCCCGCCAGACCGCCGATGATGCCCGCGATGATCGAACCGTTGCCGCCGCCGATCGCGCTCGCCGCCGCGACGCCGCCCAGCGCGCCGCCGCCGATCGCGCCGAGACCGCTCGGCTGACCGTTGTTGCTGCTGATCTTCACGCCGCGCACGCTTTCGACCGTCGCCATGCGGACGGTTTCCTCGCGCTGCGCCTGCGATGACGTGTACACGTCGGGCGAACTGCTGTTGTAGGCGCAGCCCGTCATGGCCACCGAGCCGATGAGCGCTGCAGCCAGCGCGAAACGACTAATGTGACTTACCGTTTTCATTCCTTTACTCCAAATCAATCACGACAGGCTGCTACCGAAAGCCTGCTGGTAACGCTGTTCAATGTCGGCGCGCGTAGGCGCGTAAGTTTGCGGACCTTGATGTTCGATTTTCAATGCGCCCATCAGGCTCGCGAGACGCCCCGTCTTTTCCCAGCCAAGCTTATTTTCGATGCCGTAAAGGAGGCCGCCGCGGAAAGCATCGCCGCAGCCGGTCGGATCGACCACCTGCTGCGCCTTCACGGCCGGCACTTCCAGCACGCCGTCTTCATGATAGATCTGTGCGCCGTGTTCACCGCGCGTAACAATGAGCGCCTTGACGCGGCTCATGATGTCTTCGATCGACCATCCGGTCTTGTTGCTCAACAACTTGGCTTCGTAATCGTTGACCGCCACGTAGGTGGCGAGTTCAATCATGCGACAAAGTTCTACACCTTCGAGAATCGACAGCCCTTGGCCCGGATCGAAGACGAACGGCACGCCCGACTTCGCGAGTCCTTCGGCGTGATCGCGCATTCCTTGTGCCCCGTCCGGCGCGACGATGCCGAGCGAAATGCCGCGCGCTTCGTCGGCGCGGTTGAGGTGCGATTCCATCATCGCGCCTGGATGGAACGCCGTGATCTGATTGTTCGCGAGATCGGTCGTGATGAAGCATTGCGCCGAGTGCTGATCGGGCAGCACGCGCACGTATTCCTTCGACAAACCGAGCGCATCCAGACGATCGATATACAACTGCGCGTCCGCCTCGCCGAGCGTCGCCATGATCTTCGCCTCGCCGCCGAGCAGCTTCAGCGAATACGCGATGTTGCCCGCGCAGCCGCCGAAGTTGCGACGCATCGTCGGAACCAGGAAGCTGATGTTCAGCATATGCACCTGATCCGGCAGGATGTGATCGCCGAAGCGTCCCTGGAAGGTCATGATGTTGTCGTAGGCGAGCGAGCCGCAGATGAGCGTAGCCAAGGCAAACGTCCTTTAAGAATTCGATCCGGGAAAAAGATTGCGCATACGCAGCCGCGATCCGGACACGCATTGCGTGTTTACTTCAGCGCGGCGAGTGCTGCGTCGTAGTTCGGTTCCTGCTTGATCTCGGACACGAGTTCCGAGTGCAGCACGCGGTCGTTCTCGTCGAGCACGACGACGGCGCGCGCCGTCAGACCGCGCAACGGGCCGCTCGTGATGTCCACGCCATACGCCTGCGCGAACTCATGACCGCGAAACGCCGATGCCGACACGACGTTCTCGATGCCTTCGGTCGCGCAGAAACGCTTCATCGCGAAGGGCAGATCGCCCGACACGACCACGACCACCGTGTTGTCCAGCTTGCCGGCCGATTCGTTGAACTTGCGCGTCGAGGTGGCGCAGGTCGGCGTGTCCAGACTCGGCACGATGTTCAGCACCTTGCGCTTGCCCGCGAAGCTCGAGAGCTTCAGATCGCCGAGATCCGCGCCGACCAGCGTGAAGTCCGGCGCTTGTTGTCCCACGCCCGGAAAACTGCCGCTCACGTCGATGGGATTGCCGCCGAGGGTGACTTGACTCATGTTGCGCTCTCCAGAGGATGTGTCAGATGCTGACAGATGAAATCGCGCGCGCCGTGTCTCGTGCGAGGACAACGGCGCGCGCGTCGTATGGATCAGGTTCGTGCGATGCGCGCCGGCTCGAGCCGTGTCGCGTCACGGATAGAACACCTGAACCCTGTAATTCGCGGCGACCGCGTCGCCGGTATCGAGCCGGACGACGATCGGCTGCGCGCTCTGCGGCGGCAGGCCGATGGCGAATATCGTACCCGGTCGCGCATATTCCTGCGGCCACAGCACGCGCCGCACCGCGACGTTGTTGTTGTCGAGCAGCGTGAGTTCGAGCGCGGGATACGCCAGCGCGACATCCAGACGATTGCGCAGCGACAGCTTCAATTCGAGCTTGTGCGGACCGTCGATCTGACGCAGGCCGGACATCTCGATCTGCAGGCCGTCGATATCGCGCGGCGGCGCGATCGCGCAACCGATTTCGTCGCACGCTTGCGCGTACAGCGTGTGCGTGCCGGGCACCATGACCATCACGTCCTCGCGCAGCCACCACGCCGCCTGCACGATCAGCAGCAGCGTGAGCAGCACCGCCAGCACCGCGCCGACGACGCGCCAGCCTTTATGCTTCGTCCAGTGCACGGGCGCGGCGTAGGCTTCGTGGCTGACCGGGAACGCTTCGTTGGCGCTGGCCGGATGGCCGATGCCCGCCGCTTCGGTGCCGAAACCGGGTTCGTCGTCGTCGCGCCAGGCGGGCGCCGGCGTGGGCGCGGGGCGCGGGGGCGGCGGCGGTTCCGGCGTCCTGCGTCCCGGGCCGATAAACGGCTCCGCGCGATCGTCGACCGGATCGACGAACGGCGACGATTCCTCGGTCGGCGGATCGACCGGACGCAGCGGCGGCTTTGCGCGCGCCTGCGAGCCGGGTTGATCGTCGGATGGTTGCGCTTTCACGCGCACGAACTGCTTCACGCGATCGGGATCGGCGGGCGGCGGCGCGGGTTCGTTGGCGGCCGCGTTCGATGCGGGCTTGCCGGCGTGGACGGTGCGATCGTTGTCGTCGTCGGGCGAAGGGGAAACGGGCAGCAGAGCGGCAGGGCGCGGCGGCACGGGCCGACGGTTGCCCAGCGATGCGCCGACATCCAGCGTGCGCGGCGCGGCGACTTTCGGCTTGTTCGGCGCGCCGTCGGTTTTGGATACCGGCGTCGGCGACGGGCCGATGGCGATATCGTCGTCGAGAATGGCGGCGTGCTGCGCTTCGTCGGACGCGCTGTCGTCGTCGGGCAGCTCGAAGCGATGATGCGCGGCGTCGAAGACTTCCTGACAATGTCCGCAGCGCACGCGGCCGTCATGTGGCGCGAGCAGGTGCGGATCGAGTTTGAATACGGTTTCGCAGTGTGGGCAGCGGGTAGCCAGCGCCATATGGAGCCATTGGCCTCGCGGCCGGATCGTGGATGATGATGGCGCTATTCTAATGGCTTTCGCGCCGAGTTCCGGCAAGGCATACCCAGCCTTCGTGCTCGCGCCATACGCCGATGTCGATCCACTTCGCGTAAGCCGCCGCGACCTCGTCGGCCTGACGCGCGAGCACGCCCGACAACGCGATTCTGCCGCCCGGTTTCACCTTCGATGCGAGCATCGACGCCATCAGCTTGAGCGGATTCGACAGGATATTCGCGACCACGATATCGAACTCGCCGGCGGGACATTCGTCGGGCAAACCGTACGCGACGTCGGCGCGGTTGCGCTCGCTGTTGTGACGCGCCGATTCGACCGCTTGCGGATCGATATCGATGCCGTGGACCGGATTCGCGCCGCATTTCTTCGCGAGAATCGCGAGGATGCCGGAGCCGCAGCCGTAATCGAGCAGCGATTGCCCCGGCTTCACCGATTGCTCCAGCCATTCCATGCACAGACGCGTGGTCGGATGGCTGCCGGTGCCGAATGCGAGACCTGGATCGAGTTCGAGCACGAGCGCGTTCGGGTCCGGCGCGTCATGCCACGACGGCACGACCCAGATGCGTTCGCCGATGGAAATCGGATCGAACTGCGCCTGCGTCAGACGCACCCAATCCTGTTCCTCGACGTCGCGCAGCGTAAAAGCGGGCGTGTCCTTCAGCCCGATATCGTTCGCGGCGGCGGTCAGCAGCACGGCGGGATCGGCGTCCTCGGCCAGCAGCGCGACCACGCGCGAGCGATTCCACGCGCTTTTCTCAGGCACGAGTCCCGGCTCGCCGAACAGCGGCTGTTCGTCGGGCGTATCGGCATCGGCGTCTTCGACCGATACCGACAGCGCGCCGATTTCCAGCAGCGCATCCGACAGCGCTTCCGCGTGTTCGCGGTCCAGTTCGGCGATCAATTCCCGGTAACTCATGCTCTTTCTCTTGCTTGCTTGTGATGCTGATCGTCGCGCTTAACGCGCAGGCGTTTCTTCGGCCACGGCCGCCTGACGCGCCGCCAGCTTGTTCTCGAGATAGTGGATGCTCGTGCCGCCTTCGACGAACTTCGCATCGATCATCAACTCGCGATGCAGCGGAATGTTCGTCTGAATGCCTTCGACCACCATCTCCGACAGCGCGATGCGCATGCGGTTGATTGCCTGTTCGCGCGTCGCGCCGTAAGCGATCAGCTTGCCGATCATCGAATCGTAGTTCGGCGGAACGAAGTAGTTTGCGTATGCGTGCGAATCGACGCGGATGCCCGGGCCGCCCGGCGTGTGCCACGCGGTGATGCGTCCCGGCGACGGCGTGAACTTGAACGGATCTTCGGCGTTCACGCGGCATTCGATGGCGTGGCCACGGAACTGAATGTCCTTCTGGCGGATGTTGATCTTCTCGCCCGCCGCGATCCGGATCTGTTCCTGCACAATATCGATACCGGTGATGAGCTCCGTCACCGGATGCTCCACCTGCACGCGCGTGTTCATCTCGATGAAGTAGAACTCGTTGTTCTCGTACAGGAATTCGAACGTGCCCGCGCCGAGATAGCCCATCTTCTTGCACGCGTCGGCGCAACGATCGCCGATCCGCTCGATCAGACGGCGCGGAATGCCCGGCGCCGGCGCTTCCTCGATCACTTTCTGGTGACGGCGCTGCATGGAGCAGTCGCGCTCGCCGAGCCACAGCGCGTTGCGGAACGAGTCCGACAGCACCTGAATCTCGATGTGACGCGGGTTCTCCAGGAACTTCTCCATGTAGACCTGCGGATTGCCGAAGGCGCGGCCCGCTTCTTCGCGCGTCATGTTGACCGCGTTGACGAGCGCCGCTTCCGTGTGCACCACGCGCATGCCGCGGCCACCGCCGCCGCCCGCCGCCTTGATGATCACCGGATAGCCGATCGAACGCGCAATGCGCACGATTTCCTTCGGATCGTCCGGCAACGCGCCTTCCGAGCCCGGCACGCACGGCACGCCGGTCTTGATCATGGTCTGCTTGGCGGTGACCTTGTCGCCCATCAGGCGAATGGTCTCGGGACGCGGGCCGATGAACGTGAAGCCCGATTGCTCGACGCGTTCGGCGAAGTCTGCGTTTTCGGAGAGAAAGCCGTAGCCGGGATGGATCGCTTCGGCGTCGGTGACTTCGGCCGCGCTGATCAGCGCCGGCATGTTCAGGTAGGAGAGGTTGGACGGCGCCGGTCCGATACACACGGCTTCGTCGGCCAACTTGACGTACTTCGCTTCCTTGTCGGCTTCGGAATAGACGACGACTGTCTTGACGCCCAGCTCGCGGCACGCGCGCTGGATGCGAAGCGCGATTTCGCCGCGGTTCGCAATGAGAATTTTTTCAAACATGGTTGTGGGTCGGCTCATCAACGGGCTCGCGCGAGCGGCCCTCGGGATTCGGATGGGCGGCGCGCGGTTCGACGGATCGCTCCGGAACGCAGCGCGCATGCCTGACACTCAAGCCGGGCGGCGCAAACGCGAAGGGCATTCGGCGCACGGCTCAGGCGCCTTTAGTCGCCGATCACGAAGAGCGGCTGGCCGTATTCGACCGCCTGACCGTTCTCGACGAGGATTTCCTTCACGACGCCAGACTTGTCGGCTTCGATTTCGTTCAGGAGCTTCATCGCTTCGATGATGCACAGGGTCTGGCCTTCCTTCACCGTATCGCCGACCTGCACGAACGGGTCCGCGCCCGGCGACGGCGCGCGGTAGAACGAGCCGACCATCGGCGAGGTCACGACATGGCCCTGCACGGCGGCGGGAACCGGCGTCGCGCCGCCCGTCGGTGCGACCGCGCCGGCATCGGCTGCGCCGCCGAAATGCGGTGCGGGCGCGGCCTGCGGCGCGAACTGCTGCGGCGCGGCCATGTAGACCGGCGCGGCGTTCTTGACGATGCGAACCTTGCCTTCGCCCTCGGTCACTTCCAGTTCCGAAATACCGGACTCGGAGACGAGGTCGATCAGCGTTTTCAGTTTACGAAGGTCCATCGAAAATTCCCATTTCAATACTTGGAGCCCGGGCGGTCCGGTGCTCGACTTGGCTTATGGGTGTTCTGACTGCTCAGCCGCGAACCGGCGCGGCCAGCCGTCCGTCGCGAGCACGCAAGTTCGATACGTGCGCGTCGGCGGAAAAAACGGCGGCGGAATCGATCGGCACGCGGCGGTCGTTCACTCCGAACGCGCCCGCATGGTCGCTTTGCAGCGTATATCCGAATGACATGCAACCCGACGTGCGCGCTGACTTCCTTCCGGTTGCCTGAACACGCCCGCTGCGGTCGCGGCTGGCGGACTTCGTGGCAACGTGGCCTCGCGGCACGGGCAAAGAGATCATGGTCGCTTCGGGTTGTGCGGAATTGGGCGCACTTTAGCGCCGTTTAGAGAATTTTGTCTAGTTTTACGGTGCGAGCTTATCTGATTCGCTGGGAAAAATTACCACCGTGACTAAGACAACAGGGCGAAGTTCCCGCAAAATGCGCGTAAGGTCCGCTAATTCGCTGCCTACTTACGAAAAGCCCGCGCAACGAAGCAGCGAATTTTTACAGCGCGTCCAGCGTCTTTTTGAGTTCCGCTTCGTTGACTTCGCCCAATTTCGTCGAGCGAACTGTCTCTTTTGCGTCGATAACGACCGTAAATGGCAGGCCGCCGGCATTATTGCCGAAACTGCGTGCAAGATCCGCGCCGCCGAGCCCGGTGATGTACACCGGATAGTCGACGTGAACCTTCTTCAGGAAGTCGTTGACGTTCTTTTCGCTGTCCACGCCCAGCCCGATAAAGGTGATGCCCTTCTTCTGATATTCGCGCTGCATCGCCGATAGTGCCGGCATTTCCTTGACGCACGGCCCGCACCACGACGCCCAGAAGTTGACCACGACCGGCTTGCCCTTGAACGATGCCAGCGGCTGCGCGGTGCCCGATGCGCCCGGCGGCGTCGCCTGCCAGAGTTGATCGACGGGATTGCCGGCCGGCGGCGTCGCGGCGACGGAATCGCCGCCGGTGAAGACATGGCCCGCGTAGAAGCCGCCGATCGTCGCGGCGACCGCGACGACGAGCGCCGCGAGAATGCGTGTGGTTTTCATGTGCGTCGGGTTTGCGTCTTGATTGCGTCTTGAATTCAGCCGCCTATTTCGAGCGGCGGGGTATCGGGATGATCGAGCAGCGTGCGCACGGTCGCGGCATTCGCGCGCGCCAGTTTGCCGCGCCCGTCGGCGCGCAGATCGTTCGGGCCGTACAGCGCGATATGCACGCCGACCGGCTCCTCGCCGCGCACGCGATGCAGAAAGCTCAGCGTTTCGACATAGCCGCGTCCCGCGAAATGCCGCGTCTCGGACACGTCGTACTGCAGGTTCGCGTTCAGCAGATAAATGGCGACTTCCTTCGGGTTGTCGCAGAAACATTGCAGATGGATGTCGGAATGCTCGCTCGCCGTGCCGTTGAGCACCGCGCCGGTCAGATAGGGATCGAAGGGCGCGAGCCGGTCCATCCAGTCGAGCGCGGCCTCGCGCATGCGGCGCAGCACCGCCGGCTGGCTCTCGCTCTGGAAAATGGCTTGATACTCGCGGATTTCTTCTTCGATCTGATCGTTATCGGGCAGGAATTCGCCGCCGATCTTCAACTCGCCGACCACCTGCCGCGCCGCTTTGCGCTTGGCCGTTGCGTAGTCGAGGCCGTCCTCGGCGATCATCCTGGCGGCCGCGATGGCGATTTCCTCGCGCACGCGCTGCGGATCGAAATGTGATTTGCGGACCATGCGGGAATCATACTAGATAAGCCCGGCGGCCCGTTTGCCGTGCGCCTGACACGGTGTAAAGCGGCCGCGCGCGCTCGGTTACAATATGATGCTTCAGGCGCCTCGTGGATGAGTTTGCCGCAGGCGCCGTTCCATGTTTCTCGCTTCTCTTTCGCCCGCGCGGCGCGACACGGTTTATGCACATCCACATCCACATCCTCGGCATCTGCGGCACCTTCATGGGCGGACTCGCCGTCCTGGCGCGCGAAGCGGGCCACAAGGTCACCGGCTGCGATGCCGGCGTCTATCCGCCGATGAGCACGCAGCTCGAAGCCCAGGGCATCGAACTGATCGAAGGTTACGGTCCCGAGCAGCTTTCCCTCGAACCCGATCTGTTCGTGATCGGCAACGTGGTCACGCGCGACAATCCGCTGATGGAGGAAATCCTCAATCGCGGTCTGCCGTATGTGTCCGGTCCGCAATGGCTCGGCGAGCATGTGCTGAACGGCAAATGGGTGCTCGCGGTCGCCGGCACGCACGGCAAGACCACCACCAGTTCCATGCTCGCCTGGCTGCTCGAAGACGCGGGCCTGAATCCCGGTTTTCTGATCGGCGGCGTGCCGCTGAACTTCGGTATTTCGGCGCGGCTGACCGATTCGAGCTTCTTCGTCATCGAAGCCGACGAGTACGACACCGCGTTCTTCGACAAGCGCTCGAAGTTCGTCCACTATCGGCCGCGCACGGCGGTGCTCAACAATCTCGAATTCGATCACGCCGATATCTTCCCCGATCTCGCCGCCATCGAAACGCAATTTCATCATCTCGTGCGCACGGTGCCGGGCGTCGGACGCATCGTGACGAACGGCCGCGAGGCGGCGCTCGAACGCGTGCTGACGCGCGGATGCTGGTCCGGCGTCGAGCGTTTCGGCGTCGAAGGCGGCTGGCAAGCCTTGCCCGCGACCGATGGCGCGACCGTCGACGAACAGTTCGCCGTGTACTGGGAAGGCGCGCGTCAGGGCGTGGTCGACTGGCAGGTGCAGGGCGAGCACAATCGCATGAACGCGCTCGCGGCGATCGCGGCGGCGCGCTCGGTCGGCGTGCCGGCGGCGCAGTCGGTCAAGTCGCTGTCGAGCTTCCGCAACGTCAAGCGGCGCATGGAAGTGAAGGGCAGCGTCGATGGCGTCACCGTGTACGACGATTTCGCGCATCATCCGACCGCGATCGACACGACCATCGCCGGATTGCGCACGCGCGTCGGTGCATCGCGCATCCTCGCCGTGCTCGAACCGCGCTCCAACACGATGAAGCTCGGCACGATGAAGGCGCAACTGCCGTCGAGCCTCGCCGACGCCGACCTCGTGTTCGGCTACGGCGCGCGCGAAGGCCGCGACAAGCTCGGCTGGGATCTCGCCGACGCGCTGTCGCCGCTCGGCGCGAAGGCGCAGGCGTTCAACGAAATCGACCCTCTGGTGAAGGCGGTCACGGCGGCCGCGCGTCCCGGCGATCACGTTCTCGTGATGAGCAACGGCGGTTTCGGCGGCGTGCATCAGAAGCTGCTGGACGCGCTGTCGGCGCGCTGCGCGGCATCAACGAACAAAGGAACGGCGTGATTCTCTACCTGCACGGCTTTCGCTCCTCGCCCCAATCGTTCAAGGCGCGCGTGATGCGTGCGCGCCTCGCCGAACTCGGCAGGCTGGGCGAATGGCAGTGTCCGGTCTTGCCCGTTTCGCCCGCCGAAGCCATCGCGCTGGCGGAATCCGTTGCGGCCGACGCGCATCCCGATGCGGTGACGGTCGTCGGCAGTTCGCTCGGCGGCTTCTACGCCAACTGGCTCGCCGAAAAGCACGGCTGGCGCGCGGTGCTGCTGAATCCGGCGGTCGTGCCGCAGGACGATCTGAGCCATTATCTCGGCGAGCAGCCGTTGTGGCACGGCGGCGGCAGCATCACCGTGTTGCCGCGTCATCTCGACGAACTGCGCGCGTTGAGCGTTGCGACGATCACGCGCCCCGAGCGCTACTTCCTGATCGCCGCGACGGGCGACGAAGTGCTCGATTACCGCACGATGCTCGCCCATTATCCCGGCGTGCGAACTACGCTGATTCAGGGCGGCGATCACGCGATCAGCGATTTTCCGCAGTATCTGGACGACGTTCTCGCGTTTTGCGGACGCGAGCCGCCGCCCGCGGTGACACCCGCCGCCGCATAAGCATCCGAATCCATTTTCCAGGCCGGCGCAGGTCGAGCGACTGGTCCACCGTTTGACGAGAGTATTGAGTGAACGTTTTCTTCGAGGAATCGGGTAGTTTCAAGGCTGGATCGGTGTTGTCGAAGCAGGGCGACGCATTTCAGGTCGAACTGCCCGGCGGACGCCGTGCGAAAGTCCGCGCAAAAGATGTGCTGATCGAATTCGACAAGCCGGCGGCGAGCGAATTGATGCAGGAAGCCGATGCCATCGCGCAGGACATCGATCTGGATTTCCTGTGGGAATGCGCGCCCGAGGACGAATTCCCGTTCGCGTCGCTCGGCGCGGATTACTTCGGTGACAAGTTCGGCCCGACGGAACGCGCCGCGCTCGTGTTGCGCATGCACGGCGCGCCGGTCTATTTCCGTCGCAAGGGTCGCGGGCAATATCAGCGCGCGCCGCAGGAACAATTGCAGATGGCGCTGGCATCGCTCGAACGCAAGCGTCAGCAGGCGCTGGTGCAGGCGGGCTGGGAGGAAGAGCTGAAGGCGGGCACGCTGCCCGAGGCGCTGAAGGACAAGGCGATCGGCCTGCTCACCAAGCCCGACAAGAATTCGAGCGAATACAAGGCGCTCGAGGCGGCGGCGGCGGCGCGCAGCATTTCGCAGGCGCGGCTGATGCTCGAATGCGGCGGCATCGCGTCGGCGCGGGCGTTGCACGAGGCGCGGTTCCTGTCGGAGTTTTTCCCGCACGGCATCGGCTTTCCGTCGGTGCAGCCGGGCGAATTGCCGGAAGACTTGCCTGAAGCCGACGTCGAAGCCTTTTCCATCGACGACGTCACCACGACTGAAATCGACGACGCCTTCTCCGTGCAGGATCTGGCCGATGGCCGCGTGCGCGTCGGGATCCATATCGCGGCGCCGGCGCTCGGCATCGCGCGCGGCGATGGCGTCGATGCGATCGCGCGCACGCGTCTGTCCACGGTCTACATGCCCGGCGACAAGATCACGATGCTGCCGGACAACGTCGTCGACGTGTTCACGCTCGCGGAAGGCGGGCTGCGTCCGGCGCTGTCGCTGTACATCATCGTGAATCGCGAGTCGCAGGAAATCGTCGCCACCGAAACGCGCGCCGAGCGCGTGTTCGTCAAGAGCAACCTGCGTCACAACCATCTCGACGAGCATGTCACCGAAGAGACGCTCGCGGCGGGCACCGGCGATTATCCGCACAAGGAAGACATCGCCGTGCTGTGGCCGCTCGCGCAGGCGCTGTTCGAAAAGCGTCAGCAGGTGCGCGCGACTTACGGGCTGAAGCGCGAAGTTCAGCGCAATAACGACTTCAACTTCTACGTCGAAGGCGAGCACATCACGATCACGCCGCGCCGTCGCGGCTCGCCGCTCGATCTGATCGTCGCGGAACTGGCGATTCTCGCCAACTCGTCGTGGGGCGCGTTCCTCAACGATCATGGCGTGCCGGGCATTTATCGATCGCAGCGCGGTCTCGGCGGTCCCGGTCCGAAGCGCACGCGCATGCAGACCACGCCCGCGCCGCACGAAGGTCTGGGCGTCGCGCAATATGCGTGGAGCACGTCGCCGCTGCGTCGTTACGTCGATCTGGTGAATCAGTGGCAGTTGCTCGCGTGCGTGCAGCACGGCGTGACGGCCAAGCTCGCCGCGCCGTTCAAGCCGAAGGACGCGGATCTGTTCGCCGTCATGCAGGGCTTCGACGATACCTACACCGCGTACGCCGATCATCAGCGCCGCATGGAGTATTTCTGGTGTCTGCGCTGGCTGAAGCAGGAGAATCGCAGGCAGGTGCCGGGCTCCGTCATCAAGGACGATCTGGTTCGTCTCGATGAAATCCCGCTGATCCTGCATGTGCCCGGACTCGGCGTGCACGCGCGCGGCACGCGCGTGATGCTCGAAGTCGTATCGATCGATGAACTCACGGTCGAAGCGTCGTGCCGTCTTTTGCACGTGATCGACGCGCCGACGGCGGCCGCGCCGGTCGAGGAAGACGAGGGCGAGGAGGAGATCATCGACGCGACCGATCTGTCCGCCGAAAGCGAAGCTGAAGCGCAGGCCGAGGCGTCGCCGGAGTCGCAGTCTGAGCCTGAATCTCAGCCCGAGCCGTCCAGCGACGCGCAGGAACCGAAACAATGAGCCAGAAAGATCAGTACGCGGTGATCGGCAATCCGATCGAGCACAGCAAATCGCCGTGGATTCACGCGCGTTTCGCGGAGCAGACCGGCGAGCCGATCGAGTACGGCCGCATTCTCGGCCCGCTCGGCGGTTTCGAGCAGGAAGCGCGTCGCTTTATCGCGGCGGGCGGGCGCGGGATGAACGTCACCGTGCCCTTCAAGCTCGATGCCCACGCCTTCGCCGATTCGCTGTCGCCGCGCGCGGCGGCGGCGGGCGCGGTGAATATGCTGTCGTTCGGACCGGACGGCGTGCACGGCGACAACACCGATGGCGTCGGCCTGGTGCGCGATATCGAAGTGAATCTCGGCGTCAGCCTGAACAATGCGCGCGTGTTGCTGCTGGGCGCGGGCGGCGCGGCGTGCGGCGTCGTGCTGCCGATCTTCGATCGCGCGCCGGCGGCGTTGACCATCGTCAATCGCACGGCGGCGAAGGCGGCGCAACTCGTCGAACAGTTCGCGTCGAACGCGGGCGATGCAGGCGTGCGGTTGTCGGGCGGCGGCGCGGAAAGCATCGAGCCGGGCGCATACGATGTCGTCATCAACGCGACGGCGGGCAGCCTCGACGCCGCGCTGCCCGATTGCGACGATCGCGCATTCGGCGCGGCCACGCTCGCCTACGACATGATGTACAGCCCCAAGCCGACGGTCTTCATGGCGCACGCGGCCACGCTCGGCGCGCGCGTCGCCGATGGCCTCGGCATGCTGGTCGAGCAGGCCGCCGAATCGTTCTTCATCTGGCGCGGCGTGCGTCCGGACGGCGGCGCGGTGCTGCGCGAATTGCGCGGCAAACTCACCGCCCGCGTCTGATGACCACCGCGCCGTCCGGCATGCGAAGTTCGCCGCCGCGCACGCGTCGCGCGGCGAAGCTCGGGCGGGCGCGCTGGATCATGTACGGCGTGTCGGTGCTCGCCATCGCGGCATTCGCGACGCAACTGTATTTCTTCGTGCAGATCGGCATCTGGAATTACGTGAATCCCGGCGAAACCGCCTTCATTCGCGCCGATGCCTGGACCTTGCAGAAGACGCATCCCGGCATCTCGCTGCAACGGACATGGGTGCCGTACGACCAGATTTCGCGCAATCTGAAGCGCGCGATCATCGCGTCCGAAGATGCCAATTTCGTCAACAACAACGGCTACGAAACCGACGCCATTTTGCAGGCGTGGGAGCGCAACAAGACGCGCGGGCGCATCGTGTGGGGCGGCTCGACGATCTCGCAGCAACTGGCGCGCAATCTATTCTTGTCGCGGGAGAAGAGTTATATCCGCAAGGCGCAGGAGCTGGTCATCACCTGCATGCTCGAGTTCTGGATGGACAAGGAACGCATCCTCGAGATCTATCTGAATTCGGTGGAATGGGGCAACGGCGTGTACGGCGCGGAGGCTGCCGCGCAGCACTACTACAACACGTCGGCGGCGAAATTGACCGCGTGGCAAAGCGCGCGGCTCGCCGTCATGCTGCCACGTCCGAAGTACTACGACGAGCATCGCAACTCGGCGTATTTGTCGCAGCGCAGCGGCGTGATCGCGCGCCGAATGGGCGCGGCGGAGCTTCCCAAATAAACATTTGACCGGCGTCACTAAACACCATAAAGCCCTGATTCATCGGGGCTTTTTTGTTTTTCGACGGCTTACGTTTGTCAGTTTTCCTCCCATTATGTGAGCATGACGATCACATATTGAATTTTCGAGAAGGCCCGTCCTAAAATCCGAACCACAGCCAGATGGCACCCGCGCGGACGCAGGAACGGGCTTCGATTCCTTCCCGATCCGCGCGACAAAGTACAAAACGGAGACACGTCATGCATTCGATCGCTCGCCCGCGCTCGCGGGTTGTGCCGCACGATTTCCACGCTGCCTCACGTTTCATCGCGCGTCATCTTGCTTCGATGATCGCCCATCGCGAAACCTTGCCGCGCGCCGCCTGATATCGGCCGGGATCATTCGAGGAACGAGCGCCATGAACAAACTTCAGAGCATCGACACCGAAGTCCACGACGACGACGCGCTGCCATCCGCCGCCGCCGCGAAGAAAGCGAACGGCAAGCACGCGCACGACGGCGAAAGCCGCGATCCCGACGCGATCGCGCTGCCGAGCGCGCTGGTCGACATCACGCCGCAGCAAGCCGGCACGCAGACGCTCTTGCGCGGTCTCGCCGTGCTCGAAGTCGCCGCCAACGGCGCGCGCGATCTGCGTGCGTTCGGCGCGGCGCTCGGCACGACGCGCAGCACGACGCATCGGCTGGTGAGTTCGCTGGTGCAGGCGCGTTATCTGAGGCAAGTGCAGGGCGGCTATCTGCTCGGGCCGAAGCTGATCGAACTCGGCACCATCGCGCTCGAACAAATGCCGCTGACGGCGGTCGCGCGTCCGCATTTGCAGGCGTTGGCCGATCACACGCAGGACACGATTCACCTGGGCGTGCGCGACGGCGACGACGTGCTCTACATCGACAAGATTCCGGGCACGCGCGGGCTGGAAATGCGTTCGCGCGTCGGGCATCGGATGCCGCTGGCGTCGACCGGCATCGGCAAGGCGATGATGCTCGATCTCGAAGCGAATGCGTGGAAGCGGCTGCTCGAAGCGTCGCACAAGGCGCTGGAGCGCAAGAGCTTCCGTCCCGACGGCCGTCCGGATATCGAAACGTTCCTGCAACGCATGACGCGCTATTCGCAGGGCGGATTCACCTTCGATCTCGAAGAAAACGAAGCGTCGATCCGCTGCGTCGCCGCGCCCGTGCGCGATGTGTCCGGCGCGATCGTGGCGGCCTTGTCGGTCGCGAGCACCATTCCCTATATGCCGCACGAACGCATGGAAGAACTGATTCCGGTGATCCAGCGCGAAGCGCGCGCGATCTCCGAAGAACTCGGCTGGCGCGCGCCGCAAGCCGCACGCAGGATCAAGCGATGACCCAACCCGCACTCATTGCGCTCGACTGGGGCACCACATCCCTGCGCGCCTATCTGATCGCCAGCGATGGCTCGGCGCTCGACACGCGCGCGTCGTCGGCGGGAATCATGAAGCTGCCGGCCGGCGGTTTCGATCAGGCCTTCGAGGAAACATGCGGCGCGTGGCTCGATGCGCATCCGCGCTTGCCGGTCGTCGCGGCGGGCATGGTCGGCAGCGCGCAAGGCTGGGTCGAGGCGCCGTATGTCGAAACGCCGGCGGGCGCCGATGCGCTGGTCGCGGGCATCGTCAAGGTGACGGCGGCGCGCGGCGTGATCGTGCATGTGGTGCCGGGCGTGCTGGAACGCGGCACGCTGCCCAACGTGATGCGCGGCGAGGAGACGCAAATCTTCGGCGCGCTCGCCAGCGACGCATCGCTCGATGCGACCAGCGGCGCGCTGATCGGCCTGCCGGGCACGCACGCGAAATGGGCGTTCGTGCGCGATGGCCGCATCGAACGCTTCTATACGTTCATGACGGGCGAGACCTTCGGCGCGCTGCGCGATCACACGATTCTCGGCCGCACGATGCATCCGAGCTCGACGCCCGATCAAACCTCGTTTCTGCGCGGCGTCGACACCGCGCACGATGCCGGTCATCCCGGCCTGCTGGCGACGATTTTCAGCACGCGCACGCTCGGCCTGACCGGCGAGTTGTCGGCGGAACAGCAGCCGGATTATCTGTCGGGACTGTTGATCGGCCACGAATTGCGCGGACTCAACGAAGTGCTGGCGCGCGAACAGGCGACGCTGGCCGGCAAGACGCTGCGTCTGATCGGCAACGATGCGTTGTGCGACCGCTATCGCGCGGCGCTGGCGCGTTTCGGATGCCACGACGCCAAGACGGTCGCGCACGCCACCGAGCGCGGCCTTTATGGAATCGCCGCGCAGGCGGGGCTGGCGACATCGCCCGCGCGCGCGGCCTGAGCAGGAGCGAACACGATGCAGCCTCCCATCACTCTGCCCGCGCCGTATGCGATGCACGACGGCTTGTCGAAGGCCTTCGCGGCATGTCCGCTGATCGCGATTCTGCGCGGCATCACACCAGCCGAAGCCGCCGATCACGCGCGCGTGCTGTACGAAGCTGGCTTTCGCATCCTCGAAGTGCCGCTGAATTCGCCGCAGCCGTTCGACAGCATTTCCGCGATCCGCAAGGCTTTGCCCGCCGACGCCATCGTCGGAGCGGGAACGGTGCTGCATCCGAGTTACGTCGATAGCGTGAAGAGCGCGGGCGGCGAACTGATCGTGATGCCGCACAGCGACGGCGACGTGATCCGCGCGGCGAAGTCGCTTGGGCTCGCGTGCGCGCCGGGCGTCGCGACGCCGTCGGAAGCGTTCGATGCGCTCAAGCACGGCGCGGACGTTCTGAAGATGTTTCCCGCCGAGCAACTCGGGCCGGTCGTCGTGAAGGCATGGCGCGCGGTGATCGCGAAGAACGTGCCGCTGGTGCCGGTCGGCGGCATTTCGCCCGACAACATGGGACCGTTTTTCAGCGCGGGCGCGAACGGTTTCGGGCTGGGATCGGCGCTGTACAATCCGGGCCAAAGCGCGGATGCGACGGCGCAAAACGCAAAGGCGTTCTTCGACGGCCTGATCGTTTCGCGAGGCGACAAGCGATGAACCGTCTCGCCGGCAAAGTCGCGATGATCACCGGCGCCGGACGCGGCATCGGCGCGGCGATCGCGCTGGCGTTCGCGCGCGAAGGCGCGTGCGTCGCGCTGGCCGAACTGGATATCGAGACTGCGCGCGCGACGGCCGAACGGATCGCGTCGGAAGTGAGCGGCGCGCGTGTCGTCGCGGTGCAAACGGACGTGACGCAAAGCGCGTCGGTGAAAGATGCCGTCGCGCAGACCGAAGCGCAATTCGGCCCGCTCGACGTGCTGGTGAACAACGCGGGCATCAACGTGTTCTGCGATCCGCTGACGATGACCGACGACGACTGGAAGCGCTGCTTCGCGGTCGATTTCGACGGCGTGTGGAACGGCTGTCGCGCGGTGCTGCCGGGCATGGTCGAGCGCGAGCGTGGCTGCATCGTGAATATCGCCTCGACGCATAGCTTCAAGATCATTCCAGGGTGCTTTCCGTATCCGGTGGCGAAGCACGGCGTGATCGGACTGACGCGCGCGCTCGGTATCGAATACGCGCCGAACAACGTGCGCGTGAATGCGATCGCGCCGGATTATATCGAAACGCAATTGACGCTCGACTGGTGGGATTCGCAAAGCGATCCGCAAGCCGCGCGACAGGCCACGCTCGATTTGCAGCCGATGAAGCGCATCGGCCAGCCGCGGGAAGTGGCGATGACGGCGGTGTTCCTGGCATCGGACGAAGCGCCGTTTATCAATGCGAGTTGCATCACCGTGGATGGCGGACGGAGCGCGCTGTACCACGATTGACGAAAGGAATGACGCACTGGCCGTTGGTGCGCGCATGACCAAAACCAAGACACGGCCAACACCTTCGTAGCGCCCGCACGCGGGCATCTTTGAAAAAACGGAAGAAGTCGGGAGACAAAAGATGAAACGCAGACTGTTCCTCACGCTGATCGCCGCTGCCACGGCCACGAGTGCAAGCATGATCGCCGCGCCCGTCGCGCAGGCCGCCGACGACGTCAAGATCGGCTTCCTCGTGAAGCAGCCGGAAGAACCGTGGTTCCAGGACGAATGGAAGTTCGCGGAAATGGCGGCGAAGGAGAAGGGCTTCACGCTGGTGAAGATCGGCGCGCCGTCGGGCGAAAAGGTGATGAGCGCCATCGACAACCTCGCGGCGCAGAAGGCGCAAGGCTTCATCATCTGCACGCCGGATGTGAAGCTCGGGCCGGGCATCGTCGCCAAGGCGAAGGCCGACAAGCTCAAGATGATGACCGTCGACGACCGTCTCGTCGACGGTTCCGGCAAGCCGATCGAAGCCGTGCCGCATATGGGCATCTCGGCATACAACATCGGCAAGCAGGTGGGCGACGGTATCGCCGCCGAAATCAAGAAGCGCGGCTGGGACATGAAGGATGTCGGCGCGATCGACGTGACCTACGAACAGCTGCCGACCGCGCATGACCGCACCTCGGGCGCGACCGACGCGCTCGTCGCCGCCGGTTTCCCGAAGGCGAACATCGTGATGGCGCCGCAAGCCAAGACCGACACGGAAAACGCCTTCAACGCGGCCAATATCGCGCTGACGAAGAACCCGAAGTACAAGCACTGGGTCGCCTATGCGCTGAACGACGAAGGCGTGCTCGGCGCGGTGCGCGCGGCGGAAGGCCGTGGCTTCAAGGCGGACAACATGATCGGTATCGGCATTGGCGGATCGGACTCGGCGTTGAACGAGTTCAAGAAGCCGAATCCGACGGGCTTCTACGGCACCGTGATCATCAGCCCGAAGCGCCATGGCGAAGAGACGTCCGAACTGATGTACGCATGGATCAAGGACCGCAAGGCGCCGCCCGCGCTCACACGCACGACCGGCATGTTGGCGACGCGTGACAACGTGTCGTCGGTGCGTCAGCAGATGGGTCTGGCTTCGAACTAAACGTGCATCGCGGGCCGCGTTTCGAAAGCGGCCCGCGCTTCGCAACAAAGGAGGCGATGTGTCAGCGACGCTGCGTTTTGACAATATCGGCAAGGTGTTTCCAGGCGTGCGCGCGCTCGACGGCGTGTCGTTCGACGTCAATGCCGGCGAAGTTCACGGTTTGATGGGCGAGAACGGCGCGGGCAAATCGACCTTGCTGAAGATTCTCGGCGGCGAGTATCAGCCCGATTCGGGGCGCGTGCTCGTCGATGAAAAGGAAGTGAAGTTCGCGAGTGCGGCGGCGTCGATCGCGTCGGGCATCGCGGTGATTCACCAGGAGTTGCAGTACGTGCCCGATTTGACCGTGTCCGAGAATCTGCTGCTCGGCGCGTTGCCGAACCGGCTCGGCTGGGTCAACAAGCGCGCGGCCAAGCAGCACGTCGCGCAACGGCTCGCCGCGATGGGCGTCGATCTCGATCCGAATGCGAAGCTGCGCAAGCTCTCCATCGCGCAGCGGCAGATGGTCGAAATCTGCAAGGCGCTGCTGCGCAATGCGCGCGTGATTGCGTTGGATGAACCGACGTCGTCGCTGTCGCATCGCGAGACGGAAGTGCTGTTCAAGCTCGTGCGCGATCTGAAGGCCGACAACCGCGCGCTGATCTACATCTCGCATCAGATGGACGAGATTTACGAACTGTGCGATGCGTGCACGATTTTCCGCGATGGCCGCAAGATCGCGTCGCATCACGCGATGGCCGACGTGCCGCGCGACACGCTCGTGCAGGAAATGGTCGGACGCGAAATCAGCGATATCTACAACTATCGTTCGCGTCCGCTGGGCGACGTGCGTTTTTCCGTGAAGAACGTGCTCGGCGATGCATTGAGCGCGCCCGCGACTTTCGATGTGAAGCGCGGTGAAATCGTCGGCTTCTTCGGTCTGGTCGGCGCGGGCCGCAGCGAACTGATGCACCTCGTCTACGGCGCGGACAAGAAGAAGGGCGGCGACATCGAACTCGACGGCCAGCCGATCCGCGTTCGCAGCACCGGCGAGGCGATTCGTCACGGCATCGTGCTGTGTCCGGAGGATCGCAAGGAAGAGGGCATCGTCGCGATGGCGACGGTCGCGGAGAACATCAATATTTCGTGCCGTCGACATTACTTGCGCAGTGGCTTGTTTCTCGATCGCAAGAAGGAAGCGCAGACGGCGGATCGTTTCATCCAGTTGCTGAAGATCAAGACGCCGAGCCGCCGTCAGCGGATTCGGTTTTTGTCGGGCGGGAATCAGCAGAAGGCGATTTTGTCGCGCTGGCTCGCGGAGCCGGATCTCAAGGTCGTGATTCTCGATGAACCGACGCGCGGCATCGACGTCGGCGCGAAGCACGAAATCTATAACGTGATCTATCAGCTTGCCGAACGCGGCTGCGCGATCGTGATGATTTCATCGGAATTGCCGGAAGTGCTGGGCGTGTCGGATCGCGTGATCGTGATGCGTCAGGGACGGATTGCGGGCGAATTGCCGCGCGGACAAGCGAATGAACAATCAGTGTTGAGTCTTGCGCTGCCGCAGGCGGACACAACGGCGAAGGCAGCGTAAAGAGGAGCGGAGGCGGACATGGAAGCAAGAGAAAACATCGTGGGGCAGGCGGCCGAAACAGTCGCGAATACGCTGATCCCGCAGAAGAACGACAAGCAGAAGTGGTGGCAACAGGTTACGGAATACAGCCTGATCGTGATTTTCGTGGTGATGTTCGTCACGATGTCGTTGACCGTCGATCACTTCTTTTCGATCGAGAACATGCTGGGTCTCGCGCTGTCGATCTCGCAGATCGGCATGGTCGCGTGCACGATGATGTTCTGTCTCGCGTCGCGCGATTTCGACTTGTCGGTGGGCTCGACGATCGCCTTCGCGGGCGTGTTGTGCGCGATGGTCCTGAACGCGACGAACAACACGTTTATCGCGATCATTGCCGCCGTGGCGGCTGGGTCGGTGATCGGCTTCGTGAATGGCGCGGTGATCGCTTATCTGCGGATCAATGCGCTGATCACCACGCTGGCCACGATGGAAATCGTGCGCGGGCTCGGGTTTATCGTGTCGCACGGACAGGCGGTGGGGGTGTCGTCGGATACGTTTATCGCGCTTGGCGGTTTGTCGATGCTCGGCATTTCGCTGCCGATCTGGGTGACGTTGGCTTGCTTTATCGTGTTCGGCGTGCTGCTCAATCAGACTGTTTATGGGCGTAATACGCTGGCTATCGGTGGGAATCCTGAAGCCTCGCGGCTCGCGGGGATTAATGTCGAGCGGACGCGTGTGTGGATCTTTTTGATTCAGGGCGCGGTGACGGCTCTTGCAGGGGTGATTCTCGCTTCGCGGATTACTTCGGGGCAGCCTAATGCGGCTGAAGGCTTCGAGCTGAACGTGATTTCTGCTTGCGTGCTCGGTGGTGTTTCTTTGCTTGGCGGGCGCGCTACGATTTCCGGTGTTGTGATCGGCGTGCTTATTATGGGTACTGTTGAGAACGTCATGAACCTTCTCAATATCGATGCGTTTTATCAGTATCTTGTGCGGGGGGCTATTTTGCTTGCTGCTGTTTTGCTGGATCAGTTGAAGAATCGGGGCGGGCGGGATTGAGGTTTTCGTGCGATGGTCCTCTTGTCGCGCTGTATTTTCAGTAACCGCCGCCCCGGCGGAGGGGTCACTTTCTTTGCGGCGGCAAAGAAAGTGACCAAAGAAAGCCGCTTGGCCGATCCTAGGTCCTGTTTACATTTAAGAGCGGCCCGAAGGCAGACACGATGGAGACAAAGGTGAGGTAGCTGTGGGCGAGTTTGTCATATCGAGTGGCGACGCG
>NZ_LFJJ01000078.1 GCF_001189365.1 Candidatus Burkholderia verschuerenii | reverse complement strand
CACCTCGCGGTGACCTGCGCACGGCTCGGGGCCGATGTGGTTCGCTACTCCTTCATCGCAGTGGACTTTCACCACCTACTCCTTGCCGGTCTACCGGCGCACTTAGAACTTGTGGCGGATGCCGACGATCGCAGCAACCTGGTTCGACGTCGACGACGCCGACAGGCCGTTGATGTTCGCAACCGCAGCGCGCTGCGTCGAGTCCGTGCCGCTGGCGTGCTGATAGATGCCATCGACGTAGACGTCCGTGCGCTTCGACAGGAAGTAGTCGACGCCGAGCATGCCTTGGTGGTACTTGGCGTTCGACAGGCCGTAACCCTTCGTGTAGTCGTACGCTGCGCCAACCAGCAGAGCCGGGGTCAGCTGATACTTGAAGTTGATTTCGGCGTTGTGGAACTTGCCCGAACCGCCCGTGTAGCCGGCTGCGTTCAGGCCCGTGCCTGCTTCCGTTGCGACATCCTTGAACTGCGTGTTGCTATACGTCGCGCAGACCGTTGCCGCGCCAAACGTGTAAGCGCCGCCAGCCGAGATGACTTGCTGCGTCTTCGCCGAAGCAAAGCCCGAGTACACGCGGCTGCCGGCCATGTTAGAAGCCGTTGCGCTCGACGACGGCGTGTTGCCGAAGAACGAGAAGTTCGGGTCCTTGACGTTCAAGTAGCCCGCGCCCAAGACCAACGGGCCTTGCGAGTAGCCGACGCCCAACGACCAGATCTGGTTGCGGTTGAACTGGCCGGCGTTGCCGCCCAGGCTGTACAGGCCGCCGAACGAGAAGCCGGCGTACTTGGCGCTCGTGTACTTGATCGAGTTGTTGACGCGATTCGAGTTGTTCAGGTTGTCCAGGTCGCCCGGGTGTGCGCCGTAGAACGTCGCCCATTGGCTACCGACTTCGAGCGCGCCCGTGTAGTCGACCACGGAGTCATACTGGCGACCCAGCGTGACCGTACCGTATTGCGCCGTCGACAGACCGACGTATGCCTGACGGCCGAATTCCGCGCCGCCTTGTGCCAGACGGCCGTTGAACACGTTGAAACCGTTTTCCAACACGAAGATTGCCTTCAGACCGCCACCCAGATCTTCCGTGCCCTTCAGGCCCCAACGGCTACCCTGGAGGTTGCCGCTGCTCATGAAGTAGTTGTGTTGACCGGCGGTGTTGTTCGTATAGGCGATACCGGCATCGATGATGCCGTACAGCGTCACGCTGCTCTGCGCATGTGCGGCGCCAGCGAAGGTGCCCAATGCAGCCAGAGCGAGAAGCGACTTTTTCATTGAATGATCTCCAAGGAGTGTTTGCGACTTGTTGGCAAGGTCACTGTTCAAGCGCCAGTGTGTTGACGGTCCCTGCCGATACGGCTTCTTTCGAAGGTGGTACGTAATGTAACAAACAGGTGTCAGCGGATAAAAGTAAAAGGGAGCAGTCTTTGCCGTTCGTGTGACGTTTACGCAACATGCGCTAAAATCTTGGTTTTGCAGGACATTTGCGGTCCGTGTTTGCCCTGATTGCCAGAAATGGCGCAATCGAAGCCTTGATTCGGGCGTCGCAGTCCTTGGGAACTGGCACGGCCGAAGCACGCAAATTGCATATCTGCGAATCGGTGAACAACGGGAGAGAGGTGAAAACATGACGCTCGATGAAGTCATCAGCGAGTTTGATCGAGGTCTGCGTTCGATGGTCGGCGTGAGCCGCATGTCGCGGCCCATCCCGGAATCGAACGTGGCGGGCGAGGCGAACGGCGGCGATTTGTTCGGCGACGAAGCGCAACTCAGCGAGAAGGAACGCGCGCATTCGGCCGGGCTGATGCGCGTGAATCACGTCGGCGAGGTGTGCGCGCAGGCGCTGTATCAGGCGCAGAAGCTCGCCACGCGCTCGCCCGAGCTCAAGGCGAAATTCGAAGAAGCGGCGCGCGAGGAAGAAGACCACCTCGCCTGGACCACGCAGCGTCTGAAGGATCTGGACTCGCGCCCGAGCTTGCTGAATCCGCTGTGGTACGCGGGCGCGCTGGCCATCGGCCTGGCCGCCGGGCGGCTAGGCGATCGCGCGAGCCTCGGCTTCATGGCGGAAACGGAGCGGCAAGTGGAGCAGCATCTCGATGGCCACATGCACGCTTTGCCCGCGAACGATTACGCATCGCGCACGATCGTGGAGCAAATGCGCCTTGATGAGGCATCGCACGCGGCGGCGGCCATCGGCGCGGGCGAGGTGCCGTTTCCCGTGCGCGCGCTGATGCGTGCCGCATCGAAAGTCATGACGTGCACCGCCTATTACATCTGACGAAATCCCCTCGGTCGGTGGGACTCTCCCGCCGGCCAAAGCCCGCTGGCAAGCCGATCAGAACAGTTACATTTCACTGATTTGTCGTACCGATTTCACGTTTTACCTTCACTTCCCCCGGTAGCTCTCTAATTCATAACGTTTTTCCGTTTGCCGGTTACTTCAAGGCCTGTCGCTAAGTCCTTGTTCTAGCGAATAAAAACACGTTGAAAAAAAGTGACGCGTCTTGACCGAGGAAATACCTTCCTCTAAAGTGGGAGACGGTGTGAGGAAGTGGTGTTTTGTGTGATTCCCAGCCCATTTTCGAAGCCAGATCACGGAGAGCGGGCGCTACGGTGGGCGTCCACAACGGGGAGAAGGTGAGTGTTCCAAGGGGCGTCGGCGCTGACGCTCGATGCGAAAGGGCGGATGTCGATCCCTTCTCGCTATCGGGATGCGCTGCAAGTTCAGGCAGAAGGCCGGGTGACGCTCACGAAGAGCCCGGATGGATGCCTGTTGCTCTTTCCCCGCCCGGAGTGGGAACGCTTCCGCGAAAAAGTCGCCGCGCTTCCGATGGAAGCCATGTGGTGGCGACGCATCTTCCTCGGTAACGCAATGGATGTGGAGCTCGACAGCGCCGGGCGCGTGCTCGTATCGCCCGAGCTGCGGTCGGCCGCGGCATTGGAAAAAGACGTGACGCTGCTCGGCATGGGCGCGCACTTCGAATTGTGGGATTCGCAGATGTACGCGGCCAAGGAAGCAGCAGCGATGGCTCAGGGCATGCCCGAGTCCTTGAAGGATTTCACTTTCTGACACGGCGAAAAACATGGCACCGGCGTCGGGAAAAGAACTGCAGCACCGCACGGTGCTGCTGCAGGAAGCAGTCGATGGACTGATCACGCGCACGGACGGCGTCTATATAGACGGCACGTTCGGGCGCGGCGGTCATAGCCGGGCGATTTTGCAGCGGTTGGGCGAGGCGGGGCGGCTGATCGCCTTCGACAAAGACCCGCTCGCGATCGCCACGGCGGAAACAATTGAGGATACGCGCTTTTCGATCGTGCACGACAGCTTCGCGTCGATGCGCGATGCGGCGAGCGAGCGCGGTGCAGGGAAGGTGTCGGGCGTGTTGCTGGACCTTGGCGTGTCGTCGCCGCAAGTGGACGACCCGGAACGCGGCTTCAGCTTCCGCGCACAAGGACCGCTCGACATGCGCATGGATCCGACTCGCGGCGAGTCGGCGGCTGAGTGGCTCGCTCGGGCCACGGTGCAGGAAATGACGGAGGTGATCAGAGATTATGGGGAAGAACGGTTTGCTTTTCAGATTGCAAAGGCGATTGCTGCTCGCCGGGCAGAGTCCGACCGTCTCGGGCCTCTCGACAGCACGGGCGAGCTTGCCGAAATCGTGGGTCACGCCGTCAAGACCCGTGAGAAGGGCAAGGATCCGGCAACCCGCACCTTTCAGGCTATACGGATTCACATCAATCAAGAGCTTGCGGAGCTGCAGGTAGTTCTCGAGTCGGCACTTTCGATGTTGGAGCAAGGGGGGCGGCTGGTCGTGATCAGCTTTCATTCGCTCGAAGACCGGATCGTCAAGCGGTTCATCCAGGCGCAGTCGCAAACGCCTGCGGTGGACCGGCGCTTGCCGATCCGCGCGGTCGATTTACCCAGCCCGCCGCTGCGCGTGGTGGGCCGCGTGTTTCCGAGCGAAGCCGAGGTGACCGGCAACCCCCGCGCGCGCTCCGCGGTGATGCGTATCGCCGAGCGGATCGCGCCATGAACCGTCTCAACATCCTGCTGCTGATCGTCGTGCTCGGGTGTGCGCTGTCGGTCGTCAGCGCCACTAATCAGCAGCGTCAGGTGTTTATCGAATTGCAGCGGGCGCAGTCGCAGGAGCGTCAGCTTCAGCAGGATTATTCGCAATTGCAGTATCAGCAGAGCGCGCTGTCGAAGACCTCGCGCATCGAGCAGTTGGCCACTTCCTCACTGAAAATGCAGCCCGTGACGACCGGTCGTACGCAATACCTGACCTACGATCCGGCCACCAACAAGGCCGCCGATACCCCCATGCCGCCGCTTCCCGCGTCGGCGCCGCCTGCTCGCGGAGCCAAGCGATGAAAAAGTCCGCGAAGCAGAAAGACATCGCTCACACGCCGAATCCGCTGCTCGCCGTGCGCCTGCCGATGTGGCGCTCGAAGTTCGTCGTGTTCCTGCTGTTCATGGCGTTCGTCACGCTCGCCGGCCGCGCATTCTGGATTCAGGGTCCGGGCAACGCGTTCTTCCTGAAACAGGGCGCGAGCCGCTATCAGCGCACGCTCGAAATGCCCGCCACGCGCGGCCAGATTCGCGACCGCAACGGCCTCGTGCTCGCCACGAGTCTGCCGGTGAAGGCCATCTGGGCCATTCCCGAAGCCGTGCCGAACGATCTCGGCGCCGACAAGCTCGCCGATCTGTCGAAGCTGCTCGACATGTCGCAAAAAGAGTTGCGCGCCAAGCTCTCGATGGACAAGACCTTCGTCTACGTGAAACGCCAGGTGCCGCTCGAAGTCGCGCAGAAAGTCGCCGCGCTCGACATCCCCGGCATTTATTCGCGCGGCGAATACAAACGCTTCTATCCCAAAGGCGAAATCACCGCGCATCTGATCGGCTTTACTAATATTGAAGACAAGGGTCAGGAAGGCGTCGAACTGGGCGACCAGAACCTGCTCGCCGGCACGCCGGGCATGCGCCGCGTCATCAAGGACCGCATGGGCCATATCGTCGAGGACGTCGACGAACAGGTCGTGCCGCGCAACGGCGAAGACGTCGAACTCTCGATCGACAGCAAGATTCAGTACATCGCGTACACGAACCTGAAGGCGGCCGTCGAGAAGTCGAAGGCCAAGGCGGGCGCGGCGATCGTGATCGACGTGAAGACGGGCGAAGTGCTCGCGCTCGTCAACTATCCCACCTACAACCCGAACGATCGCTCGCACATGACCGGCGAGCAGTTGCGCAACCGCATCCTCACGGACACTTTCGAGCCGGGCTCGATCATGAAGCCGTTCACCGTTTCGCTCGCGCTCGATCTGCATCGCGTGACGCCGAATACGCTCGTCGAAACGGGCGGCGGCACGTTCACGCTCGACGGCGCGCGCATCACGGACGATTCGGCATTCGGCACCCTCACCGTCGGCGGCGTGATTCAGAAATCAAGCAATATCGGCGCGACCAAAATCGCGATGCAATTGCGTCCTGAGGAAATGTGGAATATGTACACGAGCCTCGGGCTCGGGCAGGCGCCGAAAGTCGGCTTCCCGGGCGCGGTGACGGGACGTCTGCGGCCGTGGAAGAGCTGGCGGCGCATCGAGCAGGCGACCATGTCGTACGGATACGGTTTGTCGGCTTCTCTGTTTCAGTTGGCGCGCGCCTACACGGCGATCGCGCACGACGGCCAGATCATGCCCGTCTCGATTTTCCGCACGCCGGGCGATCAGCCGCCGGTCGGTCAGCAGGTCTTTTCGCCGACCACCGCGCGCGAAGTCCGCGCCATGCTCGAAACGGTCGTCGCGAAGGGCGGCACGTCGCCGGATGCGGCGGTGCCGGGTTATCGCGTCGGCGGCAAGTCGGGTACGGCGTACAAGCACGGCGCGCACGGCTACGATCACTCGAAGTATCGCGCGTCGTTCGTCGGCATGGCGCCGATGCCGAATCCGCGCATCGTCGTGGCCGTTTCCGTCGATGAACCGACGGCCGGCAGCCACTTCGGCGGTCAGGTGTCGGGTCCGGTGTTCTCGGGCGTCGTCGGCGATACGCTGCGCGCGCTGAACGTGCCGCCCGACATGCCGGTCAAGCAGATGGTCGTCACCGACGATTCGAATTCCGCGAATCAACCCGCCGCGCAGCAACCGGCGAATACCAACAACGCGAACACGGCGAAGAAAGTCGCCGTGTCGAGCAATACGAAGACGCATCCGGGAGTCGTGCGATGAGCGCGCTGCCCGGACAACAGAACATGCAGCAGGACGTTTCGAATGCCGTCGACTGGTTACGCGCGCATGCGCAGGCCGACGCTCAACTTCACGCCGACACGCGCTCGCTGAAAAGCGGCGACGTGTTTCTCGCCTATGCCGTCGACGGCGCGGACAACCGTCCGTATCTCGATGCCGCGCTCGGCAGCGGCGCGGTCGCGGCGCTGTATCAGCCGGAAAACTTCGCGGGCCAGCCGGATGCGGCGAAGACGCTGGCTGTTCCCGCACTGAACGAGCTCGCCGGTCCGATCGCGGCCGCGTGGTACGGCGAGCCGACCGCGTCGATGCTGACCGTCGGCGTGACGGGCACCAACGGCAAGACCTCGTGCACGACGTGGATCGCCACCGCCCTGATCGCGCTCGGCCGTCCGTGCGCGATCGTCGGCACGCTCGGCATCGGCATGCCGGGCAAGCTCACGCACAGCGGTTTCACCACGCCCGACGCGCCGCAGCTTCAGCGCAATCTCGCGCAGCTCAAAACGCAGGGCGCGGAAGGCGTCGCGATGGAAGTGTCGTCGCATGCGCTGCATCAGGGGCGCGTGAATGGCGTCGATTTCGACATCGCCATTTTCACGAATCTCACGCAGGATCATCTCGACTATCACGGCACGTTCGACGCGTACGAAGCCGCGAAGGCGCGTCTGTTCGCGTGGCCGACGCTCAAGACGGCCATCGTCAATCGCGACGATGCGGCGGGTCAGCGCCTGATCGAATCGCTGCGCGGCAAAGTGCGCACCATTGCCTACGGCGTCGACATGCTCGAAGCCGCCGCGCCCAGCGCCGATGCCGTTCTGCTCGCCACCAACGTGCGCGCCACGGCAACGGGCACCGCATTTCATCTGTCGTCGGATTGGGGCGAAGCGGAAGTCGAAGTCGGCACGCTCGGCATCTTCAACGTCAGCAATCTGCTGTCGGTGCTCGCCGTGCTGCTCGAAGTCGGCGTGCCGTTCGATACCGCCATCGCGCGCATCGAGAAGCTCGAATCGGTCAACGGCCGCATGGAGCGTCTCGGCGGACGCATCGCCAACGATGAACTCCTCGTCGTGATCGACTACGCACACACGCCCGACGCGCTCGACAAAACCCTCGCCGCCTTGCGCCCGATCGCGGCCGCGCGCGGCGGTCAGCTGGTCTGCATGTTCGGCTGCGGCGGCGACCGCGATGCCACCAAGCGTCCGCTGATGGGCGCCATCGCCGAACGTCTGGCCGATCAGATCGTCATCACGAGCGACAACCCGCGCAGCGAAGACCCGATGTCGATCATCGATCAGATCGCGGGCGGCATGAAGGACGCCAACCGCGCGCGTCGCATCGAAGATCGCGCGAGCGCCATTCTTCAAGCTATTCGCAGCGCGGCGCGCGAAGACGTCGTCGTGCTCGCCGGCAAGGGCCACGAAGCCACGCAGGAAATCATGGGCAAGAAGCGCGCGTTCTCGGATCAGGATCATGCGCGCCTTGCGTTGGCGGCGCGCACCACGCAACCGCGCGGAGGTGGCGAATGACGATGTTCACCCTGCGCGACGCCGCCGCGCTGATTCCCGGCGCGAGCTTCATCGGCGATGAAAACGTCGATATCGATCGCATCGTCACGGATAGCCGGGTCATTCAGACCGGCGATCTGTTCGTGGCGATTAAGGGCGATCGTTTCGATGCGCATGACTTTATCGATCAGGTTGCGAAAAGCGGGGCGGCTGCCGCGCTCGTGTCTCGTGATCCGAGCAACGCGGATGCCTGGGCGCTGCCGGTCATCAAGGTAAAGGACACACGAATCGGCCTCGGTGCGCTGGCGCACGGCTGGCGCAAGCGCTTCACGATGCCGCTCGTCGCCGTCACCGGCAGCAACGGCAAGACGACGGTCAAGGAAATGATCGCGTCGATCTTCGCGGCCGCGGTCGGCGAGGAATCGCGGCTGGCCACAGCGGGCAACTTTAACAACGACATCGGCTTGCCGTTGACGCTGTTCCGTTTGAATCATGCGCACAAGCTCGCGGTCGTCGAGCTCGGCATGAATCATCCGGGCGAAACCGAAGCGCTCGGCAAGATCGCCGCGCCCACGGTATCGGTCGTGAACAACGCGCAGCGCGAGCATCAGGAATTCATGGCGACGGTCGAAGCCGTCGCGCTCGAACACGCGTCGGTCATTCACGCGCTGGGCGAAACCGGCACCGCCGTGTTCCCCGCGGACGATGCCTACGCGAGCATCTGGCGCGTCGCCGCGACGGGCAATCCGATCATGGATTTCGCGCTCACCGACGATGCATCGAAAGCCGCCGTCACCGGCACGCTGAAGGGCACGACGGTCCACATGCGCACGCCGCAAGGCGAGATCGATATCGCGCTGAGCGTGCTCGGCGAACACAACGCTCGCAATGCGCTGGCGGCGGCATCGGCTGCGCTGGCGGCGGGCGTATCGCTCGATGCGATCAAGCGCGGGCTCGAAGCATTTCAGCCGGTCAAGGGCCGCTTGCAGGTGAAGCGCGCGATCGTCGGTGCGCTCAACGGCGCGACCGTCATCGACGACACCTACAACTCGAATCCCGATTCCATGCGCGCCGCCATCGACGTGCTCGCATCGCAGGCCGCGCCGCGCGTGCTGGTCATGGGCGACATGGGCGAAGTCGGCGATCAGGGTCCGGCGTTTCATCGCGAAGTCGGTGCGTATGCGGCGGAGCGCGGTATCGACGCGCTGTTCGCACTCGGCGACGCGAGCCGCGATTCGGTCGCCGCATTCAATGCGGCAGGCAAGCCGGGCGCCACGCATTTCACCGATGTCGCCGCGCTGACCGCGGCACTCGAACACACCGGCTTTGGCAACACGGCAACGTATCTCGCGAAAGGCTCGCGCTTCATGAAGATGGAGCGCGTGGTGGACGCCTTGACGAGTCCACAATCCGCGACGGGCAATCAGCCCGCCGCTCACTGAATCAGAAAGAGAAGGACCAGCATGCTACTTGCACTCGCGCAATGGCTTCAGAATGACGCCAGTTTCCTGCGCGTGTTCACCTACATTACGTTCCGCGCCGTTGGAGCCACGGCGACGGCGATGTTGATCGGCCTCGTCTGCGGCCCGTGGGTCATCCGCAAACTGACCGCGATGAAAGTCGGTCAGGCCGTGCGTAAGGACGGCCCGCAGTCGCACCTCGTCAAATCCGGCACGCCGACGATGGGCGGCGTGCTCATCCTCATCGGCATCGCGGTGTCGACGCTGTTGTGGGCCGATTTGACGAACCGCTTCGTGTGGATCGTGATGCTCGTCACTTTCGGCTTCGGCGTGATCGGATGGGTCGACGACTATCGCAAGGTCGTCTACAAGGACCCGCGCGGCATGTCGTCGCGCGAGAAGTATTTCTGGCAATCGGTCATCGGCATTTTCGCGGCGGTGTATCTCGCGTTCAGCGTGTCCGAAGCCAACAACGCGCGCGTGTTCGATCTGTTCATGGCGTGGGTGCGCAGTGGCTTGTCGATGGGTCTGCCCGCGCGTGCCGACCTGATGCTGCCGTTCGTGAAGGCGATCAGCTATCCGCTCGGTGTGTGGGGCTTTATCGCGATGACGTATCTCGTGATCGTCGGTTCGAGCAACGCGGTGAATCTCACCGATGGTCTCGACGGCCTCGTGATCATGCCGGTCGTGCTGGTGGGCGCATCGCTCGGCGCGTTCGCTTACGTAATGGGTTCGTCGGTCTATTCGAAGTATCTGCTGTTCCCGCACATTCCCGGCGCGGGCGAATTGCTGATCTTCTGCTCCGCGATGGGCGGCGCGGGCCTCGCGTTCCTCTGGTACAACACGCACCCCGCGCAAGTCTTCATGGGCGATGTCGGCGCGCTCGCGCTCGGCGGTGCGCTCGGAACGGTCGCGGTCATCGTGCGTCAGGAAATCGTGCTGTTCATCATGGGTGGCATTTTCGTGGCCGAAACGCTGTCGGTCATGTTGCAGGTCTTCTGGTTCAAGTTCACGAAGCGCCGTTACGGCGAAGGCCGCCGTTTCTTCAAGATGGCGCCGCTGCATCACCACTACGAGTTGTCGGGCTGGACCGAGACGCAAGTGGTGGTGCGCTTCTGGATCATCACGTTGATGCTGTGTCTGTTCGGTTTGTCGACGCTGAAGCTGCGTTGATCGTTTCGGCGTTCGCGGTTTTTTCAAGTATCAAAGAAAGGTAAAGCGATGTTCGGCGAGAAGTTTGTAGGTCGGCAAAGTCCGATGGTGCTCGTGCTGGGACTGGGTGAATCCGGTCTGGCGATGGCGCGCTGGTGCGCCAGGCACGGCTGCCGCCTGCGTATCGCGGATACGCGGGAAACGCCGCCGAATCTCGCCGAACTCGCGGTCCACAAGATCGACGCGGATTTCGTCGGCGGCGCGTTCACGCCGGATTTGCTCGATGGCGGTATCGAACTCGTTGCGATCAGCCCGGGCCTTTCGCCGCTCGCCGACGATCTCGCGCCGCTGATCGCCGCAGCGAAAGAGCGCGGCATTCCGGTGTGGGGCGAACTCGAACTGTTCGCGCAGGCGCTGGCGTCGCTCGGGACGAACGGCTATCAGCCGAAGGTGATCGCGATCACCGGCACGAACGGCAAGACCACGACGACCGCGCTGACCGGCCTGCTCTGCGAACGCGCGGGAAAGACGGTGGCGGTCGCGGGCAACATCAGCCCGGCGATGCTCGACAAGCTCAGCGAAGCGATCGATCAAACCGCGCTGCCGGATGTCTGGGTGCTCGAACTGTCGAGCTTCCAGCTCGAAACGGCGCACACCTTCACGCCCGATGCAGCCGCCGTGCTGAACATCACGCAGGATCATCTCGACTGGCACGGCGGGCTCGATGCCTACGCCGCCGCGAAGGGCCGCATCTTCGGCGCGACCACCACGCGCGTGCTGAACCGCGACGACAACCGCGTGATGAAGCTCGCGGCGAATGTCGCGCAGCATCGCGTGGTGACGTTCGGTCTGAACGAGCCGCTGAATGTCGGCGATTACGGTTTGCTGCGCGACAACGGCATGGCGTGGCTCGCGGAAGGTATCGATCAGGACGCATCCGACGAAGCCCCGACACGCCGTCGCAAGAAGGACGAAGCCGAGCCGAACGTCGTCTCGAAGCGTCTGATGCCCGCCGATGCCTTGCGCATTCGCGGTCTGCACAACGCGGCGAACGCGCTGGCGGCGCTCGCGCTGACGCGCGCCATCGATCTGCCGCTGGCCGCGTTGCTGCACGGCTTGCGTGAATATCGTGGCGAGCCGCATCGCGTGGAAGTGATCGCGCAGATCGACGGCGTCGATTACGTCGACGACAGCAAGGGCACTAACGTCGGCGCAACGGTCGCCGCGCTCGATGGCCTCGCGCAACGCATCGTGCTGATCGCCGGCGGCGATGGCAAGGGCCAGGACTTTTTGCCGCTCGAAGCGCCGGTCGCACGCTGGGCGCGCGCCGTGATGCTGATCGGCCGCGCCGCGCCGCGCATTCGCGACGTGCTCGCATCGACGGGCGTCGCGCTCGAGGATCACGCCACGCTCGAAGAGGCGACGAATGCCGCCGCGCGCATCGCCGAAGCGGGCGACGCCGTCTTGTTGTCGCCCGCGTGCGCGAGCTTCGACATGTTCAAGAACTACGCACATCGCGCGGACGTGTTCCGTGGCGCGGTGGAAGAAATCGCCGCCGCGCGGGGAGTGATGCTATGAGCTGGTCGGAACGCTTTGGATCGAAACTCACGGGCACGCGTCACGCGGTGCCGAGCGACTCGCTCGCCGGTCGCACCGATGCCACGTCGCGCATGCGTCGCGGCGCGTCGGGTATTGCGAGCGCGGTCAACGGCGTGCGCCCGGCGCGTTCGCGCATGCTCGATTACGACTACTCGTTGCTGTGGGTGACCATCGCGCTGCTCGGGCTGGGCATCGTCATGGTGTATTCGGCGTCGATCGCCATGCCCGATTCGCCGAAGTATGCGAGCTATCGCGACTATCACTTCCTCGTGCGTCACCTCATCTCGATTGCGACGGCGATCGTCGGCGCGGTCATCGCGTTCAAGATTCCGATCAAGACGTGGGACAAATACGCGCCGAAGCTCTTTCTGCTCGCGCTCGGCCTGCTGGTGATCGTGCTGATTCCGCATATCGGCAAGGGCGTGAACGGCGCGCGCCGCTGGATTCCGCTCGGCATCACGAACATGCAGCCGTCGGAAATCATGAAGCTCGCGGTGACCATCTACGCCGCGAACTACACCGTGCGCAAGCAGGAATTCATGCACAGCTTCGGCAAGGGCTTTCTGCCGATGGCGGTCGCAGTCGGCGTGGTCGGCGCGCTCTTGCTGCTCGAGCCGGACATGGGCGCGTTCATGGTGATTGCGGCGATCGCGATGGGCGTGCTGTTCCTCGGCGGCGTGAACGGCAAGCTGTTCGGCGGTCTCGTGGCGACGGCCATCGGCACCTTCACCTTGCTGGTGTGGGCATCGCCGTGGCGTCGCGAACGGATCTTCGCTTACCTCGATCCGTGGGACGACCGTTACGCCCAAGGCAAAGCGTATCAGCTGACGCACTCGCTGATCGCGTTCGGTCGCGGCGAGTGGTTCGGCGTGGGCCTCGGCGGCAGTGTCGAAAAGCTCAACTATCTGCCGGAAGCGCATACCGACTTCATCCTCGCGGTGATCGGCGAAGAGCTTGGTTTCGTCGGCGTGATCTGCGTGATCCTGCTGTTCTACTGGATCGTGCGCCGTTCGTTCGAGATCGGCCGTCAAGCGCTTGCGCTCGATCGCACGTTCGCGGGCTTGATGGCGAAGGGCGTCGGCATCTGGTTCGGCGCGCAGACCTTCATCAACATGAGCGTGAATCTCGGCCTCTTGCCGACCAAAGGTCTGACGCTTCCGCTGGTTAGCTACGGCGGCTCGGGCATTCTGCTGAACTGCGTCGCGCTCGCTGTTTTGCTGCGCGTGGACTACGAGAATCGCGTCCTGATGCGCGGAGGAAAAGTATGACCGTGCAACGCGACCGCACCTTGATGGTGATGGCAGGCGGCACCGGGGGCCATGTGTTCCCGGGGCTCGCGGTCGCACATTGGATGCAGGCGCACGGCTGGCGCGTGGTGTGGCTCGGCAACGCGAGCGGCATGGAAGCGACGCTCGTGCCGAAGCACGGTATCCCGATGGAATACGTGCGCTTCGGCGGCGTGCGTGGCAAAGGCATCAAGACGAAGCTGATGTTGCCCGTGAACCTGCTGCGTGCGTGCTCGCAAAGTCTCGCCGCGCTGCGTCGCGTGAAGCCCGATGTCGTGCTCGGCATGGGCGGCTACATCACGTTTCCGGCGGGCATCATGACGAAGCTCGCGGGCTGTCCGCTGGTGCTGCACGAACAGAATTCGATCGCCGGACTCGCGAACAAAGTGCTCGCGCATCTCGCGAAGCGCGTGCTCGTCGCATTCCCGAATGCTCTGAAGAATGGCGAATGGACCGGCAATCCGATTCGCGCGGAACTTACTGAAACTTTGCCACCCAAAGAACGCTACGCCGCGCGTTCGGGCCGTTTAAACGTGCTCGTCGTCGGCGGTAGTCTGGGTGCGGCGGCGCTGAACGAAACCGTGCCAAAAGCGCTCGCGATGCTGAACGTGGATGAACGTCCGCGCATCGTGCATCAGGCGGGCGCGAAGCATATCGACGCACTTCAGGCGAATTACGCGGCGGCGGGTCTGCCGGTCGGCGACGACCTGCAACTCGTGCCGTTCATCGAAGACATGGCTCGCGCTTACGCCGATGCCGATCTCGTCATTTGCCGCTCGGGCGCGATGACGGTTTCGGAAATCGCGGCGGTCGGCGTGGCCGCATTGTTCGTGCCGTTCCCGTTCGCCGTCGACGATCACCAGACGACGAACGGCGCGTTCCTCGCGAAAAACGGAGCGGCCGAACTCATACAACAACGGGATCTGTCGGCACAGAAGCTCGCCGACTGGTTACGCGCACAAACACGCGCAACGCTCGCTGACATGGCCGAGCGTTCGCGCGCACTCGCGAAACCGGACGCGACCGAAAGAGTCGCGAGCATTTGCGCCGATGTGGCCGGCGCGCGTCTGAACGCGCAAGCAAGGGAGGCACATTAGCAATGAAACACATCGTCAAGCATATCCATTTCGTCGGTATCGGCGGCGCGGGCATGAGCGGCATCGCGGAGGTGCTGCTCAATCTCGGTTATCACGTGAGCGGATCGGACCTCGCTAACGGCGCGGTCACCGAGCGTCTGAAGGCGCTGGGCGCGCGCGTGGAGATCGGGCATCACGAGCAGAACATCGAAGGCGCGAACGCGATCGTCGTGTCGACGGCCGTGCGCGCGGATAACCCCGAAGTGCTGGCCGCGCGTCAGCGTCGCGTGCCGATCGTGCCGCGCGCGGTGATGCTCGCTGAACTCATGCGTCTGAAGCAGGGCATCGCGATTGCCGGCACGCACGGCAAGACCACGACGACTTCGCTCGTCGCGAGCGTGCTGGCGGCGGGCGGGCTCGATCCGACTTTCGTCATCGGCGGACGTCTGAACAGCGCGGGCGCGAATGCGCGTCTCGGCACGGGCGATTTCATCGTCGCGGAAGCGGACGAGTCGGATGCGTCGTTCCTCAATCTGTTCCCGGTGATCGAAGTCATCACGAATATCGACGCCGATCACATGGACACCTACGGCCACGACTTCGCACGGCTGAAGCAGGCGTTCATCGAGTTCACGCATCGGCTGCCGTTCTACGGCATCGCCGTGTTGTGCGTCGACGATCCGAACGTGCGCGAAATCCTGCCGTTCGTGTCGAAGCCGATCATCCGTTACGGCCTCGGACCGGAAGCGGAAGTGCGCGCCGTCAACGTCGAACCGCGCGATGGCCGCATGCACTTCACCGCGATGCGCGCCGATGCGCCGCCGCTCGATATCGTGCTGAATCTGCCGGGCACGCATAACGTGCAGAACGCATTGGCCGCGATCGCGATCGCGACCGAACTCGAAGTCGCCGATGCCGATATCCAGCTCGCGCTCGCGGAATTCAACGGCGTGGGCCGCCGCTTCCAGCGCTACGGCGAAATGACGCCGAACAACGGCGACGGCGCGTACACGCTGATCGACGACTACGGTCATCACCCGGTGGAAATGGCCGCGACGATCGCGGCGGCGCGTGGCGCGTTCCCCGGTCGTCGACTCGTGCTGGCGTTCCAGCCGCATCGCTTCACGCGCACGCGCGATTGCTTCGAAGACTTCGTGAAGGTGTTGTCCACCGTCGATGCACTGGTGCTGACCGAAGTGTATTCAGCAGGAGAATCGCCGATCGTCGCAGCGGACGGACGCGCACTCGCGCGCGCGATTCGCGTCGCGGGCAAGGTCGAGCCGGTTTTCGTCGACACGGTGGACGAAGTACCCGATGCTGTCACGACCATCGCTCGTAATGGCGATGTCGTGATCACGATGGGCGCGGGTTCCATCGGCGGTGTGTGTGGAAAGCTGGCCAACGCGCAGGCTTGATGAGAGTGGCATGACGGAAATGAGCAATCAGGTGAATCAAATCGATCCCAAAGTCTTCGGCAAAGTCGCGGTGCTGCTCGGCGGACATTCCGCCGAGCGCGAGGTGTCGCTCAACTCGGGACGTCTCGTGTTGCAGGGCTTGCGCGAAGCGGGCATCGACGTGCATCCGTTCGATCCGGCCGAACGTCCGCTGTCGGACCTGAAGGCCGAAGGTTTTGCGCGCGTGTTTATCGCGCTGCACGGCGGTTACGGCGAAAACGGTCAATTACAGGGCGCGCTGGATTTTTACGGCATACGCTATACGGGCAGCGGCGTGCTCGGTTCGGCGCTCGGCATGGACAAGCTGCGCACCAAGCTGGTGTGGCAGCAGACCGGCATTCCCACGCCGCCGTTCGAAACCGTGTTCCGTGGCGAAGACTACGCGGCGCGCGCGCAGGACATCATCGCGAAACTCGGGCTGCCGCTGTTCGTGAAGCCCGCGAGCGAAGGATCGAGCGTCGCGGTCATCAAGGTGAAGAGCGCGGAAACGCTGATTCCGGCGCTGGAAGAAGCGGCGAAGTTCGACAAGATCGTGATCGTCGAAAAGAGCATCGAGGGCGGCGGCGAGTTCACTTGCTGTATCGCGGGCGATCTGGATCTGCCGATCATCAAGATCGTGCCGGCGGGCGAGTTCTACGACTATCACGCGAAATACGTCGCCGACGACACGCAATACCTGATTCCGTGCGGCCTGACCGACGCGGAAGAAGCACGCATGAAGCAACTGACGAAACGCGCTTTCGAAATCCTCGGCTGCACCGATTGGGGCCGCGCGGACTTCATGCTCGATTCGGACGGCAACCCGTATTTCCTCGAAGTGAACACGGCGCCCGGCATGACCGATCACTCGCTGCCGCCGAAGGCCGCGCGCGCGGTCGGCATCAGCTACAAGGATCTGGTGGTGCAGGTGCTGGCGCTCACGCTGAAGAACTGAGCAGACGAACACGCAGACGAACAAGCAGAACAAAACAGGACACGACGAAACGCAATATGTGGAACAACGTTCGCCAGATGAACCTCGTCTCCAGCGCGCTGCACGCCATTTTCGTGCTGGCGCTGCTGGGCGCCGCGGGCGTCTACGCGATCCAGCGTCCCGAGTTTCGTCTGCAACAGATTCAGATCGACGGCGATACGCAGCACATCAATACGCCGACGGTGCGCGCCAGTGTGGTCGGTCATCTGAAGGGCAATTTCTTCACCGTCGATCTCGATACGGCGCGCGCCGCGTTCGAACAGATGCCGTGGGTGCATCACGCGAGCGTGCGGCGCGTATGGCCGAACGCGCTGGCGGTGACGCTCGAAGAGTACAAGCCGTTCGGCACGTGGGGCAACGATCAGCTGGTGAGCGTGGACGGCGATCTCTTCACCGCGAATCAGGGCGAACTCGACGACGACCTGCCCGCGTTCGACGGCCCGGACGGCACGGCGAAGGAAGTGGTCGCGCGTTATCACGATTTCGAGACGTGGTTCGCGCCGCTCGACGCGAAGCCGGAGGAAGTCACGCTGTCGTCGCGCTTCGCGTGGACGGTGAAGCTGTCGAACGGCACGCAGATCGAACTCGGTCGCGAGCGCAATCAGGACACGCTGCACGAGCGCAGCGCGCGGTTCGTCGCATCGTGGCCCGCGGTGACGGGGCGTTGGGGGAAGGAAATCGAATATGCGGATTTGCGTTATCCGAACGGCTTTGCAATTCGGGCCGCCGGAATGCGGTTCATCAACGACACCGATAAGGCCAAGAAGTAAGCAGACGTCACAGGCAATGAGCACGCTATGGGCAAAGACTACAAAGACCTGCTGGTTTCCCTCGACATCGGAACGTCGAAGGTGGTCGCGATCGTCGCCGAACTAAAAGGCGAAGGCCACTACGAGGTGATCGGACTGGGTCAGGCCGACTCGAAGGGGTTGAAGAAAGGCGTCGTGGTCAATATCGAGGCCACGGTGCAATCCATTCAGCGCGCGCTCGAGGAAGCCGAGCTGATGGCCGATTGCAAGATCACGAACGTATTTACCGGGATCGCCGGCAGCCATATCCGCAGCTTCAATTCGAGCGGCATGGTGGCGATCAAGGACAAGGAAGTCACGCAGACGGATGTGGCGCGCGTCATCGAAACGGCGAAGGCGATCAACATCCCGACCGATCAGCAGGTGCTGCATATCCTGACGCAGGAATTCATCATCGACGGTCAGGAAGATGTGCGCGAGCCAATCGGCATGAGCGGCATCCGGCTGGAAGTGAAGGTGCATATCGTCACGGGCGCGGTCAGCGCGGCGCAGAACATCGTGAAGTGCGTGCGCCGCTGCGGTCTCGAAGTGAACGATCTGATTCTGCAACCGCTGGCGTCGTCGCTCGCGGTGCTGACCGAAGACGAGAAGGAACTGGGCGTGGTGCTCGTCGATATCGGCGGCGGCACGACCGACATCGCGATCTTCAGCGAAGGCGCGATTCGTCATACGGCCGTGATTCCGATCGCAGGCGATCAGATCACCAGCGACGTCGCGATGGCCCTGCGCACGCCGACGCCGGATGCGGAAGATATCAAGGTGAGCTACGGCATCGCCAAGCAGGCGCTCGCCGATCCGGACGAGATGATCGAAGTGCCGGGTCTCGGCGAACGCGGTCCGCGCACGCTGTCGCGTCAGGCGCTCGCGGCCGTGGTCGAGCCGCGTGTCGAAGAACTGTTCTCGCTCGTGCAGCAGGTCGTGCGCGAATCCGGATATGAAGAATTGCTGTCGAGCGGCGTCGTGCTGACCGGCGGCGCGGCGATGATGCCCGGCATGGTCGAACTCGGCGAAGACATCTTCCTGAAGCCGGTGCGTATCGGCGTGCCGGAGTATGCGGGCGGTCTCGCGGATGTCGTGCGCAACCCGCGCTATTCCACCGCGATGGGTCTGCTCGCCGAAGGACGTTCGCAACGCATGCGCGGTCGCAAGGTCGCGGTGCAAAGCGGCTCGATGGGTCAGGTTTTTTCTCGCATGAAAGATTGGTTTCTCGGAAACTTCTGAAGCAGTAGCAGTACATAAGCAATACGAACTAAGATTCGCATACGCTCCAATATAATTTCGCGTTGGTAACGGCGGCTGATGTGCGATGAGAAGTTGCCCGACTTTTCATCGAATAACGCCGATTTTCATTCTTGACGGAGGCAACATGGATTTCGAAATGCTGGAAACGGAAACCAACGGCACGATCATCAAGGTCGTAGGTGTTGGTGGTGCGGGTGGTAACGCAGTTCAGCACATGATCAACCGGGGTGTGCAAGGCGTCGACTTCATCGTGATGAACACGGACGCTCAGGCGCTCGCACGTTCGCGCGCGTCGGCGGTTCTGCAACTGGGCATGAGCGGTCTGGGCGCGGGCGCCAAGCCGGAAAAGGGCAAGGAAGCAGCAGAAGATGCACGCGAGCGTATCGCCGACTCGCTGTGTGGCGCGCATATGGTGTTCATCACCGCGGGCATGGGTGGCGGCACGGGTACGGGCGCAGCGCCGGTCGTGGCACAGATCGCCAAGGAAATGGGCATTCTGACCGTCGGTGTCGTGAGCAAGCCGTTCGAGTTCGAAGGCGGACGTCGCATGCGCGTGGCTGAAGCCGGTTCGCAGCAACTGGAGGATCACGTCGACTCGCTGATCGTCGTGCTAAACGACAAGCTGTTCGAGGTGATGGGCGATGACGCCGAGATGGACAAGTGCTTCCAGTGCGCGGACGACGTTCTGAACAACGCAGTGGCCGGTATCGCGGAAATCATCAACGTCGATGGCCTGGTGAACGTCGACTTCGAAGACGTGAAGACCGTGATGGGCGAGCAGGGCAAGGCGATGATGGGCACGGCGACGGTTGCCGGCGTCGATCGCGCGCGTCTGGCTGCCGAGCAGGCTGTTGCAAGCCCGCTGCTGGAAGGTGTCGATCTGTCGGGTGCGCGTGGCGTGCTGGTGAATATCACCTCGAGCCGTTCGCTGCGTCTGTCGGAAACGCGTGAAGTGATGAACACCATCAAGTCCTACGCAGCCGACGATGCAACCGTGATCTTCGGCGCCGTGTACGACGACGCAATGGGCGACGCCCTGCGCGTGACGGTGGTCGCAACGGGTCTGGGCCGCGCGGCGAAGAAGCAGCAGCAAACGCCGATGACCTTGCTCCGCACGGGCACGGACAACCAGCCGGTCGCGCATGCGCATCATCATCAGCCGTCGCACAACTCGTATGGCACGCAGCACGGTCAGGGCACGACGGATTACGGTCAGCTCGACACGCCGGCAGTGTGGCGCTCGACGCGTGAAACCGCGGCATCGCACGTTCAGGCGCTGCAAGAGAAGGGCGTGGATACGTACGACATCCCGGCGTTCCTGCGCAAGCAAGCGGACTGAAGCATCGCGCGCGGTTTAGTGCTGAAATAGCGCATTGAGCCAAACACGAGCGATGCCGCACCGCGAGCCAAACTGAACGTCCGGACGCGAAGCAGGTTTCGCGTGGGGCGACTGTCCAAGGCCGCGTCGAGGCTGAAGTCGAGCCGGACGCCAGGCCGTGGCCAGCCGACCCCCACGTATTTGCCGCCTGACGTCGAGGCAAGCAGATTGAAACCGAGATCGTCGAACGTGCGTTCCGCCAGTAGCGCGGGACGATGTATCGCGAAAATGCGACGAACCGCTGACATGGGAAGGACCGAGCATGATCAAAGTGGGTGACACGTTGCCCGATGTGAAGCTCTTCGAGTTCATCGAAGAGGCCACCGAGGGCTGCGCCGTGGGACCGAATGGGTTCCAGGCGCGCGAGCGGTGCGCCGGCAAGCGCGTGGTGATCTTCGGATTGCCGGGCGCGTTTACGCCGACGTGTTCCGCCAGACACGTGCCGGGCTATGTCGAGAAGGCGGCGGATCTGTCCGCTGCCGGAATCGACGAAGTCTGGTGCGTTTCCGTCAACGACGCGTTCGTGATGAGCGCGTGGGGACGCGATCTTCAAACCGCGGGCAAGGTGAAGATGATCGCGGACGGCAGTGCGCGTTTCACTCAGGCACTCGGACTGGAACAGGACTTGACCGAGCGCGGCATGGGAATCCGTTCCCAGCGCTACGCGATGGTAGTCGACGATGGCGGTCAAGACGCTCAACGTCGAAGCGCCCGGAAAGTTCGAAATCAGCGACGCTCAGACCATTCTCGCGACGTTGCGCTGAGGACAGCGGCGTTCCGCGTTGCCAGCGCGCAACGCTTCGAACGCCCTCGTTTTCAGCCGCAACTTGGGGCCGGTGCCCGGAAATGCCTCCATTCCGGGTATCGGCCCGTTCTACTTCATTGTTTTGACATCGCGACGTAACACAGGGAAACAGTTGATACCTGTGGAATCAAGACGTTGCGCATCGGATGGAGTATAATTCGGCCTATTAGCTTATATTGCGCGATTGATTCTCTTAATAGAGAGTGCGAATCGGAAAAACAAAATCATGTTGAAGCAGCGAACAATCAAGACCATCGTCAAAACCGTGGGAATCGGGCTTCATTCCGGCCGTAAGGTCGATCTGACGCTTCGTCCGGCGCCGGCAGGCACCGGTATCGTGTTCTCGCGCGTCGATCTTCCGGAACCGGTGGATATCCCGGCGTCCGCGATGGCGATCGGCGACACTCGTCTCGCGTCCGTGTTGCAGAAGGACGGCGCGCGCGTGTCGACCATCGAGCACTTGATGTCGGCGTGCGCGGGCCTCGGTATCGACAATCTGTATGTCGATGTAACTGCCGAGGAAATCCCGATCATGGACGGCAGCGCGGCTTCTTTCGTGTTTCTGATTCAATCGGCAGGGGTCGAAGAGCAGAACGCACCGAAGAAATTCATCAAGGTGACGAAGCCCGTCGAAGTGCGCGATGGCGATAAATTCGCGCGTCTCGACCCGTATTTCGGCTTCAAACTGAGCTTTACCATCGATTTTCGTCATCCGGCGGTCGACAAGACTGGTCAGGCGCTGGAAGTCGATTTCGCGTCCACGTCGTATGTGCGCGATATCGCCCGGGCGCGCACGTTCGGTTTTGCGCACGAAGTCGAAATGATGCGTGAATTGGGTCTCGCGCGCGGCGGCAGCATGGATAACGCCATCGTGCTGGACGAATACCGCATTCTGAACAACGACGGCCTGCGTTACGACGACGAGTTCGTGAAGCACAAAATGCTGGACGCGATCGGCGATCTTTACGTCGTCGGTCATCCGCTGCTGGCGTCGTACAAGGCGTACAAGGGCGGCCACGCAATGAACAACATGCTGCTGCGCGAGTTGCTGGCGAACGAAGATGCCTATGAAATGGTCACCTTCGACGATCTGCAGAAAGCGCCGCGCGGTTTCGGTTTCGACACGCAGACGGCTTTTGCCTGATCGCGTTAGAGGTTGTTCGAGGTAGGAAGTGTGAAGAATGAGCGGCTCCGGCCGCTCATTTTTTGTGCGCCCAGCATGGGCGCACTCTTGCGGGTGCAAGTCGCGCGGCAAGTTGACCACAGCGAGCGAAGTGAAGCGCAACTGCGGAAGGGCGACCGACCGTGGGGAGGAAGCGTGGAGCGA
>NZ_LFJJ01000077.1 GCF_001189365.1 Candidatus Burkholderia verschuerenii | reverse complement strand
TCAAGGGGCAAACCGGCGACGCGCTGCATGCGGTGCTGTGTGCGGCCGGCTACAACCTGCGCTGGCTGCTGCGCGCGATCGTTCGTCTGGGCCTTGGCCCTATATTCTTTTTGCTGCTCGCGTGGGCGCGTTTTCAGCTCAACGTCATGCCTCAACCTCTACTCGTGCGCTGCAGACCTGGCTGAGATGTGCGTTTACGTCTGCACCAGACTGCGTCGTCGGGTCCATTCCGGCAAATTCAATTTTGCAGGCCAGACGTAGTAATGCCGACAATCGCGATGAAAGCGCACATACGCGACCTTCGACAAACCTCGGCCGTTATGCACGGGCGCTTCGATCAGTTCGATGTCGAGATCGCCGCCGCTCTGCTGCTGAATGCGCTTGACCAGCGAATGCGACGCATTGGCCGGCTCGGTGACGATCACGCAGCGATAGCCCGCTTCCATATAGGCATTGGCGGCCCATTCGGCATAGCGCCAGCGGTGCCCGCTGAAATTGGGCTCGATGATGAGTACGGTATCTTTCGACATGAAATTCATCGCGTTCGACGCGACGTGAAGTTTTATTCGAGGTGCAAACGCTATGCTGGCGCGCTTTGTGCCGACGAATGAACAGTACCATCCGTCTCACGTATTCAACGGCCATATTTGAGCGTTTATCCGCGCCGCCCGACGTGGGAAATCGCACGAAACTTCAATCGTCAACCCGCATTGATACCCACTTCGGGCCGATTTCGACTACGGGTTGGCGTTCGGGTTGGCGTTCGGCGCGGCGGCGTACAGGATATTTTGCCACAGTTGCACGAAAAGAAGCGACGTCGCGCGCGTACCCGTCATTCCGATATGACGCGAGCGGGCGGCCGAGCATGGCGGCATCACGCGAGACGAACATATATCGCCGCGCGCCGCCAACCAACAACAGCGTAAGTACAGCAGCGCGGGGAAATACGAGTGAGATCTGTCCGGCTACCTTTCATACCGGCGCGCGCGCGTTTCGAGCAGGATGCGGCGTTTTGGGTGCTCCTGCAACAAGTGGTCGTGCGCGGCTTCGTCGCGGTCAAGTTTCTGGCGATCGGCCGGATTCTCGGCCCGGAAGCCATCGGCGCGGTCAGCATCGCGCTGCTCGCCGTGGCGATCGCCGAATCCTTGTCCGATACCGGACTCGCGCAGGCCGTCGTCCAGCATCGCGAGGCGCCGACGCAGGGCGAACTCGGCGCGGTCTGGTCCACGCTCGCGATGCGCGGCGTGCTGATCGGCATTTTGATCGCCGCGCTCGCGCCGCTCATGACGAGCCAATTCCATATGAGCGGCTCGATCGGGCTGATCTTCCTGGCCGCCATTCTGCCGATCCTGCGCGGCATCGCGTCGCCGGCGTACTTCGTCGTCACGCGTCAGCGCGGCTTCCAGAAGCTCGCGGGCGTCGAATGTTCGGCGTCGTTTACGGATTGCGCGGTCGGCCTGATCTGCGCGCTGTCCGGCGCGGGCGCGTATTCCGTGCTGATCGGTCTGGTCGCGGGCGAAACGCTCAAGACCGTGCTCACCTGGACCAGAATGTCGCCGCGTCCGCCGATCGGCTTCAGGTTCAAGGGCATCTCGCATTACGTGAACTTCAGCCGCTGGATCTGGGCGGGCAGCGTCGTCAATCTGTTGCTCAATCAGTTCGACAAGGTCGTGGTCGCCAAGCTGCTCGGGCCGATGCAACTCGGCGCGTATCAGATGTCGTCCAAGCTCGCGCAGATGTTGCTGGCCGATGCCGCCATCGCGATGTCGCAATACCTTTTCCCGACGTTCTCCGAGCATCATCGCCGCGATACGCAGGCCGCGCGCAAGATGTTCCGCCGCTGGATGACGGTCGCGGTCGTCGGCCTGACGGTCGTCGTGATCGTGCTGCGTCTGATCGCCGAGCCGCTGTTCAGTATCGTGCTCGGATCGGCGTGGCTGTCGGCGGTGCAGCTGTTCAAGATCTTCGTGATCAACATGGCGATCGGCGCGCTGATCGCGGTGCTGGTGTCGTGGCTGCGCGCGGTCGGCATGCCGAAGGTGGCGACGCATGCGTCGATCATTCAGGCCGTCGTGCTGTGCGTGACGGTGCCGATCGCGACGCATATGTGGGGTGTGACGGGCATCGCCTGGGCGATGACGGTGGGACTTGGCTCGGCTGCGAGCTGGATGCTGTTCTGCATCGTGCGGGAGGCGTAATGCGTATAGTCCACCTTGTGCTCGCCCCGCGCCTGTCGGGCGCGGAAGTGCTGGCGAAAGATCTGGCGATTCATCAGCAGAAGGGCGGCGAAACGGTCGCGATCGCGTCGCTCACGCCCGCGCACGACGACTTCACGGCGCGCTGCAGGCCGAACTCGTCGAGAACGGCGTGGAGTGCCTCTTTCCGAAGCGTCCGCTGGGGCGGTTCGGCAAGGTCTGGAATCTCTACAAGACGCTCAAGCGCTATCGGCCGGACGTGGTCTTCGCGCACGCGACGATTCCCGCGTTCTACGTGCGCGCGCTGCCGCTGCCGGCGCCGGTCGTCTACGTGATGCACTCGGCCACCAACGACTTCGAGAGCCAGATGTTCCGGCGCGTCGAGCGGTTGCTGTCGCATCGGGCGCGCGCGGTGATCGCGGTGTCGCCGAGCAATATCGACGATTACGTGGCGGCGGTCGGCCGTCATCCGTCGATGTCGCTGATTCCGAACGACGTCGACATGTCGCGTTTCGGGCTGCGCACGCGCACGCCGGTCGTCGACTGCACGCAGATCGTGCAGATCGGCCGCTATACGTCGGTGAAGAATCAGTTGTCGACGGTGCATGCGTTCCGTCAGGTCGTCGAGCGCGTGCCGGATGCGCGGCTTTTGCTGTGCGGCGTGATCGAGGATCCGGCGTATCGCGCGGCGGTCGCGGATCTGATCGAGAAGCTCGGGCTGTCGGCGCGCGTGACGCTGGACGGGCCGCGCTCGGACGTGGCGGATCTGCTGTTCGCGTCGAGCGTCTTCGCGATGCCGTCGCGTTCGGAAGGGCACAGCATCGCGTTTCTGGAGGCGCTGGCGTCGGGCGTGCCGGTGGTCGCGAGCACGATCCGCCCGTTCGCCTTCGCCGCCGATTTCCCGAACGTGCATCTGTGCGATCCCGACGATATCGATGCCTACGCCGATGCGCTCGTGCTGGCGCTGGGCGAACCGCGCGCGCATCGTCCGCTGGGCGGCCTGACGCTCGCGGATACGGCGGCGCGTTATCTCGCCGTCGCGCGGCAGGTGACGCAGGCGCTGCCGAGCACGACCGCGCCGGCCTGATTGTCTTCATGACGATGTCCGCCGCACCGGTTTAGGAGCGGCGGACATTTCTTTTGGTTCTTTTGGCCGCCCGGCGGGGGATTGCGGGCGCGCGTCGGTTCAGAATTCACCCATTAGCCATACGGACGAGGTGCGCTTTTTCGTCTGAGCATGGCTGATAGACCCCAGCACATCAAAGCGAAGGATAACGAATTATCCGATGCGAAACGTTTAATGCTGACGGAGGGCAATCACCATGCCGAAGATGAGAGCGTTCGAAGCGCTTTCGAGCTATTGGGACGGCAATCTGCCGGTTGATTCACTCAAGATCGCGCGTGCGCTGAAAGTCAGGGTTCACGCCAAACACGATCTCGGCGACGCGCTGGGTTCGTTCGAGCTGATCAACGGGCAAGCTTGCATATGCATCAATCCCAAGGGCTTCGAGCGGCGACATCGCTTTGTCATCGCTCATGAACTCGGGCACTTTCTGCTGAGACACGGCGACCGTTTTGTCGATACTTCGCGCGAGATGACGGCGGGCCATTACGACGTTTGCGAACGACAGGCCAACACGTTCGCACTCGAGTTGCTGATGCCGCGCTTCGCGGTGGACAAGTCGATCATGAAGCGCGACATCACGGACTTCAACGAACTGACGAACCTGTTCGGCGTGCCGGAAAAGGCGATGCACTACAGGCTCAGAAAACTGGGATGGGTGAAATGAACTCGAACTGGAGCTCGGAGCAAGACTCGATGCTGCTCGATGACTATTCTGGCGCGCCAGGCGACAGACAGCTGTCTCACGGCGCGCCCGAGCATGCCGCACTGGTCAAGGAGGAAATCGCCGATCGCAAGCAATTCAGGCAGTTGAGGCAATCGTCTTTTATCGGCGCGGCCTTTCTGATCGGCGTCACCGCGCTGCTGTTGCTGTTCTGGACGACGTCGTTCGGCGTGCGCTTCTTCTTCATGGGATTCAAAGCCGAGCCCGGACACGACGGCCTGATCCTCGCGCCGATCGTCGTGATGGCGACGGTGATTCTCGTGCCCTTGCTCGCCATTGTGCGATTCGTGTTCCGCCAAAGCAGCGATGACGTCGACGAGAGCGACAAGCTCAGCATCTGGCAGACGTTGATCAAGGAGATCGCGGACGTGATCAAGCAGTACGCGGGCCGCAGCAAAGCCACAACCTAAGCCCTCGCCCTCACTTCCTCACCGAATGCGGCCTGCGAAACACCAGCCAGCGCGGCGACTTGAACCGCACGATGCTGATATACAGCCACACATAAGTCGCCGCGAACACCACCACGAAGCAGAACAGATGCACCGTATGCCGCCAGAACAGCGTCGCGGGAATCACGGCGATCAGACACAGCAGCCACAAGTAAGGCGACGTCAGCGAATTGCGTCGCGTGAGCTCGTGCGCGTTCTTCGCGCCCACGGCCCAGCGCATCAGGCGCTTGTACACGAGCATATGCAGATGCACGCCGTCCGGAATGCCCGGCGACATGCCGCGAATAAACTTTTTCCGGTAAATCGAGAAGCACGTCTCGAAGATCGGATACATGAACAGCAGCACCGGATACCACGCCGATACATCGCGGTTGCGCATCACCAGCATGATCGACAATTCGCCGAGCATGAAGCCGACGAAGTACGCGCCGCCATCGCCGAGGAAGATCAAACCGGCCGGGAAATTCCAGATGAAGAAGCCCATCACCGCGCCCATCATGATGAGCGAGCCCGACAGCACCACCGGATCGTGCACCTGAAACGCCACGTAGGCGAGCGAGGCGAACATCATGAAACTCACCATCGACGCCAACCCGTTGAAGCCGTCGATGATATTCACCGCGTTCGCGAGCGCCGCCACGGCGAGCACCGTCACCGCGCATGAAACGATTGCGTACGTCAGCAGAAAATCGAGCGGCGGCACGCTGATGCGCGTCACCGCGATATCGAGCGCGGCGTAGGCGAGACCCGCCGCCGCCATCGTGCAGATCAGGCGCACGAGCGGCGTGACGCGCTTGGTCAGATCTTCGGTGAGACCGGACAGAAACGCCGGCAAGCCGCACGCGATGATGCCGAGAATCCCCGCCGATACGGCCGGATAGCTCCATCGCAACTGCACGGCGGAGGCGGTCAGCCCGCAGAGGATGCCGATGCCGCCCACGCGCGGCACGGGGCGCGCGTGAAACTTTTGCACGCCGGCGAGATCGGTATCGCCGAGCGCGCCTTCGTGCAGATGCGCAAAGCACACGATCAACAAGGTCACCAGCAGCGAGACCAGAAAAGCAAGCGCGAAACTGAGCATGAAATGGAACCGGTGAAAAAACGCGCCGACGCGTTACGCGAAGCCGCGCGGATTCTGCGACTGCCAGCGCCAGTGATCCGCGCACATACGCTCGATGCCGTGCTCCGCGCGCCAGCCGATCAGTTTCGCCGCGGCGGCCGGATCGGCGTAGCAGGCGGCGACATCGCCCGGACGGCGGGGCACAAGTTCGTACGGCATCGGCTTGCCGGACGCCGCTTCGAACGCCTTCACCACGTCCAGCACGCTGTAGCCTTGCCCCGTGCCCAGATTCACGACGAAGCTGCGATCGAGCGACTTCAGCGCATCGATGGCGGCGATATGCCCGCGCGCCAGATCGACCACGTGGATGTAATCGCGCACGCCGGTGCCGTCGTGCGTCGGGTAATCGCTGCCGAACACGCGCAGACGTTCGAGCTTGCCGACCGCCACTTGCGCGACATAAGGCATCAGATTGTTCGGCACGCCTGCCGGATCTTCGCCGATCAGCCCGCTTTCATGCGCGCCGACCGGATTGAAGTAACGCAGCGTCGCGATGCGCCACGATGCATCGGACAGTTCGAGATCGCGCAGAATCTGCTCGGCGATCAGCTTCGACTGGCCGTACGGATTGGTTGCCGACAGCGGAAAGCTCTCGTCGATCGGCACGCTTTGCGGCACGCCGTACACCGTCGCCGACGAGCTGAACACGAAGTCGCGTACCTTGCGTTCGCGCATCACGTCGAGCACGGCGAGCAGGCTGCCGATGTTGTTGCTGTAGTACTCGATCGGCATCGAGACCGATTCGCCCACGGCTTTGAGCGCCGCGAAATGGATCGCGCCGGTGATGTCGTGCGCATCGAAAATGCGCGAGAGCGCGGCCTTGTCGCACGCGTCGTCCTGATAGAACGTGACCTTCTTGCCGGTAATCCGCTCGACGCGCGCAAGCGACTCCGCGCGACTGTTCACCAGATTGTCGACGACGACGACCTCATACCCGCCATCGAGCAATTCAACGCAGGTGTGCGAGCCGATGAAGCCCGCGCCGCCGGTGACGAGAATCGTGCCTTTCGCCGTGGAGTCCTGCGACTGCTTGCCGTTCATGATGTGCGCTCCCGAATGCCTGAATCAGAGTGAAATGCCGGTAATGGCGTGTATTGTGCCCTTGTATCGCTCGACGACCTGCTTTTCGTCGAATTCGCGGGCGACTTTTTCCCGGCCGCGTTGCGCCATCGCCGCGCGTTCGGCGGGCGATAGCGTCAGCATGCGTTCGAGTTGTGACGCCAGGCTGCTCGCGCTCTTCACTTCGCACAGCAAGCCGGTGACGCCGTGTTCGACCACTTCGCGGCAGCCGGGCACGTCGGTGGCGACGATGGGACGGCCCATCGCGGAGGCTTCCATCAGCGTGCGCGGCACGCCTTCGCGATACGACGGCAGCACGACGCAATCCGCCGCCGCGATCAGCGGCCGCACGTCGTGCGCCTCGCCGAGATACTCGACGACATTCTCGCGCGTCCACGCCTCGACATCCGTGCGGCTTATCGCGCTCGGATTGTCGACGCCGACCGGCCCGAGCAGCTGAAACCGCGCGTGCGGATAGCGCGCCTTCAGGCTGCGCGCGGCATCGACGTATTCGGCCACGCCCTTGTCCCATAGCAGACGGCCGATCAGGATGAACACGAAATCCTCGCGCGCGGGCAGCGGCACGAACGCGAAGTCGTCCAGATCGACGCCTTCGCCATGCAGCAGCCGCGCCCGGTCCGGATGCGCGAGCAGCTTCTCGTCCACGAACGCGCGATGATCGTCCTGGTTCAGAAACCACACTTCGCGCGGAAAACGAAACGCGAACCGGTACAGCCGCTTGGCGATCTGCGCGGCGCGGCTCTTCTGGATGAAGGTGTAGCCGAGCCCGGTCGTCACCGCGATCGACGGCACGCCCGCGAGCTTCGCGGCGACCGAACCGTAGATATTCGGCTTGATCGTGTAATGGAACACGAGATGCGGCCGCGTCGCGCGATATTCGCGATACAGCGCCATCAGCGTCTTCAGATCCTGACGCGGATCGGTGCCTTTCGATGCCACCGGCAGCTCGACGCAGCGGCAGCCCATCGCCTCGAGCGGCTCGAAGGTGCGATCGCGCGGCGCGATCACGGTCACCTGCGCGCCGCGCGCGGTCAGCATGCGCAGCAGGCCGCGACGGTACGTGTAAATGGCCCACGCCGTGTTGCAGACCAGGGCGATCCGAAGGGGAGAAGCGTGTTTCGTCATGCGATGTTCAGTGTGGATGCGTGCGCGCGGACGCCGAACGCTTGAGCAGCTTCGCCTTCAGCCCGCGCAGCGCGCGATACGGCAACAGCAGATGCGCGCAATTTTTTACGATTCCGATCCAGTCGAGCGGATTGCCCGCCCGCAAGTAACGCCATTGCAGCCGCAGCGTTGACATGACCTGCGTGCGGCGCTTCGTGGCGCTGATGCCGGTTTCGTTCAGTTCGTAATAGAGGCCGAATTCCGGCAGGTTCGCGCCGTCGTGACGCGCCATCAGACGCAGCACGAGATCGAGGTCTTCGGCGGCGCGATAGTCCGCGCGATAGTTGCCGGCCGCGACCACGGCATCGACGCGCAGCATCAGCGACGGATGCGCGAAGCAGGAGCGCAGCAGCATCGCGCGGCGGATGGCGGCGGGATCGGTCGGCGGCGTGAGATCGAAGAGTGGCGCGCCCGATGTCGACACGACATGCGTCCACATGCCGAGCACCGCGACATTCGGATGCGTGTCCAGATACGCGCGCTGTTTAGCCAGGCGATGCGGCGTCGCCAGATCGCCGCTGTCGATGCGCGCCGCGTAGCGCACGCCGCGCCGCGCCAATGCATCTATGCCCGCCTGCAACGCAGGCTCGATGCCGCCGTTCTGCGGCATGCGCAGAATCGCGATATCCATCCCGTCGATGGAAGGCGCGACGATCGGCGGCGTGCTGCCGTCATCGACGATCAGCACGCGCACCATCGACGGCTCGCTGAACGAGCGCAGCGTGCGTTCGAGGTCGGCCTGACCGTTGAAGGCGGGAATCAGGATGGCTACATCGTCTAGAGCGTTCATGCGCGCAGCCGGAAGCGGATGTAATAAAAGTTGACCGATGCCGCCGCGACATAACCCGCGGCCAGTCCGATCAGCGCGCCATACCCTTCGAAGCGCGGAATCGCGATGAGATTCACCACGAAGGCCACGGCCAGCGCGAGCAGCCACTTCGCGAGCAACACGTATTTGGCCTGATATTTCAGCACGATCAGATTGCCGATCGCCTCGATGCCCGCCGGCACCGACAGCCACACCGCCCAGCGGAAAATCTCCGCCGCGCCCGCATAGTTCGGCCCGAACACGCGCGCGATGATAAAGCCCGCCAGCGCATCGAGCACGGGGGCGCCGGCGATCATCAGCGCGGCGGTCATCGCGAACAGGCGCAGCACGTTGCGCCGCAGCTGCGCCTTGTCCTGCACGCGATAGACGAACGCCGGCGCGATGGTCTGCGACAGCATCAGCGCGAGCGCGATCCAGTTTTCGTTCAATTGCTGCGCGGCGGAATACAGCCCGAGTTCCGCGAACGACACGCGATGCGCGAGCATCAGCCGGTCGAGCTTCAGAAACAGATACATGCCGATCAGCCCGATCCAGAACACCGTGCCGGCGCTCGCGAAATGCCTGAACAGCGCGCGATCGACATGCCAGCCGAGCGTGCCGCCGTGACGCCGCATGTAGTACAGCACCAGCACCGCGCCGATGCCCGCCGCCTCCAGCGCCAACAGCCAGCCGAAGCTCGACGCGCTCGCCGCCATGCGCACCAGCGCGAACACCAGCGCCGCCTTGACGATCGCCGCCAGCATGCTCGCGATCAACTGCGGCTTGCTGTAGGTCATGCTCTGCAGCCACGCGTTGATCACGCCGATAAACGGCTCGCGAAACAGGAGCGTGACGGCCAGGCCCGCGAGCATCGCGCCGACGGTCGGATCGATCAAGCCCGCCGCGATCCACGTCCACGTCAACGCGAGCGCCAGCACCGACACGCCCATGCGCAGCACGAACGCGCTGCCGAGCACGCGCCCGGTGTCCGCCGGCGGCCGGTTGACAATCGTCGGCACCAGAATTTCCGCACCGCACACCCACGTGACCGGCGCGATCACCAGCAGCAGCGTGTTCGCGTATTGCCACTTGCCGAAGGTGTCCGGACCGAGATAGCGCGCCAGCAAGCCGGAGATGGCGATCGCCACCGCGATCTGCGTGAGCCGTTCGAGCCCGAGCCAGACGATGTTGGCCAGCGCCCGCGCGACGTCCGGATTGCCTGCGCGCGACAGCATCTTCATGCGGCGATCCCGAAACAAAAATCAGGCATGCGGCGTGCTACCCGAGCCTGTTCGTTTCTCGAAACGCGTAAAGAATCGCTTTTCTCAGTGAAGTTGTGTGTGTTTGCGCGCCTAGACGCGCCATTTGAGGGCGCAACGGACAGAGAGCGATCGGGCATTGGATTAGAATGAAGCGCAGGGTTTGCCCGGATGGGTACCCGGGCTGATTCCCGAGTCGTATCGGTACGCGCACCATCGAAAAGCGCTGAAAGACAGCGATTATAAGTGCGAACGGTTGCCCGTCCCGGCGTCACGTTCGTGCATGTTCGTAAAGCTTTAATCAACCTGACGGCAGAATCCGAGGCACGCGCGCCGCATTGAAACGCGCACAGCGGCGCGTACGACTTCACGACTTGCATGCCCTCATGGCTGCATCGCCGAGAATCCATCAATTAATAGAGAAGAGGTAGCCATCTCATGAGCCAAGTATCGCAATCCATCTTCAAGGCCTACGACATCCGCGGCATCGTTGGCAAGACCGTCGATCGCGACGTCGCGAAGAATATCGGCCAGGCGGTCGGCAGCGAGATCAAAAAGCAGGGCGGCGATTCCGTGGTGATCGCGCGCGACGGCCGCCTCTCCGGTCCCGAACTCTCGGTTGCGCTCGCCGACGGCCTGCGCGCGGCGGGCATCGATGTCGTCGATGTCGGCATGGTGCCGACGCCGGTCGGCTACTTCGCGGCGAGCGTGCCGCTGCCCTTGCCCGCGGGCGAGCGTCGCGTCGATTCGTGCATCGTGGTGACGGGCAGCCACAATCCGCCCGATTACAACGGCTTCAAGATGGTGCTGCGCGGCGCGGCCATCTACGGCGAGCAGATTCAGGCGCTGTACAAGCGCATCACCGATGACGATTTCGAGAAGGGCGAAGGCACCTACACCGAATTCGATGTATCGCAGATCTATCTGGACCGCATCGTGTCGGACGTGAAGCCGGCGCGCGGCATGAAGATCGTCGTCGATACGGGCAACGGCGTCGCGGGCGATCTCGCGCCGCGTCTGTTCAAGGCGCTCGGCTGCGAAATCGTGGAACTCTTCACCGAGATCGACGGCAACTTCCCGAACCATCACCCGGACCCGGCGCACGTCGAGAATCTGCAGGACGTCATTAAAGCGCTGAAGGAAACGGACGCCGAAATCGGCTTTGCGTTCGATGGCGACGGCGACCGTCTCGGCGTCGTCACGAAGGACGGCCAGGTCATTTTCCCCGACCGTCAGCTGATGCTGTTCGCGCAGGAAGTGCTGTCGCGCAACAAGGGCGGCCAGATCATTTATGACGTGAAGTGCACGCGCAATCTCGCCAAGTGGGTGCGCGAGCAGGGCGGCGAACCGGTGATGTGGAAGACCGGCCACTCGCTCGTCAAGGCGAAGCTGCGTGAAACCGGCGCGCCGCTGGCGGGCGAAATGAGCGGCCACGTGTTCTTCAAGGACCGTTGGTACGGTTTCGACGACGGCCTGTACACCGGCGCGCGTCTGCTCGAAATCCTCTCGCGCGTGGCCGATCCGAGCAAGCTGCTCAACGATCTGCCGGATTCGCTGTCGACGCCGGAACTCCAGCTGAAAATGGAAGAAGGCGAAAACGTCCAGCTGATTTCCGCGATGCAAAAGAACGCCAAGTTCGAAGGCGCGGACGACGTGCTGACCATCGACGGTCTGCGCGTGGAATATCCGGACGGTTTCGGTCTCGCGCGTTCGTCGAACACTACGCCGGTCGTCGTGATGCGTTTCGAGGCGGACAACGAAGCGGCGCTCAAGCGCATTCAGGAAGATTTCCGCCGCGTGATTCTCGCGGAAAAGGCGGACGCCAAGCTGCCGTTCTGAGTCGATTACAGGTAGTGTGTGTTGGCGGCACGGTCGTTCGATCGTGCCGCTTTTTTATTGCCGTAGACGAAATGTCCAGGCGCTCGTGCACGAAGTTCGGCCCGCCGCGCTCGCCAGCCGCGCTAAAATCCCAGCTTCCCTGACAATCTGCAACCGCAGTCAACCGCGCATTCGCGCCCGTCCACTCAGCGTGCAAAAGATCCTGATCGTTCGCGTGTCGTCGCTCGGCGACGTCGTTCACAACATGCCGGCCATCGCCGACATTCGCCGCCGCTTTCCCGATGCCCAGATCGACTGGCTCGTCGAGGAAAGTTTCGCGAGTCTCGTCGAACTGGTGAGCGGCGTGCATCGGGCGATTCCGTTTTCGCTGCGACGCTGGCGCAAGCGCTGGGCATCGGCGGAAAACTGGCGCGAGATCGGCAAGTTCAGGCGCGAACTCGCCGCCGAAAAATACGATCTCGTCATCGACTGTCAGGGTTTGATCAAGACCGCGTGGGTCGCGAGCTGGGCGCGCGGGCCGCTGGTCGGGCTGGGCAATCGCACCGACGGCGCGGGCTACGAATGGCCGGTGCGTTTCTTCTACGACCGCCGCGTGCCGATCGAGCCGCGCACGCATGTCGTCGAGCGCACGCGGCAACTGGTGGCGGCGGCGCTCGATCTGCCGAAGCCGCAGACCACCGACGATATCGACTTCGGCATCGACACGCGTCGCGCGGCGCTGGCCGTGTCGCAACTCGGCCTGAATCTTCCGGTGCCTTACGTGGTGTTCGCGCACGCCACGTCGCGCGCCGACAAGCAATGGCCCGAGGCCGCGTGGATCGAACTCGGTCAGGCGCTGGTCAAGCGCGGCGCGTCGATCGTGCTACCGTGGGGCAGCGATGCCGAACGCGTCACCAGCGAACGACTCGCGAAGGAATTCGGCGCGGCCGCGATAGTGCCGCCGAAGCTGTCGCTGCCCGCCGTCGTCGGCCTGATCGACGGCTCGGCGGCAACGGTCGGCGTGGATACCGGCCTCGTACATATTGCCGCAGCGCTGAAGCGCCCGACCGTCGAGTTGTACAATTTCTCGACCGCGTGGCGCACCGGCGGTTACTGGTCGCACAACGTCGTCAACTTGGGCGATGCAAGCCGGCATCCGACCTTGTCCGAAGTGAAGACCGCGCTCGCCGGCTTCGGCCTGCTGTAGCCTGCCGCCGCGGAGCCACGCCACGCAGAGCAAACCAGGTTCGAAGGCACCATGACAGAATCCCAGATCATCGAAGTCGCGTCGTGCGATTGGCAGGGCAAAAACTTGTCCGTGCCGCGCGAGACGCTGCTGGCCGGCGTCGAAGACGGCAAAGTCCTCTATTTTCCCAATCTGCGTTTCGCCATCGAAGGCGGCGAGCAGGCGCTGCTCGATCCGGCCATCGCCGATCCGAAGCGCAAGAACATCAGCCTCGCGCCCAATGGCGGCGCGCTCAACGGCGTGCTCGGCGACAACGTCATGCAATCGGCGGCGCGCTCGCTGATCAAGCGTTATCAGGACAACGCGCGTTCGCTCGTCGACGCGCTGTTTCCCGAATACGACGGCAAGCTGCGCGTCGCGCCGACCAGCTTGCGGCTGCATCAGGTGGAAACGCGCGAAACGTCGTGGCGCAAGGACGATAGCCGCCTGCACGTCGATGCGTTCCCGTCGCGCCCGAACCACGGCGAGCGGATTCTGCGCGTGTTCACCAACATCAATCCGCAAGGCGCGCCGCGCGTGTGGCGCGTGGGCGAACCGTTCGAGGACATGGCCAGGCGCTTTCTGCCGAACATCAAGGCGCAGGCGCCGGGTTTGGCCTGGCTGATGAATCTGCTGCACATCACCAAATCGCCGCGCAGCGAGTACGACCATCTGATGCTGAATCTGCACGACGCGATGAAGGCCGATCTCGATTATCAAAAGGTTTCGCCGCAAGAGACCATGCCGTTTCCGCCCGGCTGCGTGTGGGTCTGCTTCTCCGATCAGACATCCCACGCGGTGATGTCCGGCCAGTTCATGATGGAGCAGACCTTCTTTCTGCCCGTCAAGTCGATGGCGCGGCCCGATCACGCGCCGCTCGGCATCCTCGAACGCCTCAAAGGCCGGGCGCTCGTTTGAGCGGCCTCGCGCCTTCGCCGGTTCCGCCGGGGTCGCAGGTTTCGCCGCCCGCATCGGCCGGCGTGCTGCGGCTGATCTATCGCGCCGCGTGGTGGCTCGTCGCGCCGCTCGCGGTATTGCGGCTGCTGATCCGCTCGCGCAAGGAGCGCGTGTATCGCGAGCATATCGGCGAACGCTTCGGGCGCGGGCCGGCACGCAGTCCCGACGATCTCGCGCCGCTGATCTGGGTGCATGCGGTGTCGGTCGGCGAAACGCGCGCCGCGCAACCGCTCGTCGAGGCGCTGATGAAGGCGGCGCATCCCGAAGTCCGTCTGTTGATCACGCACATGACGCCCAGCGGCCGCGCGACCGGCGAGCAGCTGTTCGGCGATCGCGTGATGCGCAGCTATCTTCCCTACGATTCGCCGCGCCTCGTGCGACGTTTTTTGCGCGCGTGGCGGCCGTCGCTCGGCATCGTGATGGAAACGGAAGTGTGGCCGACGCTGATCGACGAATGCAAACGCGCCGACGTGCCGCTCGTGCTGACGAACGCGCGCATGTCGGAGCGCTCGTATAAGCGCGCGACGCGTTTCGGCCGCGCGGTGCGCGAAGTGTTCGGCGGCTTTTCGCGCGTGCTCGCGCAAACGCCGCCCGACGCCGAACGGCTGATCTCGCTGGGCGCGCGCAATGTCGCCGTGCTCGGCAATCTGAAGTTCGACATGAGCGCGCCGCCGGAACTCGTCGCGCGCGGACAGGCGTGGCGCGCGGCCATCGGCGAGCGTCCGGTGTGGGTTGCGGCGAGCACGCGCGAAGGCGAGGAAACGCTGGTGTTGCGCGCGTTCGCGCAGCTCAACGTGCCCGATGCGCTGCTGATTCTGGTGCCGCGTCATCCGCAGCGCTTCGATGAAGTGTCGGCGCTGATCGCGAGCGCCGGCATGACGAGCGCGCGCCGTTCCGTGTGGGCGCCGCCGCCGGTCGCGGCGGGATCGGGCGCGGATGTGGCCGATCCGTTGCCCGCGAGCGTGCAAGTGCTGCTCGGCGATTCGATGGGCGAACTCGGCGCGTATTACGCGGCGGCGGACTTGGCGTTTATCGGCGGAAGTCTGTTGCCGCTCGGCGGGCAGAATCTGATCGAAGCGTGCGCGGCGGGCGTGCCGGTGCTGATCGGACCGCACACCTTTAACTTCACGCAGGCGACGCGCGATGCCATCAACGCGGGCGCTGCGCTGCGCGTGGACGATCCGTCGGGACTCGCGCGCGGTTTGCGCGAACTGTTCAACGACAAGCCGCGGCGTCTCGCGATGAGCGCGGCGGCATCGGCGTTCGCGGCGGCGCATCGCGGCGCGACGGAGCGCACCGTGAGCGTCCTGAGCGCGTTGCTCGAAGAGGAAGAGGGCGAAGTCGACGCGCAGGCATGATTTAGCGCCCGAAGCTCCCGACGGCCTGCAAAGCCTCCACGCATCGCGCGAAGCGTTCGTTGCTCGCCGCGATGCCGTATTCCTGCGCGCGTTCCAGCGCGCGCGTCTTCATCTCGTCACGCAAGGCATCGTCCGTGAGGATGCGGCGCATGGCGTCGGCGAGTTCGTCGACCGCGCCGATGGCGAACAGCGTGCCGAAGCGTCCGTCGCCGAGAATCTCGCGCGGGCCGGTCGGGCAATCGCTAGCGATCACCGGCTTGCCGAGCGCGAGCGCTTCGAGCAGCACCATCGGCATGCCTTCGTAACGCGAACTCAGCACCTGCAATTGCGCGCCCGACACCAGCGCGTGCGGATTGTTGCGATAGCCCATGAAATGCACGCGCGACGCGATATCCAGTTCCTTCGTCAGCGCTTCGAGTTCGCCGCGAAACGCGCCGTCGCCGACGATCACCAGATCTTCCCTGATCGCCGGGTCGCGGATCAGCCGCGCATAGGCGCGCAACAAGGTGCGATGGTCCTTCTGAATCTCGTCGAGCCGCGCGACCGAGACGATATACGGCGCATCGCACGGCGGTTCGACGCGCGTCTCGCCATTGGCGCGGATGCGCTGGATATCGATCGCGTTGGGCAGCACGAACAGACGCTGCAGGCCGTCGCCGAACATCGCGCGGGCTTCGTCGGCCATGTGCTGATTGAGCGCGGCGACGCCGTGATAGCGCGCGAATTGCGTCGCGAGACGGCGCTTTCTGCGCGGGCGATTCGCCAGCCGCGCATCGAAACTGAAATGATTGACGCCGAGCCACGCGGCGCCGAATTGCCCGGCGAGCCGCCGCAGCGACATGTCGTAATCGACGATCAGCGCATGCGTGCGCGCCAGCGCTTCGACGCGCCGCTTCACGTAAGGGCGCACGGCGAGCGTGTTGAACACGTCGCGCCCGACGCGTCCCAGCTTGCTCAGACGATGTTCGTAACGGCGCGCCTGAAAGTAGTTGAGCCAGTCGCGATCGGCGAGGATTTCGATGGTCACATCCGGCGGCACGAGCGCGCGAAAGCGATTCTCGAGCGCGGGCGACGGATGCATGACCGATAGCGTGACGGTGAATCGCTCGCGATCGAATACGCGCAGCCATTGAATCAGCGACGATTCGATGCCGCCGTCGCCGAAATCGACGATATGAAAGAGGATCGGCACGCGCTTGCGCGATGCAGCGGGTTCGTCGTTCGGAAGGATGGCGGCTGGCCTGTTCAAAGGTGCAAGAGTCGCAAGAGTCACGAGAAAGCGCCAAAAACCGGCGCGAACGTTTAAATCCCGAATGCTACCGCACCTGACGCAAGGCACGCAGAACCGCGCGCGCCCTTGCGGCCGGCCGCTTCGATTGCCTATATATTGAGTGGCCGCGTGCCCGTGCGCGGCGAGATCGATCGGAGGAAAGCGATGGTCCGCCTCGTGATGATCCTGCTCGGCGTCGATTATTTGCGCAGCCGCTGGCGCTCGGTGATGACGCTCGGCGTGCTGAGCATCGCGCTCGGCGTCGTGATCTTTTCCGATGCGCTCGACGGCGCGCTGTACTTTCCGATCACGCCATTCGCCGCGCTGATGCTGCTCGGAGGGCTCGCGACGCTCGCGGTCGCGTGGACCGGCATGGGCGGCCAGCGCATGTTGCGCTACGTGAAGGGCGCGACGTTCTGCCTGTCGGCGCTGCTCGTGCTGATCGGCGGCGAGCACGGCAACTTCGCGCTGTCGATGATCTTCGGCACGCTCTTTCTCGTCGACGGCGCGTTGCAGATCATCGCCGCGAAGGTCGTGCGCTATCGGCACTGGAAAATCGCGATCGCGGGCGGCGTGCTGGAGATTGCCATCGCGGTGTTCTTTTATCAGCCGTATCCCGATCACTATGCGGGAACGGTCGCGTATTGCGTGGCGTTCGGGCTGTTCTTCGGCGGCTGGAACATGTTGCTGCTCGCCACGCGCGTGCGTCGCATGGCGGCGAATCCGGCCGTGGACGGCGCGGCGTCGAAAGGGCCCGCGCCGTTCGCGGGCGCGCTGTGGGACGGCCCGCCCGAGCCGCACGAAACGGCGCTGACCGTGCATGTCTGGACGCCGGTCGGGTCGTCGAAGATGGAGCCGCGCCGGCAATTGATCGTCGATCGCTATATCGCGGCGGTCGATCGGCATGGCGCGATTTCGACCGGACACGCGGCGCTGGAGACGCCCGAGGGCATTTATATCAGCTTGTATCCGGCGGTGGAAATCGAGCGTTCTCCTGAGGAATTCGCGCGGATTCTGCGCGCCACGCGCGACAACGACGTGCCGGGCCTCTATCAGCCCGACTACGAAACCGAAGCGCGCGCGTGGTGTCCGTCGACGCGGCAGGTGCGCATCCGCAATTACGATCCCGAGCGGCTCGCGCGTTTCTGGGAAGCATATCGGCGCGATACGACTTACAACCTGACGTATCGCAATTGTTCGAGCACGGTGGCGCGCGCGCTGGAAGCTGCGATCGAAGGCGCGTCGACGCGCGTGTGGGGCAGGGGCGGCGGATGGCGGCCGTTCTGGCGCATCGCCACGACGCCCGAATTGTGGGTGGCGGCGCAAGTCCGCAAGCGCGCCGCGACGATGGCGTGGACGCCCGGCCTCACGCTCGACTATGCGCGCGCGCTCAGCATGCTGGCCGATCCGCGGCCATCGGGCTGGGTCAGAATGGCGCGCCTCGCGATTCGGCAGATGGCGCGCTCGCGGCGTCGCTGGAAGGCGGAAGAAGCGGTGGCCGCGCACGTCGGCGACGATGAACCCGACGCGCGCGATGCGCCGCTCACGCCTTGAGCAAACCCTTCTTCTCGATAAAACTGATCACCTGATCCAATCCGTCGAGCGCTTTCAGATTGCACATCACGAAGGGCCGTTCGCCGCGCATTTTCTTCGCGTCGCTCGCCATGATGTCGAGATTCGCGCCGACGTGCGGCGCGAGGTCGGTCTTGTTGATCACCAGCAGATCCGACTTGGTGATGCCCGGACCGCCCTTGCGCGGAATCTTCTCGCCGCCGGCGACGTCGATCACGTAGATGGTCAGGTCCGACAGTTCCGGGCTGAAGGTCGCCGCGAGATTGTCGCCGCCCGATTCGATAAACACGATATCGGCATCGGGAAACTTCGACACCATGCGATCGACGGCTTCGAGGTTGATCGACGCATCCTCGCGAATCGCGGTATGCGGACAGCCGCCCGTTTCCACGCCCATGATGCGTTCCGCCGGCAGCGCGCCCGCGACCGTCAGCAGGCGTTGATCTTCTTTCGTGTAGATATCGTTGGTGATGGCGACGAGATCGTATTGCTTGCGCATCGCCTTGCAGAGCATTTCGAGCAGCGTGGTCTTGCCGGAGCCGACCGGCCCGCCCACGCCGACGCGCAACGGCGGCAGCTTCTTGGTACGGCGGGCGGCGGAATAAACGGGAGCGTTCATGCGATGTCGATTCTTCTAGCGGATGGGTCAGGAACGGAACAGCCGCGAATACTGCGATTCGTGGCGCGCCGACAGCACGCCGAGTTGCGGCGCAAACGTGTTGATGTGATCGAGCGGCGTGGCGAGCGCACGCTGCACGGCTTCGTCGATCGGCCGCGCAACGCGACGATGATGCGCTGTCCCGCGAGTTGCCCGAGCGGCACGGCTTTCAGCGCGGCGGCGGCCTGATTTTCGACCCAGCTGAATGCATAGGCCGCGAGCACCGCATCGGTCGATGCATCGTGCGCGCAGGCCGCGAATGCGAACGCGGTCGGCTGCGCGATCGGTTTGATCGACGCGAGCGTCGCGCTTCATCGCCCCATTCGAGCGATGCGCACAACTGCGCGAGCGACCAGCCCATCTGCTCGGTTTCGCGTCGAAGTTCGGCGGATTCGCGGCTCGCGAGGTAGTCGTCGTTGGTGCGCGTCAGGGCGTCGATATCATGCGCCTGCCAGTGCGCGATCTGATGCGCGAGCATCGGCAATTCGCCGCGCGCGAGCACGTTGACGAGACCGCTTTCGATCCAGGCGCGCGCACTGTCGCCGTCGTGAATCAGGCCGTGTTCGATGGCGGCTTCGAGCCCTTGCGAATAGCTGAACGCGCCGATCGGCAAGGCCGGCGACGCGAGATGCAGCAGCGCGGTCAGCTCAGCGGTGATCATGGCCGTGGTGATGATGACCGTGGTCGTGATCGTGTCCGCATTGCGAGTGATCGTGATCATGGTCATGACTGTGATCGTGGCCGCATGCCGAGTGATCGTGGTCGTGCGAATGATCGTGACCATGATGCTCGCCGTAGACCTTCTGCGCGAGCGCATAGTCTTCGCTGAACGATTCGTCGTGACCGTGCTTGTGACCGCCGCCGTACGCGCCCGTTTCCGGCTGGAACGGTTGCGACTCGTGCGCGACGAGACAGCCCAGACGTTTCAACATGTCTTCGAGCACGGGATCGGCTTCGAGCTTCAGATACTCCGCGCCGACTTCCACAGGCGTGTGCCGATTGCCGAGGTGATACGCGGCGCGCGTCAGCATCCGCACGCTCGGCGCGCGCACGACGAGCACATCTTCCGCCGCCGCGACGACGCGCACAAATCCGCCGTCGTCGGCGACGAGCATGTCGCCATCGGCGAGCACGGTGCCGCGCGGCATCACGAGCGCGACTTCCTCGCCGTTGTCGAGCGTGGCGGCGAGACGGCTCTTGCAGCGAGCGTCGAATGCCAGCGTGAGCGTCGGCGCGCGCTTGACGAGCACGGTCGCGAGTTTGGCGGTCAGGCGTTTATCGATGGTACGCATAAGGCTTTAGAACAGAAAATAGCGTTGCGCCATCGGCAGCACGGTGGCGGGATCGCATGTGAGCAGTTGTCCGTCGGCGATCACCTGATAGGTCTGCGGATCGACGCTGATGGACGGTTGCCATGCATTGTGAATCATGTCGGCCTTCGTCACATTGCGGCAGTTTTTCACCGCGACGACCTGCTTCGACAAACCGTAGCGATCGGCGATGCGCGCTTCTATCGCCATTTGCGACACGAACGTGAGCGACGTCTTGCCGAGCGCGCCGCCGCGCGTGGCGAACATCTCGCGATAATGCACGGGCTGCGGCGTCGGAATCGATGCGTTCGGATCGCCCATTTGCGCCAGCGCGATCATGCCGCCCTTCACGATGAGCGACGGCTTCACGCCGAAGAACGCCGGTTCCCAGAATACGAGATCGGCCCATTTGCCCGGCTCGATCGATCCCACTTCATGCGCGATGCCGTGCGTGAGCGCGGGGTTGATCGTGTACTTCGCGACATAACGTTTGGCGCGGAAATTGTCGTTGCGCGTGGTGTCTTCCTTGAGCGCGCCGCGCTGCACCTTCATCTTGTGCGCGGTCTGCCAGGTGCGGATGATGACTTCGCCGACGCGGCCCATCGCCTGCGAATCGGAGGAGAGCATCGACAGCGCGCCGAGATCGTGCAGGATGTCTTCGGCCGCGATGGTTTCGCGTCGAATGCGCGATTCCGCGAACGCGATATCTTCCGCAATCGACGGGTCGAGGTGATGGCACACCATCAGCATGTCGAGATGTTCGTCGAGCGTGTTGACGGTGTACGGGCGCGTCGGATTGGTGGACGAAGGCAGCACGTTCGGCTCGCCCGCGACCTTGATGATGTCCGGCGCGTGACCGCCACCCGCGCCTTCGGTGTAATACGTGTGGATCGTGCGGCCCTTGAACGCGGCCACCGTCGTTTCGACGAAACCCGCTTCGTTCAGCGTGTCCGTGTGGATGGCGACTTGCGTGTCGGTGTCGTCGGCGACGCTCAGACAATTGTCGATGGCGGCGGGCGTCGTGCCCCAGTCTTCGTGCAGCTTGAGACCGATCGCGCCGGCCTTGATCTGTTCCGTGAGCGGCTCCGGCAGGCTCGTGTTGCCCTTGCCCAGGAAGCCGAGATTCATCGGCCAGCCATCGGCGGCTTGCAGCATGCGTTCGATGTGCCATGGACCCGGCGTGCAGGTCGTCACGCCGCTGGCGAGCGCTTCGTCGATCTGCTGCGGGCTGATGAAGTGGATATGCGAATCGATGCCGCCCGCCGTGACGATCAGCCCTTCGCCCGCGATCACTTCCGTCGCCGCGCCGATCGCGATGTTCACGTTCGGCTGGATATCCGGATTGCCCGCCTTGCCGATGGCGAAAATGCGTCCGCCCTTGATACCGATATCGGCTTTGACGATGCCCCAGTGATCGAGGATCAGCGCATTGGTGACGACGGTATCGACGACATCGGCGGCGGGGCGCTGCGACTGGCCCATGCCGTCGCGGATGACTTTGCCGCCGCCGAATTTCACTTCTTCGCCGTAGGTGGTGAAATCGCGTTCGACTTCGATGATGAATTCGGTATCGGCCAGGCGCACGCGGTCGCCGGTGGTCGGGCCGAACATTTCCGCATAAGCGCGGCGGCCGATGCGTAGCGTCATATTCTTCCTCTGGCTTTTGGATTAGAGCGGGCCCATGACGAGCGCGTTGAAGCCGTACACATGCCGGTCGCCTGCGAGCGCGACGAGTTCGACGGTGCGTTCCTGTCTGGGCTCGAAACGCACGGCGGTGCCTGCGGTGATATTGAGCCGGAAGCCGCGCGCCTTGTCGCGCTCGAACTTCAACGCGGTGTTGACTTCGTAGAAGTGGTAATGCGAGCCGACCTGCACCGGGCGGTCTCCGCTATTGGCGACGACGACCGTGACGGTCTCGCGGCCGACGTTGAGTTCGTGCTCGCCATCGTCGATGAAATATTCGCCGGGGATCATGTTTTTAAGGGATCGGATGGTGGACGGTGACGAGCTTGGTGCCGTCGGGGAAGGTGAATATCCGGGATCATTTCCGGCACGCCTTCCATGACGTCGTCGCGGGTCAAGAGCGTGGTGCCGTAGTGCATGACCTCGGCGACTGTCTTGCCGTCTCTTGCTGCTTCCATCAGCGCCGCCGAGATGAATGCTACCGCTTCGGGATGGTTCAGCTTCAGGCCGCGGGCGCGGCGGCGTTCGGCTAACAGCGCTGCTGTGAAGATCAGCAACTTGTCCTTTTCTCTTGGCGTGAGTTTCATTTTTTTGCTGGCGCTTGCTGGTTGGGGGCTTTCTTACGGGGTCGGATTTTTTGTTCTTTGCAATCGTAGCATTCGTTTATTTTGTTTTCTTGGGGTTCTTTGGGGTGCTGGTTTTCTTGTTTTTATTGCAGTAGCCGCCTCCCCGGCGGAGGGGTCACTTTCTTTGCGGCGGCAAAGAAAGTAACCAAAGAAAGCCGCTTGCCGATCCTAAGCACCTTCTTGAGCGGCCGCGGCACAGGACTAGAGACTTGGCACAGCAATAGCGAGTGTTCGCGCTGGACTTGCGGGCGCTGGTTCCCATGCGATTCGCGCTTTCTCGCCCACCTTGGTAACGGTCCCCTTCGGCTTACTCCGGCCCGCTCGCGCGGCCGGTTTAGGGCCGTTCAGGCAACCGGCAGATGATCAGCGAAACGACCTTGCACGCCTCATCGGTTTGTTCGTTATTCGGCCCTACCTCGGTTAGAGCTTCCATGGTGAAGCGCGCCTTCGCATGTTTCGTGCAGCGGCTGCCTGTGGCGCGTGCATGCCGCGCTCATGTGTATATGCTTTGCTTTAGCAATTGTCTGAGTAGATGCTGCTCGCGAACTCGCGAACCATTCAACATAGCAATGCGGTACGTATGCGTGTGTATTTCATCGGAGCGCTAACCAACGTAGGGCCGAATAACGATAAAAACGATGAGGAATGCGAGGTCGTTTCACTAATCGCCTGCCGGTGGCCCAAACGGCCCTAAACCGGCCGCGCGAGCGGGCCGGAGTAAGCCGAAGGGGACCGTTACC
>NZ_LFJJ01000076.1 GCF_001189365.1 Candidatus Burkholderia verschuerenii | reverse complement strand
ATCGGCGAAGTTCCAAACTCCCAGGAAACCATTCAGATCAATATTGCTTCTGGGAGTTCTGGGAAACACGATCTTCCGGCGGCCCCTTGCCACCCTTGACTTCGACTAATTCTGAAGGGCCGACTACCTATCGCCAAGCGCTAAAATCTCCCTTCGAATATTGCGCGCGGCTTGAGCCGCCGGATTCCCATGCTACGTCTAAGCGAAATCAAGCTCCCGCTCGACCATCCCGATGAGGCCATCGAGCCCTCGGTCATCGCGCGTCTGAAAGAGATCGGCGTCGAGCCGAATCGGCTGGTGCGCTTCGACGTGTTTCGACGGGCGCACGACGCGCGCAAGAAAGCCGACATCAAGCTGAACTACATCATCGATGTCGAGTTGACGGACGAAGCCGCTGTGCTCGAGCGACTGCAAGCGCACCCGCATCCGCATTGCGGCGTGACGCCGGATATGGCGTATCGCTTCGTCGCGCGTGCGCCGGAGCGTTCGACGCAGCCGCGTCCCGTCGTCATCGGCATGGGGCCGTGTGGACTGTTCGCCGGCCTGATTCTGGCGCAGATGGGCTTTCGGCCGATCATCCTCGAGCGCGGAAAAGCGGTGCGCGAGCGGACGAAGGACACGTGGGGCCTGTGGCGAAAAAACGAGCTGAATCCCGAATCGAACGTGCTGTTCGGTGAGGGCGGCGCGGGTACGTTCTCGGACGGCAAGCTCTATAGCCAGATCAAGGACTCGAAACACTACGGGCGCAAAGTGCTCGACGAGTTCGTCAAAGCCGGCGCGCCCGACGATATTCTGTTTCTGAGCCGTCCGCATATCGGCACGTTTCGACTCGTCAGCATGGTCGAGAAGATGCGCGCGCAAATCCACCAGCTCGGTGGAGAAGTGCGGTTCCAGCATCGCGTCGAGGATATCGATATCGACGATGGCAAAGTGCGCAGTCTCAAGCTTTCGACGGGCGAAACGCTTCGGTGCGATCACGTCGTGCTGGCCGTCGGTCACAGCGCGCGCGATACCTTCGAGATGCTGCATCAACGCGGCGTCTATATGGAGGCGAAGCCGTTTTCGCTCGGATTTCGCATCGAGCATCCGCAGGGTGTGATCGATCGGGCGCGCTTCGGCACGTTCGCGGGACACGAGCGCCTCGGCGCGGCGGACTACAAGGTCGTGTATCACTGCAGTAACGGACGCTCCGTCTACAGTTTCTGCATGTGTCCGGGCGGGACCGTGGTCGCGGCGGCATCGGAGCCGGGGCGCGTCGTGACCAATGGCATGAGCCAGTACTCGCGCGCGGAACGCAACGCGAACGCGGGCATTGTCGTGGGGATCATGCCGGAAGATTATCCGGGCGGACCGCTCGCCGGCATCGATTTTCAGCGTAAGTGGGAAGAGCGCGCGTTCGAGCTCGGCGGCGGCGATTACTGTGCGCCGGGTCAGCTTGTCGGCGATTTCATCGCGGGTCGCGCGTCGACGTCGCTCGGCTCGGTCGTGCCATCGTACAAACCGGGCGTGAAGCCGACCGATCTGAGTACCGCGCTGCCCGATTACGTGATCGAAGCCATCCGCGAAGGCTTGCCGGAAATCGACAAGAAGATCAAAGGCTTCGCGATGCACGATGCCGTCCTGACCGGCGTCGAAACGCGCACGTCCTCGCCGCTGCGCGTGCGTCGCAAGGACGATTATCAGAGCGTGAACGTCGAAGGTTTGTATCCGGCGGGCGAGGGCGCGGGCTATGCGGGCGGCATTTACTCGGCGGCGATCGATGGAATCGAAGTCGCGGAAGCCGTCGCGCTGAACATGATGAGCCAGCACGCGGCGACAGCTTAAGAAGGGATCGACAAACGCAACGTAGAGGCTGATCGAATTGGCGAAATCACGAAAACAGTCAGAGCGTTCGGCACCGGCAGCGATTTACGAGATGCGTATTGATCTGCTAAACGTCAAGCCATCGGTCTGGCGGCGATTCATCGTTCCAGGATCGATTTCGTTGTCGAAGCTGCACACCGTCTTGCAGATCGTGATGGGTTGGGAGGACTATCACCTCCATCTGTTCACTTTTGGTGGCAGGTCGTACGGCGTTCCCGATCCGGACTACCCCGACGAGCTTCAGCCTCTTGACCAGACGGAGTTCACGCTTGATCAGGCGCTCGGCTCGCTCAGGTCATTCAACTATAACTACGATTTCGGCGACGACTGGCATCACAGCATCACCGTGGAGAAGGTATTGGCCGCCGATACGGAGGTGCGTTGGCCGCGTTGCATCGCGGGCCGGAATGCATGCCCACCGGAAGATGTCGGCGGCGCGTATGGCTACGCCGATTACCTGGCGGCGATAGCGGACCCGAGCAACGAAAATCATAAGCACATGATCGAATGGCGCGGCGAAGGCTTCGATCCGAAAGCCTTCGATCCGATTGTCGTCAGCCAGAAACTGGTTGCCGTCGAGCTCTGATCATCACGTCACCACACCCACCTGCCACGGCACGAATTCACTCTGCCCGTACCCGTGAATCTCGCTCTTCGAGGCCACGCCCGACGCGCAATCCAGCATCATCTGGAAGATTTCGTCGCCTAACTGATCGATCGTCGCGGTGCCGTCGATCACGCCGCCGCAGTTGATATCCATGTCCTCTTCCTGCCGCTCCCACAGCGCGGTATTCGTCGCGAGCTTGAGCGAAGGCGACGGCGCGCAGCCATAAGCCGAACCGCGTCCCGTCGTGAAGCAGATCAGATTCGCGCCCGATGCGACTTGCCCCGTCGCCGACATCGGATCGTAGCCGGGCGAATCCATGAAGACGAAGCCCTTCGCGTCGATGCGCTGCGCGTACTCGTACACTTCGACCAGATTCGTCGTGCCGCCCTTCGCGACCGCGCCGAGCGACTTTTCGAGAATCGTCGTCAGGCCGCCGACCTTGTTGCCCGCCGACGGATTGTTGTCCATCGCCGCGCCGTTGCGCTCGCAGTAGGCTTCCCACCACTTGATGCGCGTCAGCAGCTTTTCGCCGACCTCGCGACTCACCGCGCGCCGCGTCAGCAAATGTTCCGCGCCGTAGACTTCCGGCGTCTCCGACAAAATCGCCGTGCCGCCGTGCGCGACGAGTTTATCGACGGCCGCGCCCAGCGCCGGATTCGCCGAAATGCCCGAATATCCATCCGAACCGCCGCACTGCAAGCCGACGATAATATGCGACGCCGGCACCGGTTCGCGCTGCACGCTGTTCGCATCCGCGAGCATTTCCTCGACCATCGCAATGCCGCGTTCGATGGTCTTGCGCGTGCCGCCGCTATCCTGAATCGTGAAGCTGCGCAGCTTTTCGCCGTCCTTCAGGCCGCCCGATTCGAGCACGCCCGAAATCTGATTCGTCTCGCATCCGAGACCGACGAACAGCACCGAATGAAAGTTCGGATGCACCGCGTAACCCGCCAGCGTGCGTCGCAGAATATTGATGCCTTCGCCCTTCATGTCGATGCCGCAGCCGATTCCATGCGTCAGCGCGATCACGCCATCGACGTTCGGATACGCCGCCAGCGCTTCCGGATGCACGTCGCGCCGGAAATGATCGGCAATCGCGCGCGCGACCGTCGCCGAGCAGTTCACGCTCGTCAGCACGCCGACGAAATTGCGCGTCGCCACGCGGCCGTCGGCGCGGCGAATGCCCATGAAGGTCGCGGGCGCATCGACGAACGGGGTCGGATGCTTGTCGATGCCGAACTCGTGCTCGCGCTTGAAATCGGCCATCGACAGATTGTGCGTGTGGACGTGCTGCCCGCGCGCGATGTCCTCTTTCGCCACGCCGATGATCTGGTTGTAGCGCTTCACGGGTTCGCCCGCGCGAATCGTCCGCGTCGCGATTTTGTGTTCCGGCGGAATCAGCCCGGCGACGACGAGATCCTCCGACGCGATGCGCGCGCCGGAGAGCAATTGACGCGTCGCGATGACGACATCGTCCTTGGGATGCAGCCGGATGACCGCATGGTCGGTGGATGTGGTGGACATGATGGTTTTTTAAATGGTGGACGGAGCGCGATTGTCGGCGCGCGCTTCTTCGTCGGCTTTGTTGAGCGGCTCGATCTTGCCGACAATCACAAGATAGCTGAATGCGCCGAGAAAGCAGAAGCCGCCCGCGACGCACAGCGGAATCACGAACGAACCCTTGGTGATCGCGAGCATCACGCCGGTGAAGGTCGTGATGACGATGCCCGCCAGATTCGACGCGAAATTCTGAATCCCGCCGATCGACGCGACGTGATCCGGCGTCGGCGCGACGTCGCTGGGCAGCGACCAGATCGACGCCGCCGCGAACGCGAGACTGCCGTACGCGATGCCGAAGAACATCAGCATCAGATAGATATTGGTGACGAACGCGCACAGCGTGATCACCGACGACAGCAGCATGCCGCCGACCATGCAGGTCTTGCGCGCCGCCGTCAGGCTCCAGCCGCGCCGATACAGCGAATCCGACACCCAGCCGCCGAGCCAGCCGCCCGGAATCGACATCAGCGCGGGAATGGTGCCGAGCGTGCCGAGCGACTTCAGCGAGAAACCGTGCGCCTGCACCAGATAGCTCGGAAACCACGTAATGAAAAAGTAGATCACGAAGTTCAGGCAGAAGAAGCCGAGCATCATGCCCCACAGCGTGCGGTACTTGAACAGCGAGCCCCACGAGACCTTGTTCTTCGGCGCGACGGGAATCGGCGCGACATCGGTTTCGCCGGTCAGATCGCCTTTCGACTTGTTCCAGTAGATCGCGAACCAGCCGAGAATCCACACTGCGCCCAGCACGCCGGTGATGATGAACGACGCTTCCCAGCCGAACGTGCTGATGATCAGCGCGACGACCGGAATCGACAGCGCCGAGCCGACGCGCGAGCCGCTATCGAAGATACTCGTTGCGAACGCGCGCTGCTCCGGCTTGAACCATTGCGACACAAGTTTCGCGCACGACGGATACGCGCCCGCTTTGCCGACGCCGAGCATCAGGCGGCAGCCGAACATGCCCGCGACGCTCGTCGTCACGGCCGTCAGCGCCGTGAACACCGACCACCAGCCGACCGCCAGCGGCAGCGCGATGCGCGCGCCGACGCGATCGACGAACCAGCCGAACGGCATCTGCATCAGCGCGTAAGTCCAGAAGAAGCCGCTCAGGATAAAGCCCATTTCCGCCGGGCCGATGCCGAGCGCCTTCTCGATCTGCGGCGCGGCGACGGCCAGATTCGCGCGATCGATGTAATTGATCGCGATGGCGAGAAACGCCAGAAATATCACTACCCAACGCATTTTGCGCATGTCTTGTCTCCTCCGTGATGGGGCGGCATGTCATTTGTCGACTTCGACCGCGATGCCGGCGCGGCGCGTCGTGATTCGAAAACCGGTCGATCCTCTTCTTCAGGCGGATTCGAGTGCGTCGCGCAGACGCTTTTGTTCGATGTCGAGCTTCAGTTCGCGCGCCAGTTCGATAACCGGACCGAAGCGCCGTCCCTTTTTCTCGTCGTGATTGCGCGCGATATCCGCGAGCTTGTGGACGAGGAACGGATTCTCGAAACGATCGCGGACGCTGGCGAGATAATCGGCGGCGACATCGCCCTTGCCGAGCGCGATGAACACCGGCAGCACTTCGTCGTTCCAGGTGGCTTCGAGCGGCTCGCGGTAGGACGGAACGCGCATCGCGTCGAGCACGGTCATGTCGGCGGCGCCTGAGCGCGTGCGCCAGATTTCCGCGAGCATCGTGTGGCCGAGGTTCAGCAGCAGCAGCTTGAGCCGCTCGAAATGCGCGAGATCGTCCGTGACGACGATATCCTCGTGCTCGCACGGCAGCGTCATGCCCGCCTGCCGTTCGATGGCCCACAGCGCGTAAGGCTCGGCGATCGCGCCGACCGGCTGAATCGGCTCCGACACGATGCGATCGACCAGCGAATTGACCCACACGCAGCCGTTCGTCAGATACGCGATGAACGCGTCGTCGGCGTTCCAGCCGCGCGCCACGCCGATCACCAGATCGCGCAGCGTGTCGCCGTTGCGCGAGACGAGCTCGCACGGCAGCAGCGTGATCGGCGCGCCGCCCGCGCTATGGCGAGCATGCAGCAGCACCGCGAGCTTCGCCGCGAAGCTGCGCGGCGTGCGCGTGCCGTCGAGCAGATCGGCGGTGTCGTCGGGGAAGAGGAAGAGGGCGTAACCGGCGTCGGCGGTGTTCGAGACGATAACTTTCACATCGCGCGAGACGCGTTCGAGCAGCAGCGGCCAATCCTCGTCGGCGTGCAGCGCTTCGGTGATCGCGTCGCATTCGATGGTCGTATCGACGGTTTCGTCGCGCTCAAGACCGCGAATGCGCACCGGATAACGGCCCGTCGCGCGCAGCGCGTCGATGCGCGCGCGGCTGTCGGCGCTGGACGTCGTCTGCACGACGGTGATCTTGCCGAGCGCGGTCGCCGGATCGCGTCGCGCGGCTTCGGTGACGAAGAAGTCGACGTGCGCCTGCAGGAACCGGCTGGTGCCGAACTGGAGAATCGGATTGCTCATCGTCTGCGGCGAATTGTGGGGGCGTTTGTTGTTTGGGAACGGTTCCAGATCGACACAAAAAAATTGCGCCACCTGGCCTTACCAGAATGCATACTAGTGTCTGGAAATGGAATTGGTCAAGCCACTTGTAAGCGCGCCCGAAACGCGAAACGCCCGTCCCACGGTGCGTCAACCCTTCGGTTGATTACAATCCACGTTTTCCCCGAGACAGAGCAGGAGATCGCCCTTGAGCGTCAAACCCGCCGAAACGCGTCGTCTATATCTCCAGATCGCCGACAAATTGCGAGGACTGATCGAGCAGCAGGACTTCGCGCCCAACGGACGCCTGCCTTCTGAGCGCGAACTCGCGCAGACGCTCGGCGTGTCGCGGCCCTCCGTGCGCGAGGCGCTCGTCGCGCTGGAACTGGAAGGGCGCGTCGAAATCCGCATGGGATCGGGCGTGTACATCGTCGCGACGCCCACGGTCAAACCCGCGAGCACGGAAGTGGAACTGGGCGAGAGCCCGATTGAGATCATGAACGCGCGCAGCGTGATCGAAGGCGCGATCGCGGCGAGCGTCGCGCCGTTCGCCAAGCCCAAGGCGCTGAAAACGCTACGCGCGCTCTACGAGACGATGGCGCGCGAAGTCGACAACGGCCAGGTGCCGATGGCCGCCGATCGTGCATTTCACGTCGCGATCGCGCAGATGTCGGGCAACGACGTACTGGCGCGTACGGTCGGCAACCTGTACGACGAGCGGCACAGTCCGCTGTCGTCGACGTTGCGAGGGCATTTCGAGGGAGAGGAAACCTGGGCGGCGGCGCTCGGCGAACACCGCGAAATACTGGAAGCGCTGGAAGCGCGCGATCCGGTGCAGGCTCAGGCGGCCATGCAGCGGCATATGCGCAAATCGGGGGAACGGCTCATGACGCGCAAGAAAAACTGACGCCGACCCGGTCGCGCACGACGGGCCGGCAATTCACAGCGGTTCGCGTCAGCCGGGATACGCCTCGTCGACCTTCAGGCCCGCGAGCTTGAAGATCACGCGCAGCGTCTGCGGCGCGATTTCACGGCGCGAAGCGAGCGTCGTGAGGACGAAATCCATCACCTTGGCGTACTTCAGCATGGTCAGGCACGATTCGATATCGGTGGAACCGTCGCGCATCGATTCGGAGAGACGCAACATTTCTACGGAAATCTCTCGCGCCATCTCGAGTTCGAGCTGCTGCTTTTCGGTCCAGGCAGGCATCGAGGTCAGAGCCGTGAGCATCTCTTGAAACTTCTTTTCTGCTTTTTTATCTGGGATCGCATCCATCGCCGTCCTCTCTTGATCATGGCGCCGGCGAGTCGCATCGCCGCGCTGTGCGTTAGGTGTTACGTAACAAGCCAGAGCGGGCGCGACATCTCGCTATCCATGTCGAAACGCTTCTCGCTGCCTGCTTGTTGCTCCTGCTTCCGTACATCGGCACGCGGCCATGGGGGCCACATGGGTATCGCCTGTTCCAATGGCCTCATCGGCGGCGATGCACTTTCTGTTCCATGTCACTGCTGCTCGCATTCACCGACTGAACGATGTCCGGAACGAGAGCGTCTTCGCGCTTTTGGTTAAACTTCCCCTTTCTCGACAGCAGAACCAGCGGTTAGCGCACATTCAGCGCAAACAAGCCCCGCCTTTTTGATAACTCAACTCAAGATGACCAGGAAGTCCTCCGCGCCGGATTCGGGTTTGCCCGATCCCTCTGCCAAACACGACGTCCGTCCAGGCCAATCGATCGAACTGCTGAAGGAGCTTCATATCCTCACGCGCGACGGCAAGATGAATCAGGACAGCCGTCGAAAACTGAAACAGGTCTATCACCTTTATCAGTTCATCGAACCGCTTCTCGCCGATGTGCATGCGCGCCAGGGTTCCGTATCGCTCGTCGACCACGGCGCAGGCAAGTCATATCTTGGGTTTATTCTCTTCGATCTGTTCTTTAAGAGTCTGCGCGATCGGTCACACATCTACGGAATCGAAACCCGCGAGGAACTGGTAAAAAAGTCCGAAGAATTGGCAAAGCGACTCGGTTTCGACGGGATGTCGTTTTTGAACCTGTCGGTCGCCGAATCGACGCTCTCGGACCGGTTGCCCGAAACGATCGATGTCGTCACGGCGCTGCACGCGTGCAATACCGCGACCGACGACGCCATCTACTTCGCTCTCCAGAAGAAGGCGCAATACATCGTCGTGGTGCCGTGCTGTCAGGCGGAAGTGGCGTCGGTGCTGCGCAAGAACAAGGGCCAGTCGCTGTCGAGGAACGTGCTGACGGAAATGTGGCGGCATCCGCTGCATACGCGCGAATTCGGCAGTCAGATCACCAACGTGCTGCGCTGCCTGCAACTCGAATCGCACGGTTATCAGGTCAGCGTGACGGAACTGGTCGGCTGGGAGCACTCGATGAAAAACGAGCTGATCATCGCCCAGTTCAAGGACTTGCCGCGCGGACGGCCCGCGCAGCGGCTGTCGGACGTGCTCGAAACGCTCGGGCTCGACGAACTGCGCGAGCGCTTCTTCACGCACTGATCAGCGTTTGTTCATCCACGCGTCGAAGCCGTCGCGGCCGAGGCGCTCCAGCGTTTCAATATTGCGTTCGTAGATATCGGCGGCATCGGGAAAGGCAGCCACCGCGCGATCGATGCTTGCTTCGCGCAACAAATGGAAGATCGGATACGGCGCGCGATTCGTGTAATTGCTGAGGTCGTCCGGTTCGGTGCCTTCGAAGCGATAGTCCGGATGGAAACTCGCGATCTGCAATTCGCCCGCGAGCTTGAGCTGATCGAGCAGGCGCTCGGCGAAAAACAGCGCGTCGTTGTAATCGGCGAAATCCGCGAAGGCGTCAGGCGTGATGAACAGCGTGGTGTCGAGCTTTTGCGGGTCGGAATCGCGCAGCAGACGCAGTTCGTCCGTCAGTTCGACGACGACATCCTCGACGCCGCGCGCCTCGCTCACCACGTAGCGGATTTGTCCCTTCACATGCACGCTCTTGGCGAACGGGCACAGATTCAGTCCGATCACCGCGCGCGTGAGCCAATGCTCGGTGGCCGCGATCACTTCATCGCGGGTACAGCGGTCATTCATGAGTTTTCCTGAGCGTGTTTCGATAAAAGGGCCGCGTCGATGAGCGCGCGCGCGATGCGTGGCGCGGCGAGCATCGGACCGGAGCCCGGGCCGTAAGTCTGGCTGGTCGCGTAGATGCCGTCCACCAGCAAGGCCAGCGATTCGGCCAGTTCGCGCGGATTGGCGACGTCCGCCGCCGCGCCGATCTCGGTCAGCCGCGTCAGCAGATAGGTCTTGTTGCGCGTCGCCGCCCGTCGCGCCGGATGCGCCGGATCGCCGAATTCGCACGATACGTTCAGAAACGGACAGCCGCGATAATCGGGCGCGGACGCGCGTTTCACCAGATCGTCGAACGCCTGCACGAGTTGCGCGCGGGGATCGTCGGGATGCATCGCGACGCTCGCCTCGAAACGTCCTTCGAATCGATCCTGCATGCGATCCAGATACGCGGCGACGAGTTCCTCCTTCGACGCGAAGCGCCGGTAGAGACTCATCTTGTTGACGCCCGCGCGCTCGACGACCGCATCGACGCCGATGGCGCGGACGCCGTCGCGATAAAACAACTCCTGCGCGGCGTCGAGCAACTGCGCCTGCGCGGTCGCGCCGTCCGTGCGTACACTGCGCCGGGCAGGGGCTTTAGGCTGATCGGCGGATGATCGTGTCACAGTGAGAGTCCTCGAGATTGTGCTGCGTGCTTGACATGTTACCGAGCAGTCACTAAGCTCGCAACTCTACTTGTTACCGATCGGTAACGAAGCGTGCGAATCCAACGAACGGAGCGGCGATGAACTGGGTGGCGAGACGGCTGGACGGCCGGATGCATTACGGGTGGATCACGGTCGGCGTGGTGTTTTTCGTGTTGCTCGCGGTCGCCGGCACGCGTGCCACGCCGAGCGTGATGATGCTGCCGCTCGAACAGCAGTTCGGCTGGAGCCGAGGCACGATCTCGCTCGCCATCTCGATCAATCTCGCGCTGTACGGTCTCGCCGGCCCGTTCGCGGCCGCCGCGATGCAGCGTTTCGGCGTGCGTCCGACCGTGCTCGTCGCGCTCGCGACGCTGGCGGCGGGCGTCGCCCTGTCGTCGATGATGACGCAGCCGTGGCAGATGGTGCTGGTCTGGGGCGTGATGGTCGGCAGCGCGACGGGCGTCGCGGCGCTTACGTTGTCGGCGACGGTGGTGAATCGCTGGTTCACGACGCATCGCGGCCTCGCGATGGGCATTCTCACCGCCAGTTCGGCAACCGGCCAGCTTGTATTCCTGCCGTTTCTGGCGTCGATTTCGGAGCATCACGGCTGGCGGCCGGTCGTGTTCGTGGTCGCGGCGGCGGCGGTCGTCGTGCTGCCGCTGGTGGCGTGGCTGCTGCCCGAGCGTCCGGCGACGGTCGGTCTGCGCCCGGTTGGCGAAACCGCCGATGCACCCGCCGGTCCCGCGCCCGCGCCGAAGAATCCGATCAAGGTCGCGTTCGGCACGCTCGCGATGGCCAGCAAGACGCGCGATTTCTGGCTGCTGTTCTTCAGCTTCTTCGTCTGCGGCGCGAGCACGAACGGTTACGTCGGCACGCATCTGATCGCGATGTGCTCGGACTACGGCATGACGCAGGTTCAGGGCGCGACGCTGCTCGCCACGATGGGCATCTTCGATCTGTTCGGCACGACGCTGTCGGGCTGGCTGTCCGATCGCTTCAACGCGCGCTTTCTGCTGTTCTGGTACTACGGGCTGCGCGGCCTGTCGCTGATCTATCTGCCGTATGCGTTCGGCATCGACTTTTTCGGGCTGCCGCTGTTCGCCGTGTTCTACGGCTTGGACTGGATCGCCACCGTGCCGCCGACCGTGCGGCTCGCCACCGACGTCTACGGCCGGGAGTCCGCGCCGATCGTGTTCGGCTGGGTGGTGGCGGGGCATCAGCTGGGCGCGGCGTTCGCGGCGCTCGGCGGCGGCATGCTGCGCTCGAGCCTCGGCAGCTACACCGTCGCAACAATGATCTCCGGCGGCCTGTGCCTCGTCGCGGCGGTGACCGTGTTGCGGATCAATCGCGCGCGGATCGGTGGGCGTCGCGGCGACCTGAACGGAATCGAAAGCGGTTGAGCGCCCGGCTGCGGGCGCTCGCATCCTTGTTTATCCTTGTCGGATCGAACGGCGCACGCTTTTCGCCGATCGCTTCCCAGACACGCAGACAAGGACTCACGCCATGACAGCGAAACCCGCTCCCACCGACGTCGATATCCACGAACTGTTCTCCGGCCGCTGGAGCCCGCGCGCGTTTTCCGACCGGCCGGTCGATCGCGCGCAATTGCATACCGTGCTGGAGGCGGCGCGCTGGGCGCCGTCGTCGAATAATCTGCAGCCGTGGCGCTTTATCGTGTTCGATCGCCAGCGCGACGAAGCCGCGTTTCAGCGCGCGTTCGACACGCTCATGCCGATGAACCAGAAGTGGAACGCGCATGTTCCGGTGCTGATCAGCGTCGCGGCGGCCACGCTCACGCCGAAGGGCGAGCCCGGCAAGACCGCGACCTACGATACCGGCGCGGCCGCGATGGCGCTGGTGCTGCAAGCCCACGCGCTCGGGCTGGTGACGCATCAGATGGGCGGCTTCGACCGCGACGCGTTCCGCCGCGCGTTTTCGATTCCCGACGATATGCAACTGATCGCGATGATCGCCATCGGCCATTACGGCGATGCGAACGCGCTCGACGAAGCGCTGCGCGAACGCGAATCCGCGCCGCGCACCCGCAAGCCGCTCGGCGAAACGGCGTTCGAAGGCGCGTGGAATCAATCCTTCGAGTAACGGACGTCAGTGCTCGTCGGCGGCGGAAAGCGGCCGCGCGACGTCTTCCAGCGACTTGCGCTCCGCCGCGATGCCCCAGATGCCCGCGACGATCGCCGCCGCGAGCATCAATCCCGAGCCGATCAGATAGCCGATGAACACCGCGCCGCGCTCGTGCGTGTCGATCAGATGGCCGAACAGCGTCGGCCCGATGATGCCGCCGAGCGCCGTGCCGAAGGCGTAGAACACGGCGATCGCCAGCGCGCGGATTTCGAGCGGAAAGGTTTCGCTGACGGTCAGATACGCCGAACTCGCCGCCGCCGACGCGAAGAAGAAAATCACCATCCACGCGATGGTCTGCGTCGTCACGGTGAGCATGCCTTCCATGAATATCCAGCCGCTGATGGTCAGCAGCACGCCGGAAATCGCGTAGGTGAACGCGATCATGCGGCGACGCCCGATCACGTCGAACAGTTTGCCGAGCAGCACCGGCCCGAGAAAATTCCCCGCCGTGAACGGCAGCACGTACCAGCCGATGTGATCGCCCGGCACCTTGTAGAAATCTGTCAGCACGAGCGCGTACGTGAAGAAGATCGCGTTGTAGAAGAACGCCTGCGCGGTCATCAGCATCAGCCCGACGAGCGAGCGCCGCCGATGCGTGTTGAACAGCGCATGGAAGACTTTGCCGAGCGGCGTGCTGTCACGCGCCTTCAGCCGCAGCGGCTTGACCGGCGTATCGGGAATCTCGACGCCGTGCTCGCGAAAGTGCCCTTCGATGTCCTCGACGATCTGCCGCGCCTCGTCGACCTGATTGTGCGTGATCAGCCAGCGCGGACTTTCCGGCACCCACATCCGCATGAACAGAATCGTCAGTCCGAGCGCCGCGCCGATCAGAAAGCACGCGCGCCAGCCCCAGTCGGGCGGCAGCATCCCCGGATCGAGAAGCACGAGCGATCCCGCCGCGCCGATGCCCGCGCCGACCCAGAACGTGCCGTTGATCGCGAGATCGGTCCAGCCGCGAAGTCTCGCGGGCGTGAATTCCTGAATCGTCGAATTGATGGCCGTATATTCGCCGCCGATGCCCGCGCCGGTCAGAAAGCGGAACAGCACGAACGACGCGAGATTCCACGAAAACGCCGTCGCGGCGGTCGCGGCGACATACAGAAACAGCGTGATGAAAAACAGCTTGCGACGCCCGAGCCGGTCGGTCAGCCAGCCGAAACCGAGCGCGCCGAGCATCGCGCCCGCGATATACGCGCTCCCCGCAATCCCGACATCCGCGTTGGAAAACTGCAGCGCGGGACTCGCCTTCAGCGCGCTCGCCACCGCGCCAGCCAGCGTCACTTCCAGCCCATCGAGCAGCCAGGTGATGCCGAGCGCGAACACGATCAGCGTGTGAAAGCGCCCCCACGGCAGCCGGTCGAGACGGCCGGGCAGGTCGGTTTCGATGACGTCCCGCGGCGTTCCGCGCTCGTTCGATTGCTTTTCCTGCGTCGTCGTCGTATCGCTCATTGGGTTTAGGCGCGCATCGTGCTGCACTGGCGCACGTCGTTGTTTCCGAAGAATGCCGCTGGACAGCAAGTCCCGTTCCGCTTTTGTCGAACGAACCCGGCGGTTGTTTAATTCCGATCGCGGTTGATGCACCTCGCGGTACGTGATAAAAACGCGATCTTCTTTCGAATGCGGCGAGATTTTCCGCGCGCCGCCTGACGCCATGACCTACTGTGCGATCGATTTCGGCACGTCGAATTCTGCCGTTGCCCTGCCCGATGGCCTGAAGATCCGGCTTGCGCCCGTCGAGGGCGACGCCGTTACGCTCCCCACCGCCGTCTTCTTCAATACCGACGAGGATAACCAGTCGTACGGCCGGGCCGCGCTCGAGTCTTACATCGACGGTTTCGACGGCCGTCTGATGCGCTCGATGAAGAGCATCCTCGGCTCGCCGCTCGCCGATCAGAGTACCGATCTCGGCGACGGTTCCGCGATCAAGTACACCGACGTGATCACGCTGTTCCTTCAGCATCTGAAGCAGAAGGCGCAAGTGCTCGCTCCCGAGCCGCTGACGCGCGCGGTGCTGGGCCGCCCGGTGTTCTTCGTCGACGACGACCCGAAGGCCGATCATCTCGCCCAGAAGCAGCTCGAAGCGTGCGCGCATGCCGTCGGGCTGCGCGAGATCCACTTCCAGTACGAACCGATCGCGGCCGCCTTCGACTACGAGAAAAGCCTCACCGAGGAAGGGCTCGTGCTGGTCGCGGATATCGGCGGCGGTACGTCGGACTTTTCGCTGGTGCGCGTGGGGCCGGATCGCGCGCGTCATCTGGAGCGCAAGGGCGATGTGCTGGCGCATCACGGCGTGCATGTGGCTGGCACGGACTTCGACCGGCGCGTCGAGCTGACGACCATTCTGCGCGAACTCGGCTATCAGACGCTCGATCCGCAAGGGCGCGAAGTGCCGAATCGCGTGTATTTCGACCTGGCGACGTGGCATCTGATCAACACGGTCTACACGCCCAAGCGCGTCAGCGAGTTGCAGTTGATGCGCCACCTCTATCCCGACACGCATTTCCACGACCGGCTGATTCGCGTCGTCGAGCGCCGCCTCGGGCACGCGCTGACCGCGCACGCCGAAGAAGCGAAGATCGACGTATCGGCTGGCGGCGTCACCGAAATCGACATGGAAGAGGTGGAAGAAGCGCTGCGCGTGCAGTTCGACGAGCAGAAGCTGATCGAGGCCGGGCGCGACGAAACGAAGCGTATCGTCGGATCGGCACGCGAAACGGTGAAGATGGCGGGCGTCGCGGAAGCGGATGTCGGCGCGATCTACTTCACCGGCGGCACCACCGGCCTGCGCTTCCTCTCCGACGCGCTGGCGGCGGCTTTTCCGGGCGCGAAAGCGGTCTTCGGCGACCGGCTGGCGAGCGTCGCGACGGGCCTCGGCATTTACGCGCAACGCGTCTTCGCGTGATCCGTCTTCCGAATCCGCAGCGCCAATGAAAAAACCCCGCCTAGGCGGGGTTTTTTCGTGAACCTTGAGCGGGTCTAAGACTTAAAGCTTAGGCCGGCTTGATGTTCGCAGCTTGCTTGCCCTTCGGGCCAGTCTTCACTTCGTAGGAAACCTTTTGGTTTTCCTGAAGCGTCTTGAAGCCTTCGATGCGGATTTCCGAGAAGTGCGCGAACAGATCTTCGCCGCCGCCATCCGGAGTGATGAAGCCAAAGCCCTTTGCGTCATTGAACCACTTGACGGTACCGGTTTCCATGTTACTTATTCCAAAAAAAAGGATGAATATAGGCCGAAGCCCGGGGTGCGGAAAATCAAGGAAGGGGCAATGGGACCAACCGGAATACCGAGATGGCGAACCTACGAAAGAACCAACACTCGCCACTTGAAATCCTGCAAGAAGCTTTATACGGCGAATCGTTTTCGCGGTCAAATAATTTCCGACTCATCTGAGGGGGTATATCGAGATAGCGTTGCGAATTCTTACGATTTTTTCAACTTTGCCTTGATTTAAGCTGACGATACGCATCCACACCATCTTTCTATTTCCTGCTGAATTATTGGGGCGTGAAGGTGTTCGCGCGCGCCAATTCGGCGATCACGGGGTGTTCAAGTTCCTGATTCCGGGCGCGACCATCGCCGGTCTGATCATCACCGGATTTCATTCGGAGAATTTCGGCACGGCGTCGACCTTCGCGCCGTACGGCTGGCCGGCCGTGCTGACGGCGGTCGCGACGAGCGGCATCGTGTTCAGCTTCAACGGTTTTCAGAGCCCGGTGAATCTGGCGGGCGAGGCGCGCAATCCGTCGCGGAGCATTCCGTTCGCCGTGATCGGCTCGATTCTGCTGGCGCTCGTCATCTACGTGCTGCTGCAGATCGCGTATATCGGCGCGGTGAATCCCGCCGATGTCGCCAAGGGCTGGTCGCATTTCAACTTCGCGTCGCCGTTCGCCGAACTGGCGCTGGCGCTCAATCTGAACTGGCTCGCGGTGCTGCTGTACGTCGACGCGTTCGTCAGTCCGAGCGGCACCGGCACGACCTACATGGTGACGACCACGCGCATGATCTACGCGATGGAGCGTAACAACACGATGCCGAAGATGTTCGGCAACGTGCATCCGTTCTACGGCGTGCCGCGTCAGGCGATGTGGTTCAACCTGTTCGTGTCCTTCGTGTTCCTGTTCTTCTTCCGAGGATGGGGCACGCTGGCGGCGGTGATTTTGGTCGCAACGGTCATTTCGTATTTGACCGGCCCGGTCAGCCTGATGTCGCTGCGCCGCGCCCGATCTGGATCGCCCGGTCAATATTCCGCTGATGGGTCTGGTCGCGCCGTTCGCGTTCGTCTGCGCGTCGCTGGTGCTGTACTGGGCGAAGTGGCCGCTGACCGGCGAAATCATCCTGCTGATGGTCGTCGCGCTGCCGGTGTATTTCTACTTTCAGGGCAAGACGGGTTTCGCGGGCTGGGGCAAGGATCTGAAGGCCGCGTGGTGGCTGATCGCCTATCTGCCGTCGATGGCGGTGATGTCGCGCATCGGCAGCCATGAATTCGGCGGCAGCGGCGTGCTGCCCTACGGCTGGGATATGGCCGCCGTCGCCGTGCTCGCGCTGGTTGTTCTACTACTGGGGCGTGCACACGGGCTATCGCACGAGTTATCTCGAAGAGCGCGAAAGCCACGAGGACATCGTCAACGAAGTCGGCGCGTAATGCTTCGCTGAGTGTCGAAATCGACAAAACCCGCCCGAGCGATCAGGCGGGTTTTTTTGCGCGCTCAGGCGTCCGTGAAGACGTAGTTGGTCATCGCCAGCGCGCGCTGGTAAGTGCCGAGCGACTGAATGCCCAGCCGATAATCGTCCGATGCCGCGCCGAGCGCGCTGAACACCGGCAGCAAATGTTCGTCGGTCGGATGCATCAGCGCGGCGTGCGACGCGCGGGCGCGATAGTCGAGCAGGGCGTCGATATCGCGTGCGCGCATGCGATCCTCGAACCAGTCGGTGAATTCGGACACGCGCGGATCGGCGTCTTCCGGGCGCGCGCCGAAATCGGCCATGCGCAGGTTATGCGTGATCTGGCCGGAGCCGACGATCATCACGCCGTCGTCGCGCAGATCGCGCAGCGCGCGGCCCATCGCGAAATGATGCGCGGCGTCGAGGCGCGGCTGGATCGACAACTGCGCGACGGGCACGTCGGCGTTGGGGAACATCAGCAGCAGCGGCACCCACGCGCCATGATCGAGGCCATGCTCGGTCGTCGACGCGGACACGCCGTGGCGCACCAGCGCCGCCGCCGCGCGACGCGGCGCGACATCCGGCGCGCCCGGCGCGGGATAGCGCAACTCGTACAACGCACGCGGAAAGCCGTAGAAATCGTGGATCGTCTCCGGCTGCGTCGCGACGCTGGCGACCGGCTGCGCGGTGCCCCAGTGCGCGGACAGCATCAGGATGGCGTCGGGGCGCGGCAATTCGTTCGCGAGCGAGGCGAATTCGGCCGACGGCATCGACGGGTCGATCGGCAGCGTCGGCGCGCCGTGGGAAATGAAAACGGTAGGAAGTCGGTTCATGGCAGTGTAGGAATGCGTTGATCTGCCATCGAAGATAAGGCCGCGCGCCGCGTTGATAAAGGGCGCGCGCGGCAACGGATTGTGTCCTGCCTGTTGCTAATGACGCTAATCGGCCTCGCCACGCATGCCTTGCCAGGCGTGCGTCACCGGCAGCGCCACGCCGAACAGGTCGATGACGCGCTCGACGGTGTGATCGACCATCTCGTCGATCGTCGCGGGCTTTTGATAAAACGCCGGCAGCGGCGGAAAAATCACGCCGCCCATTTCCGTCACCGACGTCATATTGCGCAGATGCGCGAGGTTGAGCGGCGTTTCGCGCACAAGCAGCACGAGACGGCGGCGTTCCTTCAGCACGACATCGGCGGCGCGGGTGATGAGATTGTCGGAGAGACCGTGCGCGACGCTGGCGAGCGTGCGCATCGAGCAGGGCGCGATGACCATGCCGTCGGTCACGAAGGAACCGGACGCGATGCTCGCGCCCACATCGCGCACGTTATGAACGACATCGGCGAGCGCGTGAACCGCGCTGCGATCGAGTTCGAGTTCGTGCTGGATATTGAGCCAGCCGGCGCTCGAGACGAGCAGATGCGTCTCGACGCCGCCCAACTTGCGCAACCTCTCGAGCAGACGCACGCCGTAGATGGCGCCCGTGGCTCCGGTGATGGCGACGATCAGCCGTCGCTTTGCTGCGGCGGGCGCATTCACTTGCAAGAGAAATTACGCGGCGGCGAAAAGCTGTTGCAGTTCGCCCGACTGATACATCTCCATCATGATGTCCGAGCCGCCGATAAATTCGCCGTTCACATAAAGCTGCGGAATGGTCGGCCAGTTCGAGAATTCCTTGATGCCCTGACGGATGCCGTCATCTTCCAGCACGTTCACGGTCATGATCTGGTCGACGCCGCACGCCTTCAGCACCTGAATGGCGCGGCCCGAGAAGCCGCACATCGGAAACTGCGCGCTGCCCTTCATGAAGAGCACGACCGGGTTTTGATCGACGATTTGCTTGATGCGTTCTTGCGTATCCATAAAGTACCTGCGCTTGAATATTCGGTGGGGTTGACTGTTGAAATGATAGCGGAATTCGCTGTGACGGGCTGACGCAGTCAGGCCGTGAAGACGCCGCCGGTCGTGCGTTCGATGTCGGCGAGATCGCGCTTGGAATGGACTTCGGTGAAGCCGCGCGCCTGCAGCAGACGGCGCACCGCGTCGGCCTGATCGTAGCCGTGCTCGAGCCACAGCGAGCCGTTTTTCGCGAGCATGAACGGCGCGCGTTCGATGATCGCGCGGATCGCGGATAAACCGTCGGCGTCGTCGGTGAGCGCGCCGCGCGGCTCGAAGCGCAAATCGCCTTGTTCGAGATGCGGATCGTCGCTCGCGATATACGGCGGATTGCTGACGATCGCCTCGAATAGCAGCGACGGATCGAGCTTCGCGGTCCAGTCGCTTTCGACGAAGGTCACGTTGTTCGCGTCCAGCAGACGCGCGGCGTTCCCGCGCGCGACGTCGAGCGCTTTTGTCGAGCGATCGACCGCCCACACACGCGCATCCTGCCGCGCATGCGCGATCGAAACGGCGATCGCGCCGGTTCCCGTGCCGAGATCGAGCACGCGCGCGTTCGGCGTATCCGCGATCAGATCGAGCGCGATTTCCACCAGCAATTCGGTTTCCGGACGCGGGATCAGCACGTCCGGCGTTACGTCGAAGTCGAGCCCGAAGAACTCGCGCCTGCCGGTGAGTTGCGCGATCGGAACGCCTGCCGCGCGGCGCGCCGCGAGCGCTGCGAATCGCGCGACGGCGTCGTCTGACAGCGCCTCGTGATCGCGCGTGATCAGCTCCGTGCGACGCCAGCCGAGCACGTGCATCAGCAGAATGCGCGCTTCGAGCGGCGGCAATTCCGATGCGCGCAGCAGATCGGCTACGTTGCTCACTCGGTTTCCCCGAGCGCCGCCAGCAGTTCCGCCTGATGCTCGGAGACGAGCGCGGCGATCAGTTCGTCGATATCGCCGTCCATGATGTATTCGAGCTTATAGAGCGTGAGATTGATCCGGTGATCCGTCATGCGCCCTTGCGGGAAGTTGTACGTGCGGATGCGTTCCGAACGGTCGCCCGAGCCGATCAGACTCTTGCGCGTCGCGGCTTCCTTCGCGTGCTGCTCGTGATACTGCTTGTCCTTGATGCGCGCGGCCAGCACCTTCAGCGCGCGATCCTTATTCTTGTGCTGCGAGCGGTCGTCCTGACATTCCACGACGATGCCCGTCGGCAAGTGCGTCACGCGCACGGCGGAATCGGTCTTGTTGATGTGCTGTCCGCCCGCGCCCGACGCGCGAAACGTGTCGATGCGCAAATCCGCCGGATTGATCACGACTTCGCTGATTTCATCGGCTTCCGGCATGACGGCGACCGTACACGCCGACGTGTGGATGCGCCCCTGCGTTTCCGTCGCCGGCACCCGCTGCACGCGATGCCCGCCCGATTCGAACTTCAGCCGCGAAAACGCGCCTTGTCCCGCGATCCGCACGATCACTTCCTTGTAGCCGCCGAGATCGGAGACGCTTTCCGACATCGTTTCCGCCGTCCAGCGATTCCGTTCCGCGTAACGCAGATACATGCGCAGCAGATCGCCCGCGAACAGCGCGGATTCGTCGCCGCCCGTGCCCGCGCGAATTTCGATAAAGATATTGCGGTCGTCGTTCGGGTCCTTCGGCAGCAGCATCATCTGCAGATCGTGCTCGATCTGCGTCATGCGCTCGCGCGCCTCGCCGATTTCCTCTTCGGCGAAATCGCGCATCGACGGATCGGAGACCAGTTCCTGCGCGGTCGCTTCGTCGTTGAGCGCCTGTTTCCACAGCGCGTATTGCTCGACGATCGGGCTGATTTCCGCGTGCTCGCGCGTGAGCTTGCGGTATTGGTCCATGTCGGCGGTCACGTCTTCACGGCTCAACAATTCGTTGAGATCGACCTGCCGTTTTGCAAGCTGGTCGAGCTTGCTTTGCATGCTCGTTTTCATCGGGCGTTATTCAGGCAAATGCGGAGCTTCGGGCTCCGTAGAAACTGCGAATCGGGGAGACTTCCGCGCGCGCTTAATTAGACGCGGGAAGCATTTGAGAATAGCAAGAAGGACGCCGCTAACGATCGGACGTTTTATCCGCGCCGTGGCGGTAAAAACCGCTCATCAAGTCGATGAGCTGGCTGCGTTCCTCGCTGCTCGCGCGATTGAGCGCGTGCGTGGGACCGTGGATCAGCTTGTTGGTTAGCGCCTGCGACAGCGCTTCGAGCACGACTGCCGGATCGTCGCCGCGCGCGAGCATCTTGCGGGCGCGTTCGACTTCGGCGCGACGCAGCGCATCGGCCTGCGTGTGCATGTGACGAATGACCGGCACGATGCTGCGCGCATCCAGCCATTGCATGAAATTCGCGACGCGCGTCTCGATGATCGATTCGGCCTGCGCGACCGCCGCCTGCCGCGATGCGTTGCCTTCGCGCACGATCGCGCCGAGATCGTCGACGGTGTAGAGAAACACGTCCTGAAGATTGCCGACTTCCGGCTCGATATCGCGCGGCACGGCCAGATCGACCATGAAAATCGGCCGATGGCGACGCGCGCGCACCGCACGCTCCACCGCGCCGAGCCCGATGATCGGCAGCGTCGACGCCGTGCACGACACGATGATGTCGAACTCGTGCATACGGGTAGGCAGTTCCGACAGCGGAATGGCGCGTCCGTTGAAGCGTTCCGCGAGCTTTTCGCCGCGCTCGGCCGTGCGGTTCGCGACGACCAGTTCACGCGGATTTTGCGCGGCGAAATGCGTCGCGCAGAGCTCGATCATTTCGCCCGCGCCGATAAACAGCACGCGCTGACCGGAAATGTTCTCGAAAATGCGCTGCGCGAGACGCACGGCGGCAGCGGCCATCGACACCGATTGCGCCCCGATTTCCGTCGTCGTGCGGACTTCCTTGGCGACGGCGAAAGTGCGCTGAAACAACTGGTTCAAATATGTGCCGAGCGCGCCGGCTTCGGACGCGGTACGCACCGCATCCTTCATTTGTCCGACGATTTGCGTTTCGCCGAGCACCATCGAATCGAGGCCCGACGCGACACGAAACGCGTGACGCACGGCTTCCGACTGCGGCAACGCATAGACGTGCGGCGCGAGTTCGGGAACCGGAATGTTGTGATACTTCGACAGCCACTGGATGGCGGCTTCGCGCGCGGCGGAATCGTCCGTGGCGCAGTAGAGTTCGGTGCGGTTGCAAGTCGAAAGGATCGCCGCCTCGGGCGATGCCTTGGCCAGCGGGCCGAGCCAGATATCCTTCAGCGCGCCCAGCGCGGGCTTCAACTGTTCGAGCGGAAACGCCACGCGTTCGCGCAGAGCGACAGGCGCAGTGTGGTGGTTGATTCCGATCGTGAGGAGCTGCATGTATTGGGCTTATGCTGAGCTAATTCTTTAGGCCTAAGCTGATGGCCTTTCAGATAGTCCAATATTATAGCGTTTTGCGCTTCCGTTCATTTATACGCGGCATTCGGGGACGGACCGGAGCGCGGCGCATTCGGCACATTCGGCGCGGCTCGGCGGGCGATACAGCCGAGCGCGACAATCGACCGCAGCGGCGTCAGGCGAAGTATTTCACCAGTTCGGCGGTTCGGGCGGCGAGTTCTTCGTCGGAAATGGCGCGTGTTTCGGCGGCGGTATCGCGGTTGCGTTGCGCCGAGGCGACAGCTTCGAGCCGGGAAGTGGAATCGTGGTGCAAATGAAACAGCGCGGCGTCGGGATTGGGGACCGAATGCCAACGCAGGCCGAGGCGTTGCGCGCGCGTGAGCAGGTCGTCGTCTTCGCCGCCCCAGCCGATAAAGCGCGGATCGTAGCCGCCGATGCGAATGTACGCGGCGCGCTTGAACAGCACGATGGCGCCCGGCGTGTTTTCGTACAGCACTTCCATGCTTTCCGGCACCGCTTCGCCGAGATACGGTTTGAGCAGGTCGTAATCGCCGTTGGCGATAAATTGCTCGCGCAGCTCGCCGTTCACGTTCAACACCCTCAGGAAGGGGCAGAGCGCGTCGCTCGCCGTACCGTGTCTGACTGCATTCACGCACAGCGGAAAATGATACGGATTGGCGATCATATCCGCGTCGTGAAAACAGATGGTTTCGGTGCTGCACATTTTCACGGCGAGATTGCAGAGTTTCGCTTTTGGAAACGGACCATCGTCATAAACGAATACATGGCGGATTTTTTCGTCGCCGATTTCGCTCCAGTGGAAAGTCGGCGCTTTATCGGCTTCGATCAGATAAAGCGTGTAATCCGTATAAGTGCGATTCAAATGCCGTAGAACGCCGCGCAGATTGTCGCGCCGCTCCTGCGTGGCGCCACGGTAAGTCACGATGAACTCGAGGCCACCGAGGGGGATTAGGCTGGATTCGCTCATGACTTGATATTCCGAAAAACGCGAGATTTGCATGTGGGCGACAATCTTGGGGCGCGATGTAAATCGGAACCGCCCTAAATAGTCTGGCCTGCAAAATTGAATTTGCCGGAATGGACCCGACGACGCAGTCTGGTGCAGACGTAAACGCACATCTCAGCCAGGTCTGCAGCGCACGAGTAGAGGTTGAGGCATGACGTTGAG
>NZ_LFJJ01000075.1 GCF_001189365.1 Candidatus Burkholderia verschuerenii | reverse complement strand
CTTCCGTTCGCTGGGCCTGCCGTCGGTCGGTCCAGCGCCGATCAACTGATCCGAACCGCCGTGTACGGACCCGTACGCACGGTGGTGTGGGAGGGGTCGGGCCGCGAGGCCTGCCCCTATCCCGATCATTGTTTCATCCGTTTTCGTTCGGTGCTCAAAGTCTCAGCACTTTGAAGGTCAATTGAAATTGTTCACCGGTATCTGACAAACAAACTCAAATATTTAGGATTCAGAGAATATAAATTGTCGTATATCTAACTAAAAATCTCGGTCGCAATTGGTTACTTGATGTTTGTCGATTAAAAGCAATTAAGTATCCAAATTGATTGAACTGGACCATCTGAATAATAAGTTCGGATGCCATAACAAAGTTTAGTCAGATTCTCGAGCGAGTCTGCCGATGAACGGCGTTTTCGCCTGTCGCCTTTCTTGATTTTGATTGAAGGCGCGGCGAAACGTAGTCCGGACAGCTTTCTCAACTCTGACTAAACGTTGCGAACCGAGACAAGAGGTGAGTGCATGAACAAGATGTATCGTGTGGTGTGGAGCGAGGGTTTGGGATGCTGGACGGTGGTATCCGAAAACGCCAAAGCCAGGGGGAAAAGGGCAAAGCGGGCTGAAATGGTCGCGTTGTGCGCGGTGGGGTTGGTTGCGGGTAGCACGTAGGCAGGGCCGGCAGATGGCTATGCTGTCGGGATTCTGGGGCAGGACTCCAACGATCCGACGTGCATAAGCTCTGCGGCGCCAGGCACACTGTCGACCGATGGCGCGTCGTGCGACGGCACCGGCCACATGGGTGCCGGATTTGCGGCCTACGACGGTAACGGCGCGATGGTGGCGTATTCCGTCGCCGGCACTGACGGATCACTCCAGATGGGAGGCAGCACCGTCCAGATCGATTCCGGCACCAATACCGTGATGAGCGTGGGCGGCAGGCCGATCTTCACGCTGAGTCAGACTGGCATTGTCGTTGGCAGCGGCACCACACTGAACATGAACAGCAACAAGATCACCGGTTTGCCAAGCGGGACTGTGTCCGGAGGGAGCTCGGACGCAATCAACGGTAGCCAGCTCTATGGGACGCTTTCCACTACTGCATCGATCCTGGGCGGTGGCGCATCGGTCAACGCAAGCGCGGCTAGAATCAATGCGCCGACCTATTCGTTGTCGAGCGGGACGTATCACGACGTGGGTAGCGCTTTAATTGGTTTGGATGGTGAAGTGATTTCGCTGTCGACTTCGGCTTCGACGGGCATGAGCTCACTGTCCTCGAGCGTGAGTTCGCTGTCGACATCGACCTCAACCGGCATGAGTTCGCTTTCGTCTAGCGTGAGCTCGATGTCGACAAGTGTGAGTTCCATGTCCACGAGCGTCAGCTCGCTTTCGACCAACGTCAGTTCGCTGTCCAGTAGCGTCAGTTCGCTGTCCACTTCGACCTCGACGGGCATGAGCTCGCTTTCGTCCAGCGTGAGTTCGCTGTCGACTTCGACCTCAACGGGCATGAGTTCGCTTTCGTCGAGCGTAAGTTCGCTTTCCAGCGGCGTGAGTTCGCTGTCGACGTCGACCTCGACGGGCATGAGCTCGTTGTCCACCAACGTCAGCTCGATGTCATCGACCGTGAGCTCTCTTTCGACCAGCGTCGATACGCTGTCGACTTCAACCTCGACGGGTATGAGTTCGTTGTCGACTAACGTCAGCTCGATGTCGAGCAGCGTAAGTTCGCTTTCGAGCAGCGTCGACACGCTGTCGACTTCAACCTCGACTGGCATGAGTTCGTTGTCGACAAACGTCAGCTCGATGTCGAGCAGCGTGAGTTCGCTTTCGTCCAGCGTCGATACACTGTCGACTTCGACCTCGACGGGTATGAGTTCGTTGTCGACCAATGTCAGCTCAATGTCGAGCAGCGTAAGTTCGCTTTCGTCCAGCGTCGATACGCTGTCGACTTCGACTTCGACTGGCATGAGCTCGTTGTCGTCCAGCGTCAATTCGCTGTCGACCTCGACCGGCATGACATCTCTGTCGACCGGTATCAGCTCGCTCTCCGTCGCACTCTCGAACACGGTTCAGTACGACAATCCGGACCACACGCAGGTAACGTTCGGCAACCCCGGCACGCCGGTTACATTGAAGAACGTCGCGAAGGGCGAGGTCAGCGCAACCAGCGACCAAGCGATCAACGGCGCGCAATTGTTCGGCGCGGCATCGAGCACTGCCGCGGCTCTGGGCGGTGACTCGACCGTGAGCGCGGACGGCACCGTCACGGCAAGCTACAAGTTCGACGATGGTTCGACGTTCAACAATGTCGGCGATGCACTGTACAACCTCGATGGCCGCGTCACGCAGAACACCGACGACATCAGCATCATCAACACGACGCTGAGCACGATCAACGGCGGCGGCGGCATCAAGTACTTCCACGCCAATTCCGTGCTCGCGGATTCGACGACGGCAGGTGCCGAATCGGTCGCGATCGGCGGCAATGCGCAGGCCAACGCGGACAATTCGGTCGCTATCGGCTCGAACTCGGTGGCAAGCGAAGCCGACACCGTGTCCGTGGGCGACGCGGGCACCGAACGCCGCATCACAAATGTCGCTGCCCGCGTGAACGACACCGACGCGGTGAACGTGTCGCAACTCAAGCAGTCGATTTCGACCAGCGTCGCCAATGTCGTGACGTACGACAATCCGGAGCACACGCAGGTGACGTTCGGCAACCCGGACGCGCCGGTCACGCTGAAGAACGTCGCGGCAGGCGAAGTCAGCGCAACCAGCGGCGACGCCATCAACGGCGCGCAACTGTTCGGCGCGGCATCGAACACGGCCGCGGCTTTGGGCGGCAACTCGACCGTGAACTCCGACGGCTCCGTCACGGCAAGTTACGAGTTCAAGGACGGCTCGATCTTCAACAGCGTCGGCGGCGCGCTGTACAACCTCGACGGTCGCGTCACGCAGAACACCAGCGACATCAGCGTCATTAACACGACGTTGAGCACGATCAACGGCGGCGGCATCAAGTACTTCCACGCCAATTCGACGCTGGCCGATTCGTCGGCGTCGGGCGCGGAATCGGTGGCGATCGGTGGTAACGCGCAGGCGATCGCCAACAACTCGGTGGCGATCGGTTCGAACTCGGTGGCCAACCGCGACAACACGGTCTCCGTCGGCGCGGCGGGCGCGGAACGCCAGATCACGAACGTGGCGGCCGGTACGCAGGACACCGATGCCGTCAACGTGTCGCAACTGAAATCGTCGGGTCTGATCAACGGCAACGGCACCGCCAACACGGCCGTCACCTACGATCACAACGCCGATGGCTCGACGAACTATTCGAGCGTCACGTTCGGCGACGGCTCGTCGGCCACGACCATCCACAACGTCTCGGTCGGCACGGTCGGCACGGATGCGGTGAACGTCGATCAGTTGAACGCGGCCATCGGCGCGGTGACGAATATCGCGGAAAACAGCAATCCGATGATCGCGGTGCAGGGCGATCGCAACACGGAAGCTGCCAGCGCGACCGGCACGCACTTCGCCGCGATGGGCGCGAACGCGGTCACCACCGTCGACAACTCGGTGGCGCTGGGCGCGAACTCCGTGGCCGATCGTTCGAACACGGTGTCCGTCGGCTCCGTGGGCAGCGAGCGTCAGATCGTCAACGTGGCGGATGGCACGCAAGCGACCGACGCCGTGAACGTCCGTCAACTGGATCTCGCGAAGGCGCAATCGCAAGGCTATACCGATGCCCGTATCTCCGGCGTTCAGTCGCAGATCAACGACGTCGCGGGCAAGGCGTGGGGCGGTATTGCATCGGCGATGGCCGTGGCGGGTCTGCCGCAACCGACCGCGCCGGGCAAGACGATGGTCGCGGCAGCGGCTTCGCGCTTCGCCGGCGCGACGGGCGCGGCGATTGGCGTGTCGTACGTCACCAACGACGCACGCTGGGTCGTGAAGCTGTCCGGCAACACGAGCAGCTACGGCAGCGTCGGCGTGGTCTTCGGATCGGGCTATCAGTGGTAAGCATGATCTGACCGCTCCGTGCAAACGGGGCGGTTGATGCTGCTTGGTCAAGATCGGCCGCCTTCGCGCGGCCGATTGCGCTTCCGCCGCTCGTCGAGCTGAAAATCTGTCTTACAATTGTCCGTCCTGACAAGCACGTCACAGCGCGAACATGAACGAGCGCAAGCCGTCCGGCCAGGCCGATCGCATCTATAGCGACATTCTCAACAGCATCATGGAAGGCGAGTTCAAGGAGGGCGATCGCCTTCTGACGGAACACGCTTTCGCGGAACGCTTTGCCACCTCGCGTCCCACCGTGCGCGAGGCGCTGGCGCGGCTTCGCGCCGATGGCATCATCGTGACGCGGCGCGGTTCCGGGACGGTTGTCGGGCGGCGTCCCGATCCGGACGTGCGGCGTTTCGCGCCGCTCGAAACCCTGTCCGATATCCGCCGTTGCTACGAATTTCGCGTCGTCACGGAAGCGGGCGCTGCGGAACTCGCCGCCATCAAGGGCGACGAGGACGATATCCGCGCAATCGAGGACGCGTGGAACGCGCTGGAGCGCATCGTCGAGTCGCAGCAGGGTATCGGCGCGCGGGACGATTTCGCGTTCCATCTCGCCGTCGCGCGGGCGTCGAAAAACCAGTTCTTCATTACCGTGCTGACCTTCATCGAAGAGCAGGTGATGTTCAGCATGAATCTCTCGCGACGTTTGTCGCTCGTGAAAACGCTCGAACGCCAGCAACTCGTGCAGCGCGAACATCGCGATGTGCTCGATGCCATCCACGATCGCGATCCCGCGCGCGCCGGTCGCGCCATGAAAGCGCATATCGAAAACGCGCTGGAACGTATGTTCGGCGATTAGCCCGTTCAGGCGAAAGAGGTCATACGACTGATCGCGAAACCAATGGGAAACCCTCGGATAACAGTCAAAGTTGTTTGACAACTTCGGATGCAATTGCTACTTTTGCTCTGCATCCGACCGTCAAACACTTTTTGCCGAGATCCCATGAACACGCAGCCGATCACCGAATCCGAGTTGTCCACATCCGTCATGGCCGTGCCGCCGCTTGCGCGCAAGGCCGACTTTTCGCTCGACGTCGAGCAAAATCGCAGACTCGTCGCGCATATGGAAGCGGGCGGCGTCCGCACGCTTCTGTCCGCACGCTTCTTTATGGCGGAAACGCGAACTTGTATCACGTCGCGGTGAGCGAATATCGCGAGTTGTTAGACATATTGTCAGATTGCGCTTCGCCGCAGACGCGCGTGATTCCGGCCATCGGGCCCGATTACGGCAAGATGCTCGATCAGGCGCGCATCCTCGCGTCGACGGGCTATCGCACCGCGATGGTCTTGCCGCTCGCCGGCTTCACCACGCCACAGGGCGTCGCCACTGGTCTGCGACGACTGAGCGATATCGCCGGGATGCCGTTCACGCTCTATATCAAGAGCGAGGATTACGTGGACGTCGACACGCTCGCGGCGCTCGTCGCCGACGGCACGCTGGTCGCGGTCAAGTACGCGATCGTGCGCGCGAATCCCGTCGACGATCCGTGGTTGCGTCGTCTGCTGAACTCTGTGCCGGCGTCGAAAGTACTGTCCGGCATGGGCGAGCGTCCCGCGCTCGTGCATTTGCGCGACTTCGGACTGGCTTCGTGGACGACCGGCTCCGGCTGCATCGCGCCGAACGCGGTGATGGCGTCGCTCGATGCCGCCAAGTCCGGCCGGATGGACGAGGCGCATCGCATCCACGAACGCTTTTTGCCGCTCGAAACGCTGCGCGATCGCATCTCGCTGATTCGCGTCCTGCACGATGCCGTGACGCTTTCCGGCATCGCCGATATGGGCCCGATTCTGCCGCTGCTCAGCGGCACGCCCGCCGACGCGCTGCCTGCCGTCGAACGCGAAGCCCGCGCGCTGCTCGACTTCGAGCAATCGTTCGCCAATCAGGCCGCGTAGGCGGTCAAGCGTCACCGGTCAAGGAAACCGTAGGAAAAAGCGGTTAAACGAGCGCGAAAACACGCGCTCGGGGTATCTCCCGAGCGCGTTCCGCAAAGCCCCGCACAGAATGGAAAAACACCCTCGGAAGGCGTTCAGGTAACGCTCCCGGGGCGCTTCCGGTTGCTTGACATACGATGATTCCGTTAGCTATTTTTCAGTTTCCGGAAGCAGTCGCAAGGGAACGGGCAATACCCGAGCATCGATATACCAACGACAAAGCAGCCGGGCCGATCGATCACCGGCGGCGCGAGAAGTGAGGAGACAACATGGCTTTCCAGGCAAGACTGTCGGTCAAACTGGCGGCGGTTTGCGTCGCCGTGGGCGCGGCGTTCGCGTCGTATGCGGCGCGTGCGGCCGATCCCGTATCGATCAACATCGTCGATGTCGCGGGCAATCTGCAACTGACGCAGAAGGGTTTTGAAGCCTTCAAGACGAAGTACCCGGCGCTCGTGTCCAACATCACCTTCACCAACGCGCCCGCGCCGCAATTGCCCGGCAAGATCAAGGCGATGCAGGCGGCAGGCCGATCGGATATCGATCTCGTCGTGACCGGCACGGATGCGCTGGCCGCCGGCATCCAGCAAGGTCTGTGGGAAAAACTGCTGCCCGATCAGTCGAAAGCCTTCCCCGGTGTGCTCGACAAGTACGCGCCCGGCCCGCGCAAGATGCAGGACATCGCGCAGGGTTACGGGCTGGAAGTCACGTATATGCCCGCCGGGCCGCTGCTCGAATACAACCCGGCCAAAGTCACCGACACCGACGTGCCCAAGACGCCCGATCAACTGCTCGCGTGGTGCAAGGCGCATCCGAACAAGCTGATCTACGCGCGTCCGGCCAACTCCGGCCCGGGCCGCACCTTCCTGATGGGTCTGCCGTACGTGCTCGGCGACAAGGATCCGACTGATCCGATCAACGGCTGGGACAAGACCTGGGCCTTCCTCAAGCAACTGAACGACTGCATCCCGTATTACCCGGGCGGCACGTCGGCGGTGATGAAGGAACTCGGCGAAGGCACGCGCGACATGACCGTCACCGTGACGGGCTGGGACATCAACCCGCGCGCGCTCGGCATCGTCCCGGCGGAATTCAAGGTCGCCGCGTTCGACAACATGACCTGGGTGAACGACGCGCATTACATGGTGATCCCGAAGGGCGTGCCGAAGGAAAAGCTCGACGTGCTCTACAAGCTGATGAACTTCATGCTCGAGCCGGCGCAGCAGGCCCTGACGTATGACGACGGCTACTTCTATCCCGGCCCGGCAGTGAAGGATGTGCCGCTGAGCATGGCGCCCGCGAAGAGTCAGGAAGTCATTCAGAAGTTCGGCCGTCCCGAATACGCGAAGCTGCTCGCGGATCGTCCGCATGTGTTGCCGCTGAATGCGCAGGCGATGGTTGCCGCGTTCCAGAAGTGGGACCGCGAAATCGGCGCGCAGAAGACGAAGTAAGCATCGGCCCGAAGTCGGCATAAAGACGGCGACGTTCCTTGCGAGGGACGTCGCCGCTTGCGCAATAAAGCGCAACAAAACGCACATAAGCGCGGAATATCGCCATGAAACACACTTTCGAACAACTGCGCCTCGACTCGGTGTCGCGCAGCTTCACCAATGCGGAAGGACAGCAGCTTGCCGCGTTGAAGGGACTCGATCTGAACATCAAGCGCGGCGAATTTATCGCGCTGCTCGGGCCATCGGGATGCGGCAAATCCACCGCGCTGAATTGCATCGCCGGATTGCAGCCGTTGTCGGGCGGCGGCATCTGGCTCGACGAAAAACGCATCGACGTGTTGCCGCCCGAGAAGCGCGGCTTCGGCATGGTGTTTCAGAATTACGCGCTGTTCCCGCATATGTCGGTGCTGGATAACGTCGGTTTCGGTCTGAAGATGCAGGGCGTGTCGAAGGCGGAAACGATGAAGCGCGCGAAGGCCGCGTTGCAACTCGTGCAACTGATCGGACACGATGCCAAGTTGCCGGGCCAGTTGTCCGGCGGTCAGCAGCAGCGCGTGGCGATTGCACGCGCGATTGTCATCGAACCGCCGCTGGTGCTGATGGACGAACCGCTGTCGAATCTCGACACCAAGCTGCGTATCGAGATGCGCGCGGAGATTCGGCGCATCCACGGCAAGCTCGAGCGCGCGACCATCTACGTGACGCACGATCAGGACGAAGCGCTATCGATGGCCGATCGCATCGTCGTGATGAAGGAGGGTGTGGTGCAGCAGGTCGCGTCGCCGAAGGAAGTCTATGCGCGGCCGAAGAACCTGCATGTCGCGCGATTCATGGGCTTTCGGAATGTCGTGCTGTGCACGCTCGAAGGCACGCAGGGCGAGTGCGTCGCGGTGAACGCGAACGGCGTGCGTCTGCTCGGCACGCCGATGGAAGGATTCGACAGCAAGCGCGTGTCGATCGCGCTGCGTCCCGAGGATATGGAACGCGCGTCGCCTACGGATCAAAACGCGTTCGATGCGCACGTCGAAGTCGTCGAATACGGCGGGCGCGATTCGCTGATCATCGTGAATACGGCATTCGGCAAGCTATGGGCGCGGATCGCGGGCGAATGCACCGAAGGCGAACGCATTTCGCTGCGCGTCGCGCCGTCGAAGTCGCTCGTGTATGGAGAAGACAAATGATCGCGCTGCCCGCACAGCCGCGCGATCCGAAAGGCTGGCTCGTCGCGCCCGCGCTGCTGTTTATCGTCGCGCTGTTCATCTATCCGTTCGCCTACGGCCTGATGCTCAGCTTCAATCCGATGAACGGCGGCAGCGCGTGGGCCAACTACATCACGTTCTTCACCGATACGTCGATGTGGCCGACGATCATCGTCACGCTCAAGCTCGCGGTGCCCGCGACGATCATCAATGTCGGCGTATCGGTGCCGGTCGCGTTCGCGCTGCGCAGGTCGTCGCCATATCAGAAGTTCGCGACGACGCTGCTCGTCATTCCGGTGACGCTCGGCACCGTGCTGATCGCCGACGGCATGCTCACGTATTTCAGCCCGCACGGCTGGTTTCCGCAGGCGATTCAGGCGCTGCATCTCTACGACGACGAAGTGCGCCTCACGCACAATTATTGGGGCGTGCTGATCTCGCTGATCGTGTCGGGCTTTCCGTTCGCGTTTCTGCTGACGTTGTCTTATGTGACGGGCATCGATCCGACGCTCGCGCGCGCCGCCGCCACGCTCGGCGCGGGACCGTGGCAGCAATTCCGGCAGATCTATTTGCCGCTGTTGCTGCCGGGCCTGACGATGACCGCGTGTCTTTCGTTCGTGCAGGCGTTTTCGGTGTTTCCGTCGGCCGTGCTGCTCGGCGCGCCGGCCGGTCCGACGCGCGTTATTTCGATCGCCGCATCGGAAGCCGCGTTCGAAAGCTACGATTATTCGCTGGCATCGACGATTGCGATTCTGATGGGCTTCGTGCAACTGCTGGTCGTCGGCGGCATGCTGGGCGCGCGCCGTTTCTTCTACAACGGTCCGGTGACGGGAGGAAAGGGCTGATGACTTCCCCTAACCAGGCCAATCAGGCTGCGCCGACGTGGCCCGCCGCATCGCCGGGCAAAATAATGAAACAGCAAACGAGTCTGCGCGACAAGCTGTGGAAGTGCTTCGTCTGGGCGACGATGGGCTTCTTTCTGATCAACGTGCTGCTGCTGATCGCGACCGTCGCGGTGAACTCGGTGGCGACGCACTGGTTCGGCACGCTGCTGCCGCAGGGCTTCACGCTGCACTGGTATGCGCAGGCGTGGAGCGACTTTCAGTTGTCGAGCGTGCTGCTCGTCACGATGGAAGTGGTCGGCGCGGTCGTGCTGCTGTCGATCGCGCTCGGCGTGCCGGCGGCTTACGCACTCGCGCGCGTGCAGTTTCCGGGCAAGCGCTTCGCCATGCTGATCTTCCTGTTGCCGCTGATGGTGCCGCCCGTCACCTACGGCATCCCGATGGCGACGGTCATGTACAAGGTCCATCTCGCCGGCACGCTGACGGGCGTGATTCTCGCCAATCTGGTGCCCGCACTGCCCTTCGTGATTCTGGTGATGACGCCGTTTATCGAGCAGATCGATCCGAATCTGGAATCGGCGGCGCGCATTTTCGGGGCGAACACGACGCGCTATTTCCGCTACGTGCTGCTGCCGCTGCTGGTGCCGGGCATGCTCGCGGCGGGCTTGCTGGTGCTGGTGCGGACCATCGGCATGTTCGAGCTGACGTTCTTCACCGCCGGGCCGACCACGCAGACGCTGGTCGTCGCGCTGTATTACGCGGTGTTCTCGACGGGCGTGCGCGCGCCGCAATCCATCGATGCAATGGCGATGATCTACATGGTCATCACGCTCGTCTGGGTGCTGATCGCGCTGCAATTCGTCAGTCCGACGCAACTGGTATCGCGTGTGAAGGAACAGCGTCAATGATTGGCGATATAGTCGCGGACCCGGTAACTTTCATCAGAAGCCAAGTAGTGACCCAAACTCGCGAAGTATTCGAACTGAAGGCCGAGCCGCGTGTCGTGATCCGTCGCGGCGCGCATGCCATCGAGCTGGCGCCGTCGGCGGGCGGACGCATCACGCGCTTCTTTACGGGAGACGCGTCGGGCGTGCATGACTGGCTCGCCCCGATCCATCAGACGAGCTGGCCTGCCGATGCGTGGCCCAAAGGCGGCAGCTATCCGCTGGTGCCGTTTTCCAATCGCGTGCGCGACTCGCATTTTCCCGGCCCGGACGGCGAGACCGTGCGGCTCGCGGCGTTCCCGTCGATGGCGCACGCGCTGCACGGCTTCGGGCAATACGCGGACTGGCGCATCGAGCGTCGGGAGGCGGATGTCGTGGAGATGCGCTATGAGCATCGCGCGGGCGAGCACGGCTGGCCGTGGGCGTTCGAAGCAATCCAGACCATCGAAATGACGGACGACGGCGCGCGTCTGTCGATGCGCGTGATCAATCGCTCGTCGCGCGTGATGCCGATCGGCCTCGGCTTTCATCCGTACTTCGCCGCCGTCGATGCCTCGCTCGACACGAAAACGCTCTGGCGTCACGAAGGCGAAATCGCCATCGAGCCGACCGACGAAACGCCGGTGCGCGAGCATCGCCGGGAAGATCAGGGTTATACGCGTTATCTGAGCGGCTGGAACGGCCGCGCGACGCTGCGTTACGCCGATGGCCGCGCGCTCGATCTCAAAGCCGACGGCATGCTCAACCATGTCGTCGTGCATTGTCCGGCGGGCGCGGGGTATCTGTGCGTCGAGCCGGTTTCGCATGTCAGCGACGGCTTCAATCTCGACGCGAAGGGCTTGCCCGGCACCGGCATCGCCTTCATGCGGCCAGGTAGTGAAACGTCGGCGTCGCTCTCGATGGCCAGTCGCCGCGCGCCCGGACCGGCACGCCGACGCCTGCGCCTGATCCGCGCCTCGACGCGCGCCTGAACCGGGATGCGCGCGCGTCCCGCGCAGCAGCGCGACGATGCGGCGGGCGTGACGCCACGTACGACGAGACAGACATCCTTGTTCATGGCGGCGCCTCCGATAGGCGTTTGAAGTTTCAGCGCATCGTGGAGCTGGGCGTCGAGAAGAACGCCTCGACCAGTTTCACGATGCGCCAGGTCGAACACGGCCGGCGAAAATGCGCGTCGAAACCGGCTTCCTTCAGCGAATGCACGGGATCGGCGGGCCAGACATTGCTCATCGCCACGAGCAGTTTTCCGGTGAGATCGGCGTCCATGCGCAAGTTGCGCAGGAACACGTAGCCGGATTCGCTGTCTAGCGTGGTGTCGAGCAGCAGCGCCTGCGGCTCCCAGTTATGCACCAATGCGCGCACCGACCAAATCCTGTGAATGAATGACGTCCAAGCCCTTCAGACGAAGCTGGACCGCAAGGAACTCCCCGACCGACTTGTCCTTGTGTCCGATCAGAACGCGGCGCGACGAATCGCCCGCTTCGACTCGCTTGATGCGCCACAACGCGAACGCGCTTTCGTTGTCGGCTTGACGGCTTGACATCTCATCCTCCAGGTTTTTAAGTGGTTGTATTGGTTGATTTGATGCAACTATTTTTGACCGTCCGTGCTTTCGGCTAAACCCGGCACGGGTAGGGGGGATTCGCCGATTTTGGGGGACTGCCGAATGTATCCCTTCGAAAGGAGGGTGGAAGTCAATCGGAGCACGCGTAATATCGGAACCGTTCTCGGGGAAGTGATATGGAAAATGGTTATTTCAAAAATGTATTGCTCGTAGAGGACGAGGGGCTGACCAGGAGCGCGATGAAAAGCCTCATTCTGGCGAACGAGCCCTTACTCGAAATCGACGAAGCGGATGGGTTCGAGCAGGCGAAGGCGAAGCTCTCGGCCAATACCTACGATCTGATGTTCCTCGACTACCACTTGCGAGGCCAGACGACGGGCATGGATTTGCTCAACTGGATTCGCGAGGAAGAGCGCGAGGTGCAGACCATCATGTTGTCGGCGCAGGACGACCGCGACACGGTGCTCGAATGCATCAAGAACGGCGCGTGCGGGTTCATCTCGAAGGGCAGCGAGCAGGGCGCAAGCGTCTTCCGCGAAGCGCTCAAGACGATCCTCAGCGGTCGCGTCTATCTGCCCAACACGGTGCTCGGCAAGGGCGGTCATAGCCCAAAGCCGATGTCGACGCACGCGGGTCCGACCATCGAATCGCTCGAGCTGCCGCCGCGACTGAAGGAAACGCTGCGTTATCTGCTGCAAGGTCTGTCGAACAAGGCGATCGCGCGGAAGATGAACATCAGCGAAAACACGGCGAAAGAGTATTCGAGCGATCTGCTCGCGCGCTTTCACGTCACGCGTCGCACCTTCCTGATCGTGGAGATGGCGCGACGCGGCATCGAGATGCCGACGAGCCATACATCGTCGGCTTCCTGAGCGACACTATTCGGCAATACATGTGGCGCGGACGTCCGTAAGGATGTCCGCGTTTTCTGTTTTATGGTTGCCTTCTGTCTGCGGAAAACTCCGAGAGATTGGGCGAGAGTGGTAAGGTATCGCTCGGATTATTTCTTTAGACAGGAATCGCCTTAGTGAATCGCTGGTCGATATTCAGACAATGGCACGACGCGCGCGCGGCGGGTGTCGTCGCGGCGGCGCTGGTGCTCGGCGCATGCGCGCCGCTTCCGCAACAGAACGCGGATACGGACGCGGCCGCCGCCGCTTCGGCTGCGTCGGCCGCTCAGGTCGCCAAAGCGGCGCCGTTCAAACCCGCGCCGGGCGAGCAGCGCATCGTGGTGGGCAGCTCCGGCGGCTTTCATCGGACGGTTAAGGCGACCGCGCCGTCGCAAGTCTGCGATTACGACGCCTTCGCCGATGGCGTGCGCTACGGCTACGCGCTGACCTGGAACCGTCTCGTCAGCGAAGACGCGCGCAATGCCGGCGGCAAGAGCGCCAAGCGCAAGTTCGACGCGTCGGCCGTGCACTCGCAGGACGATCAGTACAAGATCCAGTGGGACGGCAAGGAGCGCACCAACGCCTGCGCGTCCGACGGCTACCTGATCGGTCGCGTCGTCGGCACGCATATGGCGGGTGTGGACATGGACGGCGTCAAACCCGCGTCCTGAGCCTTTCGGCCACCCGGAATCAGTCGCATGTGCGCGGCCGTGACGAAGCGGCTCGCCACTGCGATATCGCCGTAAATCGTGTAGCCGGTGCCGTTGGCCGACTGCTGCGCCACCGCCAGCACCACGGACTGGCTCGCGTATCCCTTGCCGGGAATCGACACCGCCTGCGAATCCGCGCTCATCGAATATTCGCGGACGCGCGGGTCCAGCGGCAACCACTTCGCCTTCACGCACTTGATGAAATCGTAGGGCAGGCGTTGCGACACACCCGAGCCGACCGGTACGGACTTCAAGAGCGCATCTTCGGTCGATATGCACCCCGTCAAGATCATCGCGCCGATGGCCGTCAGGCCGACGGTCAGCTTCGTTTTCAGTTTTTTTGTCATATTCCTATACCTTTCTCTGCAGTTTCCACTTAAATTCTGCACCCGACACCGGTTGCTTCGCCGATTCGTCTGGACAAACGCGGAACGAATCGTTATCTGACAAATCGTAAAGCATGGAAAACGGTTCGCGATGCCTTGCCGGGCGGCGATTCCGGTCATTTTTCCCTGCCGCGAAGCTTTCGATCCGTAGTTGTCTCAATATTAATAAAGTCGCGTCAACCATCGCCGTTATACAGACGTTTCCAGCCCTGAAGCCAGTTGTACGGCGTGGGGCGCGAACGGCGAAAGCCGTAAAAATTGCGCTTCAACGGCGCAGGTTTCACCCTGATCACAACGATGAGCGCTGTCGTCGGCGGTTTGAATGCCGGAAACAGCGCGAGCCAGTTCTAAAGAACGCATGTCTCGCACACAGTTGGTCGCTCGGCTTCGCGCCGTGTACTCGCCCGCCAGCGCCACGGGCCGCTTCGATATCAAGCGCCTCGTCGCGCCCGCGCTGACGGTCCTCGTCGGCGTGCTGCTGCTGATCGTGTTCCAGCATCTTTCGCGCGCGGTCGATTACAAGTCCGTGATTCACGCGCTGCGCATCACCACGCCGGCGGCCTGGGCGGCGGCGCTGTTCGCCACCGCACTGAGCTTTGCGGCGCTGGTCGGGCGTGATTTTATCGGTTTGCGCCACATCGGCGTGAAAGTGCCGAGCTCGCTGCTGTGGGTCGGCGCGACCGTCGGCTCGGCGCTCGGCAACGTCACCGGCTTTGGCGCGCTGACGGGCGGCGCGGTGCGCTGTCGTGTGTACGGCGCGGCGGAAGTCACGCCCGCGCAGGTCGGCCTCCTGTCGATCTTCACCGGCGCGACGCTCGCGCTGTCGCTGGCCTTCACGACCGCCGTCGGCATGGTGTTCTCCGCCGATACGCTCTCCGGCATGATGCGCCTCTCGCCCGCGATGCTCGAAACCGCGGGCACGGCGCTGTTGTGCGTGTTCGTCGCGATGGTCATCGTCTGCGGACGCGAGCAACGCACGCTGCAATCGCGCGTGAAGTGGCTGTCGTTCACGATCCCGACGCGCCGCGATTTCGTCGCGCAGACCGCGCTCGCCGTGGTCGACGTATTCGGCGCGGGCCTCGCGCTGTGGGCGCTGCTGCCGATGAGCGCGCACGTTTCCTTCGCCGATTTCATGACCGTGTTCTCCGCCGCGATGCTGCTCGGCATGATCGGCCATACGCCGGGCGGCGTTGGCGTGTTCGAAGCCGCGATGGTGTTCGCGCTCGGCGGCAGCGTGCAAACGCCCGACGTGCTCGCCGCGCTGCTGGCTTACCGCGCAATCTACTTCGGCTTGCCGCTGATCCTGTCGGCCGGCGTGATGGCCGTGTTCGAAGGCCGCGCGCTGAAAGGCCGCTTCGCCTTCCTCAATCCGCACAATGTTTCGCAACTCGCGCCGGTGTTCCTGTCGATCGTGACCTTCGCCGCCGGTTCGATGCTCGTCATTTCCGGCGCGACGCCCGCGTTCAAGATGCGTATCGCGCTGTTGCAGATCATCGTGCCGCTGTGGGTGCTGGAAAGCTCGCAACTGCTCGGCTCGGTGCTCGGTGTGCTGCTGCTGTTCGTCGCGCGCGGTCTGATGCGCTGGCTCGACGCCGCGTGGTGGCTGGCCATCGGTCTCGCTGTCGCCAACTTGCTGCTGTCGCTGGCGAAGGGTCTCGCGTTCGTCGAAGTGGGCGTGCTGGCGTTCCTCGTCGTGCTGCTGATCGCGACGCGCGAGCGCTTCAATCGCCGTTCGTCGCTGTTCGCCGAGCGCTTCACGATGACCTGGCTGTTTTCCATCGGCATGGTGATGGCGGTCGCGACGTGGATCATGTTCTTCGCCTTCCGCGACGTGCCGTATCAGACCGATCTGTGGTGGCAGTTCGCGTTCGACGAGCGCGCCCCGCGTGCCTTGCGCGCGACGCTGGCGGCCGGCGTGTTCGCCTCGGCCTTCGCCGTGTGGCAACTGTTGCGCCCGGCGGCGGGCCGTTTCGTCAAGCCCGCGCCGCAGGATCTCGCCGATGCCTCGCGCATTTTCCGCGCGCAGGAACGCAGCGACGCCGGCCTCGCGATGATGGGCGACAAGAGTTTCCTGTTCTCCGAGTCGCGTCAGGCATTCCTGATGTACGCGAAGCATGGCCGCACCTGGGCCGCGCTGCACGATCCGGTCGGTCTGCGCGACGAATGGGCCGCGCTGATCCGCAAGTTCGTCGAACTCGCGCATGCCCACAATGGCCGCGCCGCGTTCTATCAGGTTCGCGCCGATGCGCTGCCGCTGTACCTCGCCGCCGGTCTCATGCTGATGAAGCTCGGCGAGGAAGCGCACGTCGCGCTGGCCGACTTCGATCTGAAGGGCTCGCACCGTTCGCATCTGCGCTATGCGCTATGCGCTATGCGCTATGCGCTCAAGCGCGGCGAGCGCGATAACTTCGACACCGAAGTGATCGGCCCGGATCGTATTGTCGAAAGCATGCCGATTCTGCGCGCGATCTCCGACGACTGGCTCGACAGCCGTTCCGCGCGCGAAAAGAGCTTCTCGGTCGCCGCGTTCAACGACGAGTATCAGGCCGCAATCCGTGCTGCTGGTGCGTCAGGCGGGCGAGCCGGTCGCCTTCGTCACCTTCATGACGACCGACATGAACACCGAGGCGACCGTCGGCGTGATGCGCCATGTGTCGGCCGCGTCGCCGTACGCGATGGAATACCTCTTTACCAAGCTCGCGCTGCATCTGAAGGAAGCGGGTTTCAAGTCGCTGTCGCTGGGGATCGCGCCGTTGTCGGGCATGGAGCCGACGCCGCTGGCATCGCACTGGCATCGTCTGGCCGGGCTGGTGTGGCGCTTCGGCGGCCGTTTCTATAATTTCCGCGGTCTGCGCGGATTCAAGAGCAAGTTCCAGCCGCGCTGGGAGCCGCGTTATCTGGCGGCGTCCGGTTCGGTCGGCGTATTTTTCACTTTGGCAGATCTCTCGCTTCTCGCGGGTGGATGGCGTTCATGACATTCCTGAGCAAGACCTTTTTCGCGGCGCTGGCTGGTGCCGCGATGTTCAACGCAGCCCACGCGGCCGACACCCACGCCGTCGAGAAGATTCCCGGCGGCCGCTACGGTCAGGTCGCGCTGACGAAGCCCGTCGGCGACATGACCGGTTTCGCCGTGCTGTTCTCGGAGAAGAGCGGCTGGAACGCGGCCGATCAGCAAGCCGCCGACGCGCTCGCCGCCAAAGGCGCGATGGTGATCGGCGTCGATACGATGCAATACGCCAAGCGTCTCAAGGCCGACAAGTCCGAGAAGGAATGCCATAACCTGGTCGGCGATGCGGAAAACATGAGCCATCAGCTCGAACGCACCGTGCAGTCCGATCATTACTTCGCGCCGATTCTGATCGGCACGGGGCAAGGCGCGATCGTCGCGGAAAGCTCGCTGAAGCAGGCGCCGGACAATACGGTCGCGGGCGCGGTGTCGCTCGGCTCGGATCCGATGCTCGACGCGCGTTTCAATCCGTGCGCGCCGGATACGACCATCACCCACGCGAAGGGCCTGCCGGGCTTCTTCGAATACACGGCCGTGCTCGAAACGGTCCGCACGAAGGCCGATGCCATCGTCGCGATGACCGCGCCGCATCTGAAGAAGCCGGAAGCGGCGGCGGTGGCGACGGCGGCATCGCAGCCGAAGAAGACCACCTCGGCCCGCGAAGGCGATGTCTCCGATCTGCCGCTGATCGAACTGCGCGCCGCACAGCCGACCGATTTGCTGGCGATCGTCATTTCCGGCGACGGCGGCTGGCGCGATCTCGACAAGACGATGGCGCTCGCGCTGCAACGCGATGGCGTATCGGTCGTGGGGATCGATTCGCTGCGTTACTTCTGGAGCGAGAAGACGCCGCAACAGACCGCGACCGATATCGCCCGCGTGATCCGCGCCTACAACGCGCGCTGGCACACGAGCCACGTGGCGCTGCTCGGCTACTCGTTCGGCGCGGACGTGATGCCGTTCGCCTACAATCGCCTGCCCGCCGATGTGCGCGACGACGTCTCGTATATTTCGCTGATGGGCTTCTCGCCCTCGGCGGATTTTCAGATTCGTGTGACGGGCTGGCTCGGCATGCCGGCGAGCGAAAAGGCGCTTCAGGTGCGTCCCGAATTCGCCAAGCTGCCGCCCGCGATGGTGCAGTGTATCTACGGCGAGAAGGAAGAAGACACGCTGTGCCCGGCGCTGACGAAGACGGGTATCGAAGTAGTGAAACTGCCGGGCGATCATCACTTCGGCGGCGACTACGATGCGCTCGCCAAACGCATCCTCGCGGGTTGGCGTAAGCAGATCGAGGCGAAGAAGACGTAAGCCCCCTTGCAGTACCATGTCCGCACATCCCACAAGGAGTCCGGCATGTCCCTGATCGATCACCTCGACCATCTCGTGCTTACCTGCGTCGACGTCAAAGCCACCAAGCGCTTCTACGTCGACGTGCTGCAAATGGAACTGGAAACCTTCGGCGAAGGCCGCATGGCGTTCCGGTTCGGCAATCAGAAGATCAACCTTCACGTGCGCGGCAAGGAATACGAGCCGAAGGCGCATATTCCCGCGCCCGGCGCACTCGATCTGTGTTTCATCGCCGCTGTGCCGCTCGATCGGGTGATCGAACGGCTCGGGCAGATGAACGTGCCGATCATCGAAGGTCCGGTCGAGCGGACCGGCGCGACGCGCAAACTGCGGTCGGTCTATATGCGCGATCCGGACTTCAATCTCATCGAGATTTCCGAATACCTTTGAGCGTCACTTGAGCGGGCCGAGATAATCGCGCTTGCCGATCGGTACGCCGAGATGGCGCAGGATGTCGTGCGTCGTCGCGACGTGAAAGTAGAAATTGGGCAAGCCGAAGCCGAACAGATAATCGACGCCCGAAAACGACGGCGAAAAGTCCGGAAACTTCAGTGTAATCGTGCGCGTATCGCTGCCTTCGAGCGATTCGTGCTGGATGCTCTTCAGATACGCCACCGTCTTCGCGATGCGCTCCTGAAGCGCCGCGAAACTGTCCTCGAATTTCGGCGCATCGACGCCCGACAGGCGATGCGCCGACAACTTCGCGGTATCGCTCGCGCGCTGGATTTGCGCGACCAGCGGCAGCATGTCGGGCGCGAGTCGGGCGTTGATCAGTTCGGCGTGGGGAAGGCCTTTTTCATCGGCGTATTTCGCGCCCTTGGCAAGCAGATCGCCGCAGACTTCGAGTCCGCGAATAAAAACCGGAATCGACGCGCGATACATCGTCAGTGACATGAAGTGTGCTCCGTGTAATTGATTTGAGTCCGGCATCGCATGATCGACGCCGGCCGACAGGGGAGACAAGCATAGCGCCGCGCCCGGGAACGCGCTCAATCGTCCGGCCGCTCGCCGTGCCGCGCTTTCCAAGCGGCCAGATCGGCTTCGTAGCGGGCCATCGCTTCGTCGTAGAGATCGAAGACGCACGGGTTGCAGCCGCTCTGGCAGCACTCGCCGGGTAGCGGTCGTTCGGTTGCGCGACGCCGCCTAATTCGGCAGCGTCCGCGCCGAACCAGCCGTCAGCCAGCGCCGATGCCAGCCAGGCGGCCTTCAGCGCCGAAATCCGCCGCACCCAGGACGGCGTTCCGCATATCCGCGCGGCGGATTGGGGCAGCCTGGGCTTCGGCTTCGGCTTCGGTTACGCGCAGGCGCAGGACAACCTGTGCACGCTGGCCGATGGCTTCGTCACCTATCGCGGCGAGCGCGCCGAGCACTTCGGCCCGGACGCGCGGCCGACCGCCAACTCGACCTTCGGCCAGCCGCGCAATCTCGACGCCGATTTCTTCTTCCGCTTCGTCGATGACCGCGCCGTCGTCGAGCGATATCGCGCGGCGCAATCGCCGGAGCTGCGCGCGACTATCGACGGATTCGCGGCAGGTTACGACCGCTATCTCGCCGATCTCGACGACGGCAAATTCCCCGACGCGCACGCCGCCTGCCGCGGCAAGCCGTGGGTCGCCAAAATCGATTCGAACGATATGTACCGACGCCTGATCGCCGCGAACATGGCGGGCGGTTCGGTGCGTTTCGCGCAGGCGATCGCGGCGGCGCATCCGCCGCGTCCGAGCGCGCCGCGTGGCGACAACGATGCGCCCGAAGCCCCCGACGCGCCGCGCGTGCCCGCGCCGCCCGCGTTGAGCGCGTCCGCCGACGACGCGCTGCGTTTTCCCATCGGCGATCAACCGGGCATCGGCAGCAATGCGCTGGCGTTCGGCGCGCCCATCACGAGCGATCATCGCAGCATCCTGTTCGGCAATCCGCACTGGTTCTGGCGCGGCCCGGACCGTTTCTATCAGGCGCAACTGACAATTCCCGGCAAGGTCAACGTCGCGGGCGTGGCGTTTCTCGGCGTGCCACTGATCGTGCTCGGCTTCAACGAGAATGTCGCGTGGACGCATACGGTGTCGAGCGCGCGGCGCTTCGGCATCTTCCAGTTGACGCTCGATCCCGCCGATCCGACTCGCTACGTCGTCGATGGCAAGACCGAACCGATGACGCCCGTCACGCTTTCCGTGCGCGCGCGCCGCGCCGATGGCTCGCTCGAAACCGTCACGCGCACGCTGTTCCGCACGCGTTACGGCCCGGTGATCGATCTCTCGACGATGGCGCCCGCGCTCGCCTGGAGTCCGCAGCACGCCTTCGCGTTGCGCGACGTCAACGCGGACAACGTGCGTTCCTTCGAGAACTTTTTCGTGTGGAATCAGGCGCGTTCGCTCAACGATTTCATGGCGATCCAGAAGCGTTACGCGGCGATGCCCTTCGTCAACACTTTCGCGATCGGCCGCAACGACGCGCGCGTGTATTTCGGCGATATCGGCCCGATTCCCGATGTGCCCGATACGCTCGCCGATGCCTGCACGACGCCGATCAGCCGCGCCTTCGCAAGCCGCGTGTCGGGCGTGCCGTTCCTCGACGGCTCGAAAAGCGCTTGCGCGTGGCGCGTCGATCCGGCAAGCGCGCAGCCGGGCGCGTTGCCGGTCGATCAGTTGCCGAGCGTCGTGCGCGGCGATTATGTCGGCAATTTCAACGACAGTTATTGGCTCACCAACGCGAACGCGCCGCTGACGGGTTATCCACGCGTGGCGGGCGCGACGCAGGTCGAGCAGTCGCTGCGCACGCGCTACGGGCATTTGCTGGCGGCGCGGCTGCAACGCGCGCCGGGCGGCATCACGCGCGACGCGCTGGAATCGGCCGTGCTCGAAACCGGTTCGATGTCCGAGCAGCTTTATCGCAAACCGCTGCTCGATGCCGTCTGCACGCTCAACGATGCGCAAAGCAATCTGCGCGATGCCTGCGAAGTGCTGCGCAACTGGAACGGCACCGCCGATATCGACGCGCGCGGCGCGAATCTATGGGACGAGTTCTGGTCGCGCGTGACGAAGATCGCGCCCGAGCGCCTGTTCGCGACGAGCTTCGATCCGAAACATCCGCTGAACACGCCGAACGGCTTCAATATTGACAATCCCGGCGTCGTGCAGGACTTGCGGCAGGCGCTCGGCGGCGCGGCGCTGTCGCTGAACGGCTTCGCGCTCGACTCGCGCGCGGCGACATCCTCTACACCACGCGCAACGGCGCGCGCGTGCCGCTGTTCGGCGGCTGCGACGAACAAGGCTATTTCACGATCGTCTGCGCGCGGCGTCCGCTGGACAACAAGGGTTATCCGATGGAACCGGCCGGGCAGGGCGACAGCTATGTGCAGATCGTGAGTTTCGGCGCGGGCGCGAGCGGCGTCGAAGCGGACACGATGCTGTCGCACTCCGAATCCGACGATCCCGCCTCGCCGCATTCCGGCGACGCGACCCGCGCATTCGCCGCGAAACGCTGGCAGCGCTTTCCGTTCACCGATCAGGCGATCGATTCCGATGCCGCGGTATCGCGCGTGGTGGTGTCTGGCACGTCGGCGGGCGCGAAATAGCGCGCGTCGCGGCACATCGCAAAAAATCGCGCCAAATCACGGCGCGATGTGCGCGGCCGGTCGAGCGAGCGGCGAAACCCGTCTATCATAGAGGTTTGCCCTGCATGGATACACGCTCATGACAACCGGCGACAGCACTCATCACGAAGAGGCGGTGCGTCTCGACTCCGCCACGCTGCGCGAATTCGTTGACCGTAAATGGAACGACGAAATCGTGCCCGCACTGACCGATTACATCGCGGTGCCCGCAAAAAGCCCCATGTTCGACGCCGATTGGGCGCGGCACGGCTTTATCGAACGCGTCGTCACCGATGCGGTCGACTGGATCAAGACGCAGACCGTCAAGGGACTGAAAGTCGAGATCGTCCGTCTCGCCGGCCGCACGCCGGTGATTTTCTTCGAAGCGCCCGCCACGCGCTCCGGCAGCACGGAAACCGTCGTGCTGTACGGCCATCTCGACAAGCAGCCGGAATTCGAAGGCTGGCGCACCGATCTCGGTCCGTGGACGCCGAAGCTCGAAGACGGCAAGCTCTACGGTCGCGGCGGCGCGGACGACGGCTACGCGACCTATTCGAGCATCGTCGCGCTGGCGGCGCTCGATGCGCAGGGCGTCGAACGGCCGCGCTGTGTCGGCATCATCGAGACTTGCGAGGAATCGGGTAGCTACGATCTGCTGCCTTATGTCGATGCGCTGCGCGAGCGGCTCGGCGACGTCGGCCTCGTCATCTGTCTGGATTCGGGCGCGGGCAATTACGATCAGTTGTGGCTCACCACGTCGCTGCGCGGGCTCGTCGCGGGCGATCTCGAAATTTAGGTGCTCGAAGAAGGCCTGCATTCGGGCGGCTACAGCGGCATCGCGCCGTCGACGTTCCACATCATGCGGCAACTGTTCGAACGGCTCGAAGACGCTTCCACCGGCAATCTGCTGCCGAAGGATTTTCATTGTGCGATTCCGTCGCAGCGTCTGCGCGAGGCGGAAGCGACCGCGCAAATTCTCGGCGACGATGTCTGGAAGAAACTGCCGTGGAGTTGCGGTCAGGACGGCGGCAGCGTCTTGCCGACCACGACCGATCCGAGGGAAGCGCTGATCAATTCGACCTGGCGTCCGTCGCTGACGGTGACGGGCGCGGCCGGTCTGCCGTCGCTCGCGGATGCCGGCAACGTGCTCGCGCCGCGCACGGCGTTCAAGCTGTCGCTGCGTCTGCCGCCGCTCGTCGACGCGACGGATGCCATCGGCAAACTTCAGTCGCTGCTCGAGTTCGATCCGCCGTACAACGCGAAGGTCGTCTTCAAGCCCGAAGCGGGCGCGGCGACGGGCTGGAACGCGCCGGACCTGGCGCCGTGGCTGGCCAGCTCGATGAACGATGCATCGCGCCGTCATTTCGGCGCGGACCTCGCGTTCATGGGCCAAGGCGGCACGATTCCGCTGATGAACACGCTGAAGGAAGGCTTTCCGCGTTCGCAATTCATGGTCGTCGGCGTGCTCGGCCCGAAGTCCAACGCGCATGGCCCGAACGAGTTTCTCGACGTGCTGTTCGCCAAGAAGCTGACGGCGGCGGTGGCGGAAGTCATCGCCAGCGCGCCCTGAAAGCCGCGGCGCTTCTGATCGAAAGGAAGCCCGCTTTGATGCGGGCTTTTTTTGTGCGCCCAGCATGGGCGCACTCTTGCGGGTGCAAGTCGCGCGGCAAGTTGACCACAGCGAGCGAAGTGAAGCGCAACTGCGGAAGGGCGACCGACCGTGGGGAGGAAGCGTGG
>NZ_LFJJ01000008.1 GCF_001189365.1 Candidatus Burkholderia verschuerenii | reverse complement strand
CTGCCGACGCTTCGCCGATCACCTCGCGGTGACCTGCGCACGGCTCGGGGCCGATGTGGTTCGCTACTCCTTCATCGCAGTGGACTTTCACCACCTACTCCTTGCCGGTCTACCGGCGCACTCAGAATTTTTGTCAAGCAATGCGCCAGTGCTGACCGCTGAAGGTGTATTCAGAAAAACCACGCATTCGCAGCTGTCAATCATCTGTGTCAGCGCGGTCGACAACATCATATGGACGTGGCTGGTCGACCGATTCCGCATGTCATAGCTGTAGGTCGTATCATTCAGCATGCAGTACCGGTTATCGATCGCCCGCAACAGGTCATTCGTATGCCCCCACACGCAAGAATCTATGAATGTGGTCAATCCGAAAGTCTCGTGAAGCCAACCTGCCATACCCACAGCGATTTTTTCATCGCTGTGAGAATGCGAAATGAACACGTCCGCACTGCCTTGACCGAACCAATCAGCTTTAACCTTCAGCCCGTTAATCACGTCGTTTTGAATGTGAGACGAGATTGCGCTGTGAATAGACTTCTTCTGGTTACTGAAAAGCTCGTCACCTGCATTCTCCCAGGATTCAAATGTTTCCGAATTGACATTTTTTAGGTTAAAAGCACGGAACACGGCGGATCTTTCTTTAGGAGTTGTTGAGCCCGGATGCAAGCTATCGGACATGAGCGCAATCACGATGGCGCTTCGTTGACCTTGACGCCCGAGAACGGGTTTTGAAAAAGTATGCGGGCCGATGTCGATCGGTAGGTCGCTAGCATCTGTACTGCTAACGGATTTCCTCAATGTCTGCATTGTCCGCGAGGAACGATTTCCACTCGTCATCTTCGATGAGCAAGGGATACGGGTCTGCCGAAGTAATGCTCAACCCGACCGTCCGCTTATGGTGATGCCAAAGTGCATAAACACGACCGGGCTGGTTTCGGTGGAAAGACTCCCAACTGATGCCGTGAATGATGTTGCCGTATTGCATAAACAGCGCGTGCGCCGCTTCCTGGTAGGGCTCATACCCGGCGAACTTTCTCTGACCTCCAGCGAGCCCCAAGGCCGATCGGTTTCTTGCACCGTCTATTGGCACAAACAGGGCTGGGCCGGCAAAAGCGTATCGAACCACTCGATACTTCGCCGCACGCTCGCTCGACCATGTGTAGTGATCCGTCGTATCCGCTGACAAGATATGGCACTCGATCGCAACTGTCGGCAGCGTGTTGGCCATGTACATCACCGCATATTCATCTTTGTGACCAGCCGGTGGATCGACGCGAAGGTTGCGGTATTTCGCATCCGGCGGGTCCCAATCTCCGCCCGGATGCGAAAACAGGCGTACAAGTGGTTGGCTGTTTGGGTCAAGCAGTTCCAGCTCGAGCTCACTGCCACAAATCGCAGCCCGTGCCGCCGAACTCATGATGCAAGGACCGCCGCGTATGCCTTAGCTGCCTGAAGCACCGCTTCCAACCGTTCCGCGGGCGATGCCGACAAAAACTGCGCGGCATCGTCGGCAAGCACTCTCTGAGAAGTCAGCTTTCCGAGAATCGCTTCCATGGGAGAAAGCCCAGCCAGAAGATCACTTGGCGAAGTAAAGAATGTGTAGGCAGCCGCCCCTTCCGGCCTGCCAAGCGCATCGAGCGCCTGCTTGAGCGGCTCACCGGAGATACCCCCCCACGCCTGGAAGACTGGATACTCGCGACCGCGCTTGCGGCCAGGTCGCAGCACGGAGAAAAGCTCTCCGGCTTTTTCGCGTTGGCGAACGGACTCGTCTCCAATTCCTCCAAGCTCTTGCCCCATCGCGACCGCCGAAAGGAGCCGAGTTGGATCGTCCTGCAACGCTGCCGACACCGCCTGGGGCATCTGCTCGCGCACGCACTCAATAACGCGCTCTACTTCGATCTGCCGTTGGACCAGACGGGTTTCGACCATTGTCTCGACCCACGACTGCAGCAACTCAAGGACGGACTCATTCAGGCCAGCTCCTCGCAGCGCCTTAACGTGCGCGTTGTTTGCCCGCTCGAGCGCCTCATCTATGACGTTGTGGCTGCGAAGTTGCGCCGCGACACGCTCAATGATCGAGTCAGAAACTGCTGGCAGCCCTGAGACAGCCGCGCTTGCAAGCACAACGTGCAATTGGTCTTGTATGGAGAATGAGCCACTGCGTCCCGGCTTAAACCCGGACAGCACCTGCACGATGCCCTGCTCAACCGATGCCAGGTAATCGATGCGCTGACGCGGTGATCCGTCCGCATCCACCGAAAGAAGCGACATTGGCATATGGCCCTCCTAGAGTCCGATTCACGACAACTAGAGAATAGTGTAGCCCATATTGGCTTACTTGGCTTATTTTTCAAATGATCGACTGGTACGCAGTTGGCACCAGCCTTCCATTGCGCCCCCAATTTATCTGCGAAGCGTAGCCGACGTCTGATCCGCCGTAGCCACCTAGCTGTTTCTGACCGATTTCCCTTTTTTCCAAGAATATTGCGAGTGCGTAGCCAAGGCGCCAAAGATTGAAAGTCCCCGCCTCCGGCGTCACTCGGCAGCTGGCAATAGGGAGCAGGGCCAGATGGAGAAGTGGCACCGTGCGCCTTTGATCTTGGCTCTCGGATAACTGGCGACCTTGCCACTGGCATAGCCCTGCGCCAAAGTGCTCGTGGTTGGCCGCCCTGTCAGGGGTCCGCAGCGTGGTGCCATCCATCGCCCACAAACTCAAATCCTTGAACGCACGATGGGCCGCGTCCTGAGTCGTCCATGCGCGTGGCCACTCCGGCCATTGAAGACTTATTTACGACCAGCGCCTGGCTTACGGAAATGAGCGGCGATATCGTCCGGCGTAAGACCGTGCTTCTCCATTAATTCACGAATCTTTCCGAATACTGTCGAAGATTCTTCCTTCGGGACTGCTTCCGCTTCAGCCTGAAGCTTTGCGATCTTGTCCTGCAAGCGCCTTGAGCGTAGCCATCGATTCCCCCTTATTGGTCATCGTCGCACTATGCCACAGCATGCCTGGAATGGACACGTCGGGCACCTAGACTGGTGCCCGTATTGAATGAGTTTTTCAACAGAAAAAAGAGTGCCGGTCCGCAAAAGTGTGCAGCAGGCGCTTAGCGTTGGAAAGAAAGCCGATTCCCATATAGCTGCAAGGTTCAATTCCGCGTGGCAACGCGTCTGCCGACTATCGCTTCCTCGATTACCTTGCACCGAAAGCATCCATCAGTTGCCGCGCGCGTTTCACGTCATTCGAGTGGAGATAGATCGAGGTTGTCGCAACTGAGGCGTGCCGCAGGTTATCGCGAACCGTGGTGAGTTCCGCACCCTTGGATAGTGCGAGCGACGCATGCGAATGACGCATCCAATGAGAGGTTGCCGTACGCAACTTCTCAGCCAACGGTGGGTGCTCTGCCTCAAGCGCATCGACCATCTGCTTAAAAAACCGTTTCAGAATCGCCCACAGCCGCACGCCGGTAATCGCATTTTCACTGTCCTGGTCGAGATTGCCCACAAGCGGCGTCTTCGGATTCCAGCGATTCGGCGAGACCGGCAGTTGTCGCGCCAGCAAATAAGTCGTGAGCGCATTCCACGCAAGCGGCGGCAAGGCGACCTTCCCTGTTTTGTGACCTTTTCCCGTGACGAGTAGCCAATGCGCGCCGCGCGGGTCCGTCTCGACTTGCCGAAGCGTCGTGCCAATCAACTCGCCGGCACGCAGCCCCGTCGCCAGCCCAAAATCAAGCAAAAACCGAAGTCGATGTGCCGCAGGGGCTGTCCAGCCATACGACCACTCGAGGCCATCGGCCATGGCGCGTATGACGAGCCACTCGCCTTCGGTGAACGCGCGTGACGCGTCGAGCGCGGCCGCGCGAGCTGCGCCACGAACTTTGATGCCCGCAAACGGGTTCGCCAGGACATAGCGCTGCTCGATGAGCCAGCGAAACAGCGCATTCAGAATCGACAGCGCATGCGCGACCGATCGCGTGGACAGCGCACCTGCGAAAGGACGCCAATCCGGAGAACTGCGCGGCCGCAACGGTCCGATCCATCGGGCGTGTGGCGTGGGCCGGCGCAGAAACGCGCGGTACGCCACAGCGTCTTCGGTGGTCAACGACGACAGCGCCCTGCTCCGCTCAATGATGGCCCACAGGATCAGTCGCTCGGCTTCCTTCCGATATGTGCGCTGCGTCGCCGGCGACTCGTGGAGCGATAACCACGCCCGTACCGCCTCGTAATCGTTGTTGGCGTCCAGCGTGCAGCTGGAAACGGGCGCTCTAAAGGTGCCCGCCGACCCATCGACCTCATGCGGCAGCTTGAGTGCCTCCCACGGCACGACGATGCCGCGCGATTCCGCCAGAATCAACGCGCGGGCGCGTTCCGTCAGCGCGGGATGCGCGGCGAAGAAGGCCTCGATGTCTCGGGCGCTGGCCGCGCCCAGGTCAGGAATGACCGTCCACCACTGACGCCGACGCGGAATGCGCACCGTAAGGTCCGCTAGCGTGACGATGCCGTACGCCTGTAATGCGCGCACGGCGCGCGGCGAAAACCATTGCTCGACGGGATCCGCGATGTCCGGCACCGGAACCTGCCCGTGGCGCAGCGCTTCGATGGCCTGTCCGGCTGCTTTCGCGTGGCGATCCCGCTCGGCCTCCGGATGACGCAGCACGTCGGTCAGGTCCGCGCGCTTGAGCTCCACGGCCCGCGCGATGAGCGCGCGGCGAACTCGGCCGATCGCGCCGCGCGAGGATTTCGCAGTCTCATTCGGCAGGAAGCGCTTCACCGCCTCGCGCGACGACAGGCCGGCGTACCACGCCCGCAGCGCCGCCAGCTCATCCTCCGTAGGTATCGGCAAATTGGGTGAACCAGGATCGAAGGATGACAGACGCGTTTTCATAAACGCAAGTTTAGCGCAAAAACACAGCTATGAGGATAAGAATACTTATCATAACCTCACTTACGATTTCGAGCCGCATCGCAGCGGCCCTGGCCCATGTCCGCCTCCGCAGCCTCGCAGGAAACCGCCGCCGTCCCGCTGAACCGCACCATGCTGACCGTCTCGATCATGCTCGCCACGCTGATCCAGACGCTCGACAGCACCATCGCCAACGTCGCGCTGCCGCACATGCAGGGCACGCTGTCGGCGTCGCAGGACGAGATCACCTGGGTGCTGACGTCGTACATCGTCGCGGCCGCGATCGCCACGCCGCTGACGGGCTGGCTCGCGGACCAGTTGAGCGTCAAACGTTTGCTGTGCATTTCGATCGCCGGATTCACGGTGGCGTCGGCGCTGTGCGGCTTGTCGGAAACCTTGACGCAGATCGTCGCGTCGCGGCTGTTGCAGGGAATTTTCGGGGCGGCGCTGGTGCCCTTGTCGCGGTCGATCCTGCTCGACATCAATCCGCCCGACAAGCAAGGTCAGGCGATGGCCATCTGGGGCATGGGCGTGATGGTCGGCCCGATTCTCGGCCCGACACTCGGCGGCTGGCTGACCGACAGCTACAACTGGCGCTGGGTGTTCTTTATCAACGTGCCGATCGGCGCGTTCGCCTTGTTCGGCGTGTTGACCTTTTTGCCGACGCAGGAAGCGCGCCGCACCGTCAAGTTCGATGCCTTCGGGTTCGTTACGCTGGGACTTGCCATCGGCGCGTTTTAGGCGATGCTCGATCGCGGCGAACAGCTCGACTGGTTCGGCTCGATGGAAATCCGCGTCGAGGCGATTCTCGCGGCGGTCGCGTTCGTGTTCTTTATCGCGCATACGGCGACGGCGGGCGCGCGCTCGTTCTTCAAATACGAGTTGCTGAAGGATCGCAACTTCGCGACGGGCACCTGCTTCATTTTCGTGATCGGCGCGGTGATGTATGCGACCCGCGCGCTGCTGCCGCCGATGCTGCAGAACCTGATGAACTATCCCGTCGCGACGACCGGTCTCGTTACCGCGCCGAGCGGCGCCGGCACAATGGTGGCGATGTTGATCGCGGGACGGCTGCTCAAGCGCATCGACGCGCGCGTGCTGTTGCTCGCGGGCTTTCTGATCTCCGCCTTCGCGCTCTGGCAGATGATGCAATGCACCATCGTGCTGTCGGCGTCGGATATCGTGTGGCCGGGGGTGATTCAGGGCTTCGGGCTGGGCTTCGTGTTCGTGCCGCTATCGGCGCTGACCTTCTCGACGCTGACCGCGCACTTGCGCGCCGACGGCACCGCGACGTATAGCCTGATGCGCAATATCGGCAGCAGTATCGGCATTTCGATCGTGCAGACGCTGATGACGCGCAACACGCAGGTCGCGCACGCGGACCTCGCCGCGCAGATCACGCCCTTCAATCCGCTGATGCAGCCGATGCTCGCCAACGGCTCGATGCAGGATATCGCGATGCTCAATCAAAGCATCACGCAGCAGGCCGCGATGATCGCGTATCTGAACGACTTCAAGCTGATGTTCGTGGCGACGCTGCTGGTCGTGCCGCTGATTCTGCTGATCCGGCCGATGAAGAAAGTGGCGGACGAGTCGATCGCGCATGCGGCGATGGATTGATGCGCGATTGATGCGGCTTGATGCGTTCAGCGCGCAAGCGCTTCACGCATCGATTTCCTTCTTCTCCAGCAAATCGCTGAACGCATCCGCCGACAGCGGTTTCGCCAGCAGGAAACCCTGCATCTCGTCGCACATCATGTCTTCCAGACGATCGAGCTGCGAGCCCGTCTCGACGCCCTCCGCGACGACATCCATATCGAGCGAATGCGCCAGCGCGATGATCGCCGATACGATCGCGCGCCCTTCCTGACCGTTCTCGTCCAGCCCGTTCGTGAAGAAGCGGTCGATCTTCAGCTGCTTGGCGCGGAAGCGCTGCAAATACGCGAGACTCGAATAACCGGTGCCGAAATCGTCGATGGCGATCTCGAAGCCGTTCTCCTGGAATGCGTGAATCATCTCGATGGTGCGCGGCGCGTCCTGCATCGCCACCGTCTCGGTGATTTCGAACATGATCTGCTCGGGCGCGATGCCCTGCTCGCGCACGATCTTGAGCATGCTCTGCACGAGATCGGCCTCGCTTATCTGACGCGGCGACAGATTGATCGCGACCTTCACCGCCGGACGGCCTTCGGCGCGCCACTTCGAAATATGCCGGCAGGTCTCGCGCACGACCCAGTAGCCGATCTGCACGATCTGCACGATCTGCCCCGAACGCTCGGCGATCGGGATGAATTCCATCGGCGTGAGCAGGCCCATCTCCGGATGATTGAGACGGATCAGCGCTTCGGCGCCCGCGAGTTCGCCGCTCTTGCCGCAGAATTTCGGCTGGAACAGCAGATAGAAATGCCCCGAGCCCAAAGCTTCGTGCAGCGCCTGCTGGATGCGCAGCGTGCGCACCGCCGCCTCGTTCATGCTCGCCTCGAAGAAGCGATAGGTGCTGCGGCCGCCGCGCTTGGCTTCGTACATCGCGACGTCGGCGTGCTTGAGCAGCGAATCCACCGACATGCCGTCCTGCTGGAACAGCGCAATGCCGATGCTCGGCATCACCTGCAACGGATGGCTGCCGGCGAGAATGCCCTTGCGCATCGAATCGAGGATGCGTTCCGCCATTTTTTCCGCATCGGTGGCGACGTTGAGGTTCTCCAGCATCACGACGAATTCGTCGCCGCCCAGACGCGCGACCGTATCGCCGCCGCGCACGCATTGCAGCAGACGCTTCGAGAACGCCTTCAGCACTTCGTCGCCGACGGTGTGGCCCAGCGAATCGTTGATGGTTTTGAAACCGTCGAGGTCCATGAACAGGATCGCGAAACGGCTGCCGGTGCTCGTCGCGTTCAGAATCGAGCGTTCGATGCGCTCGGTCATCGTGCGGCGATTCGGCAAGTCGGTCAGCGTGTCGAAACTCGCCATATGGACGATCTGCCCGTTCAGGCGCGAGATCGAACCGGCCAGCACCGACGTGTGCGCGTCGTAGCGCGACAGCACCAGCGTGATCGACAGAATCGCCAGCGTGAACAGCGCGACCGTCGTCGCGAGCCAGCGCGCGTCGATGCCGTTGGCCGCGCCGCACACCGAGCCGGGCAGAAAGTTGGCCGCCGCGTTGCCGGTGTAGTGCATGCCGCAGATCGCGATGCCCATCACCAGCGCCGCGCCCGTGCGCTTGAGCAACACGTTCTGCTGGTTCGAATCGGACAGCGTCCGGGCGATCCACAAGGCCGCGCCCGACGCGACGATCGCGATCACGATCGACGCGGCGAACAGCAGCGGATCGTAGCTGATCGCGGGGAACATCTTCATCGCGGCGTCGCCGGTGTAGTGCATCGCGGCAATGCCGATGCCCATCGCCACGCTCGACACGATCAGTCGGCGCGCGGTGAGCTTGGCGCCGTTGATCACGCCCAGCGCGAAGTACGACACGACGACCGCGATCGCGAGCGATCCGGTGGTCATCCCGATGTCGTAGCCGAGCGGAATGGGCAACTGGAAGGACAGCACGCCGACGAAGTGCATCGACCAGATGCCGATGCCCATCGATGCCGCGCCGCCCGCCAGCCAGACGTGGCGCGTGCGCGAATTCGAAAGCGCTGCAAGCCGGCCCGAAATATCGAGCGCGGTAAAGGAAGCCAGAGTCGCGACGACCAGTGACGCCGCGACGAGCCATAAGTTGTAGGTGCCGTGCATATGGATGCCGTTAAGGACAGACTCGTTTGCGTAAGCGTCTTATCGGCGCGGCACCCCGGACCTTTAGCCCGGTCCGGTACTTTTTTTCGATGAACTTTTGTCTGATATAAGGCGCCGATCAAAGCTCCGGATCGAGCAGCGCGGCCACGCGCTCGAGCGCCTTTTCCATCAAGGGCCGGCGACGCCATTCGTCCAGCGTGATGCGCCGCGAACGCTTCAGATCCTCCGCGACGATTTCCGTCTGACGGCGTGCGAACGCGCGATCGTAAATGTTCAGGTTGGCTTCGTCGTTGAGGCGAAACGAGCGCGGATCGAAATTGGTCGAGCCGACCGACACCAGCCACTCGTCGACCACCATCAGTTTGCAGTGGAACATCGTCGGCTGATATTCGTGCATCTCGACGCCCGCCTCCAGCAGATCGCCCCAGCACGCGCGCGATGCCTCGCGCACCGTATGCGTGTCGATGCGCTTGCCCGGCGTGATCACGCGCACCTGCACGCCGCGTTTGCGCGCCTCGACGATGGCGTTGATCGTCAGCTTGTCCGGCACGAAGTACGCGCTCGACAGATGAATCGAATGCGTCGCGGCGGTGATTGCCATCAGATACATCAACTGCATGTCGTCGCTGCCGCCGGAGAGCGAACTGCTGAACATGTGCGCGAGGCCGTCGCCAGGTCCGGTGAGCGGCGCGATATCGGGAAAGTACTGCGCGCCGTGCAGCACGTTGCCGGTCGCCTTCACCCAGTTGTCCATGAACACGGCCTGCATCTGTCCGACCGCCGGGCCTTCGACACGAAAATGCGTATCGCGCCAATGTTTTTCGTCCTGCGCGTGGCCGGTCCATTCCTCCGCGATCCCGACCGACGCCGCCCGTAAAACCGATGCGTCCGTCGATCACCAGCAGCTTGCGGTGCGTGCGGTCGTTCATGCGGCCGAGCCCGGTCCAGTGCGGCGATACTGCACGACTTGCGCGCCCGCGTCGCACAGCATGCTCAGGTAGCGCTTGTCCATCTTCGACGAACCGACCCAGTCGAGCAGCACATGCACCGCGATGCCCGCGCGCGCCTGATCCGCCAGCGCCTGCGCCACGCGCTCGCCGATTTCGCCCGACCAGTAGATAAACGTTTCGAAGGTGATCGTATGCCGCGCAGCGCGGATGCCGTCGAGCATCGACGGAAAGATTTCGTCGCCGTTGACGAGCACCTCGAAGCGGTTGCCGGCGACGACGGGCGGCCCAAGCAGCAGGCCCATCGAACGGAGAAATTGCGGTTCGTCGCTGGCGTAGAGCCGTTCGATCTTGTGTTCGACCTTCTTTTCGCCGCTCGTCAGATTGGCGATCACCAGCACGACGATGACGGTCGCGACGACCGTCAGGAGAATGGCAGCGATCATCGGCATGCGCGGGCCTCGCGTGGGCGGAGATTCGTGCCTTCGCTGACTGCAAGACGCGTGCCTGCTGGTGCCTGAAGGTGTCGGATGGCATGCCGATTGCGCTGTCGAAAAGCTTACGCTCCCGTCTTGCCCATCCAGCCTTGCGCCGCGCCGATCTCGCCGATCTGTTCCGCTATCTTGTCGCCGAGACGCTTGCCGTCCGATGTCACCGTCGTGCGCTTCGTTTCGGTCGCCGCATGCACGCCGCCCGAGACCGCCAGCGACGTCGCCGCATGCCCTGCCGCCGCGCCGATGCCGACCATTTCCGCCATGCCCGGCGCATGGCCGCTGTCGGCATCGGCGTCGAAGGCTTCGATCAGACGCGGCGTGCCGTGCGCCGGCTTGTACATCAGTTACACGGTCGCGCCGACCTTGCTCTGTCCCGCGCCGAGGCCGATCAGCATGCGGCGGCGGCGATTGCCCGCGTCGATGCTGTCGATATCGCCGGTGACGACCAGTACGTTCTGATCGTCGGGCGGCGGCACGTTGGCGCGGATCGCGCGCAGGCCCATCGACTGCAGTTTGGCGACGATCGCATCGGCGACTTCGTTGCGCGCCTCGCCCGCTTTTTGCACCTGCTGCGCCTGTTGCTTGGCGGCGCTGTCGTCGGAGAAGGCATTCGTCAGTTTGGTCACCATGCCGTGATTGTCGAGCTGCACGTTGCCGGCGTCGCTCGAGAATGCGTAGACGTAAATGTTGTCGGGACGCGCGACGGCCGCGGCCGCCGGCGGCACGATGCCGTCCGCATCCGCATCCGCATCCGCATCCGCGACCGTGCTCGCGCAGCCGGCGACCAGCGCCGTGCCGACCAGCAGGCTCGCGACCAGCGCGCGTTTGGCTTTGTCCGCGATACGTCGAATCGGGTAAGACATGTCACACCTCCAGGAATCGTTTGACGACACTATGGACGAAGGCTTCCGAGGTGGCTATCGACGAATTATGTCGCGATGTTTCATCCATTTGATACGGCATCCTTATTATTTGAGGCGCGTGTTCGCGGCACGGTTTGAGTAGACTTTTCCGGCTTCTGGTTAACTGCTGCTCACGCATGCGCACTCGCGCGCGCCCCGCATGCACCTTTTCGCCATATTTTTCGAAGGAGCCAGAATGGACCTCAAGATCGCCAACAAGCTCGCGCTGGTATCGGGCTCGACCAAGGGCATCGGTCACGCCATCGCGGTGGCGCTCGCGCGCGAGGAAGCGCGCGTGATCGTCAACGGCCGCTCGCAATCGTCCGTCGACGATGCCATCACGCGGCTTCAGGAACTCGTGCCCGATGCGCGCGCCGAAGGTTTCGCCGGCGACATGTCCAATCCCGCCGATGTCGATGCGCTGGTCAAGCGCTTTCCCGAAGTCGATATCCTCGTGAACAACATGGGCATTTTCGATCCGAAGCCCTTCGAGGAGATTTCCGACGACGAATGGCAGCGCTTTTTCAATGCCAACGTGATGTCGGGCGTGCGTCTGTCGCGCGCGTATCTGCCGAAGATGAAGGAAAAGAACTGGGGGCGCGTGGTCTTTATCAGCAGCAAGAGCGGCATTCAGATTCCCGTCGAAATGATTCATTACGGCATGACCAAGACCGCGCAACTGGCGTTGTCGCGCGGCCTCGCGGAGACGTGCGCGGGCACCGGCGTCACCGTCAATTCCGTGCTGCCGGGACCGACGAGTTCCGAAGGCGTCACCGAGTTCGTCAACAAGCTGAGCGGCGGCAAGAGCTTCGAAGAATTCCAGAAGGAATTCTTCGAACAGGCGCGCCCGAGTTCGATCCTCAAGCGCTTCATCACGCCTGAGGAAATCGCCAATATGGTGGTGTACGTGTGCTCGGAACGGTCGTCCGCGACCAATGGTGCGGCCTTGCGCGCGGATGGCGGCGTGGTCCGCGCGGCATTCGGCTGAGGTTCAACCGGTAAGCGAGCGCGCCTGTTCCAGAGCCGCGACGATGGCCGCGACGTTTTTTTCGCGCGCGGCATCGTCGTTCTGACGCAGCGCGTATGACGGGTGATAGGTCGCGACGATCACCTTGTCGCCATACGGCGTCACCCGGCCGAGATGCGCCTGCAAGGTCGCGCGGTGGCCGAGCAGCGCGGCCAGCGCCGTCGCGCCGAGCGTGACGATCACGCGCGCGCCGATATCGTGCAGCTCGCGCTCCAGCCAGTACGCGCATGCCTCGACTTCCTGCTGCCCGGGCGTCTTGTGCAGACGGCGCTTGCCGCGCGGCTCCCACTTGAAATGCTTCACCGCGTTGGTCAGATACACCTGCTCGCGCGGCACGCCGGCGCGCCGCATCGCGTCGTCGAGCAACTGGCCCGCCGGACCGACGAACGGCTCGCCCTTCAAATCCTCCTGATCGCCCGGCTGTTCGCCGAGCAGCATGATGCGCGCGTCCGACGGACCCTCGCCTGCCACGGCTTGCGTCGCGTGCCGCCATAGATCGCAGCGGCGGCAGTCGTCGAGCGATGTCGGCGCATCCCGGGCGGGCTGGGCATCGAGCGCATCGACCTGAACGGCCTTGCCGCCGAGCGCGCCAACATGCTGCGCCTGTCCGACCCGGCGCACTCCGCCGCGCGCCTGACTGACGAGGCTGGGAATCAGCGCGCCTTCGGGCAAGCCTTTCCAGAAACGCACCGGCATATGCTGCTCGAGCGCGGATTCGTTCAGCCGCGCCGGATTGAAGATGCTGCGGTAGTAGGTCATCCACAGTGCTTCGGCGGCATCGGGCGTGTCGCATTGGTGATCGGCGGCGAAGTTGCGGCGGCGTTCCAGATGCAGATGCGCGACGTCGAACATCGCCGCGCCATCGGGCGTGGTGATCAGCCAGGTCGAGCGCCCCATGCGCGCCGCAAAATGCTCCGCGCCCCACGCGAGCACGTCGTGATCGGGCTCGTACCACGCGACATATTCCGGCGGCCCGAGCGATGCATCGCGCTGACGGAAACGCACATAGGCGATCATGTCATGCTGTACGCGACGCACGGATTTCGCCATCTTGTTGAGACGCGCGCCGTCTTCATCGGCGGGAGAGGCGGACGAGCGATCGCCCTGCGCCCAGCGCCACAGCACGCGATACAGAAAGCCCCAGCGATTCGGATCGCGAAAGTGCGAGGCGTCCTTCAGTTGCGAGGCGAGTTCCTTGGAGATGCGCACGGGCGATGCTTCGGCGGGTTTTGGCGGCGCAGTTTCGGCATCGGTTTGCGCATCGAACAGCGACAGCGCGGCGGCATCGTGACGCTCGACGCGCCATTCGATCGATTCGGGCGTCCAGCCGTGCGCGAGCGCATCGCGCGCGGCGTTGTGCCACGCGTCGAAGTCGTCGTCGATCGAAATGACGTGCACGTCAGATCAGCGAAAGCTGCACCGGACCGGTGGAAAGCGAGCGCCGCAAATGGTCCGATTGCGCCTCGCGCAGCGGCGGCCGGTAATCGTCGGTGACGACGAAAGGCTTGACCTTCTCCATGCCGCAGCGCAGCCGCACGAGATCCTGATAGCGCACGCGCCGCGCGCGCCGCAATTCGACGATGCGCTTGGCGTTGCGCATGCCGATGCCCGGCACGCGCGCGATCATCCGCAAGGGCGCGCGGTTGAAATCGACCGGAAATTGCTCGCGATGCAGCAGCGCCCACGCGAGTTTCGGATCGACGTCGAGCGGCAAATTGCCTTCGTTGCCGAGCAGTTCGGCGGCGGCGAATCCGTAACCGCGCATCAGAAAATCCGCCTGATACAGCCGATGCTTGCTCAACAGCGGCGGCGCCTTCGCCGGCACGCCGGACAGGCTATCGGGTATCGGGCTGAACGCCGAGTAATAGACGCGCTTGAGCTGATACGAGCCATACAGCGTTTCCGCTGTGCCGAGGATGGTGCGATCGTCGGTTTCGTCCGCGCCGACGATCATCTGCGTGCTCTGCCCAGCCGGCGCGAAACGCAGCGCGCGGCTCCGCTTCCGACTCTTCGCTCGCCATGCGGATATTGCCCATCGCGAGCTTGATGGTGCGGCCGCTTTTCTCCGGCGCGAGCCGCGCGAGACTGATCTCCGTCGGCAACTCGATATTCACGCTCAGCCGGTCCGCATAGCGCCCGGCCTGTTCGATGAGTTCGGCGTCGGCATCCGGAATGGTCTTGAGATGGATATAACCGCGAAAACCGTGCTTCTGCCGAAGCGTCTTGGCGACGAGCACGAGTTGCTCCATCGTGTAATTCGACGAGCGAATCACGCCGGAACTGAGGAACAGGCCGTCGATGTAATTGCGGCGATAAAAGTCCATCGTCAACGTGACGACTTCATCGGGCGTGAAGCGTGCGCGCGGCACATTGCTCGAACGGCGATTGACGCAGTACTGGCAATCGTAAAGACAAAAGTTCGTCAGCAGTATCTTGAGCAGCGAGACGCAGCGCCCGTCCGGCGTGAAGCTGTGACAGATGCCCGAGCCGGTACTCGCGCCCAGTCCGTCGATACCGCGCGATTCGCGCTTCGGCGCGCCGCTGCTGGCGCAGGAAGCGTCGTATTTGGCGGCGTCCGCGAGCACTTCGAGCTTTTCAGACAGTTCCATTCAGGTGTAATACTGTATGTTTATACAGTATTCTAAGAAGTTGGCGTGGAGAACGCAATCAAGTTGTTTCCGGCTGATGAGTCGCACGCGCCGCGCCTGCTTTTGCATTGCTCTTCGTTCGATACGAACATCCGGTCCCGCCGGATGCGTTTATGGAGATCCGCATGCGCTTCGACTACCGCACGTTCCATATCGACTGCACCGCTCGCCACGACGACGACGGCTCCTACTATGCGCACGCCCGCATCACGCGCGCGCCGGATGAAGCCGCGCCGCACGTCGAGGTCTTCGAGTCGGGCGATCTCGATGGCTTCGCGAGCGAATGGGACGCCGTGCATTGCGCGCGCGCGTGGGCCATCGAATGGTGCGACGAGGTGCTCGCCTGACTCGTGTGTCCTTTCCTGCGCGGCACGGTGATTGCGGAATGTAAGCGACGCCGCGCGTTTTCGTCATGCGGCGCAATCAGACGCGAAAGCGAATCCACTCACGGGAGGACAACATGAAGAACGTCAAGAAAAGCTTGCTGATGTCGGCGCTGGTGATGAGTCTGTCGAGCGTCGCGTTTGCGCAGGGCGCGGGCGGCGGTGGCGGCAATGGCGGCGGCAACGGCGCGGGTCAGGGCGGCGCGGGCATGAGCACGCCGAACGCAAACGGCGTCACCGGCTCGACATCCGGTGCGTCGGGCGCAAGCACGATGGACTCGTCGAAATCCAACGGCAAGATGATGCACAAGAAGAAGCAGTCGTCGGATAGCTCGAACTAAATCTTGTGCTTCACACCACGCGCTGCGTCGTCAAGGCGAACGCGGCGCGTATCGTTTCACCCGGTTGCAGCACGCCGCCGCCCTTCTGCGCGCGCGCCACATCCAGATTGATCCAGTCCGCGACATTGCTCACCGGCTCCACGCATAGCTCGTCGGGCAACTGCTTCGGCGCATAGATCACCATGAAATCGAACGGCGCGCCGGCGCTCAGCGTGACCGCGCGATGTTCGTCGGGCCACGCGATCGTCACCGCGCGATTCCAGCCGACGAAGTGATTGTCGAGATCGAAGGCATCGGCGGATAAGCCTTGCGGAGACTTCAGCGCTTCGACGCTGCCGTGCGCGGCGAGATGCGTCGGCAAAGGATCGGGCGTGCCGTGCCACATCTCATCGACGTGCGCATGGACGAATGTGTTCGCCGTGCGCGGAAAATACGGGTGATGCCCGATCCCGAACGGCATCGGCCGATCAGCAAGATTGCGCAGCGTCATGGCGATATGCAGCGCGTCGGCGTCGAGCACGATCTCTTGCGACGCTTCGAAAGCAAACGGCCACCGATGCCCCGCTTCATCCGATAGCGCGTGCTGAAAATGCAGCGTCGCGCGCGTCTCCGTCGACTCGCCCACGCGCCACGGCCGACGCCATGCATTGCCGTGCAGCGCATGCGGAAAGCGGTTTCCATCGTCCGACAGATCGACCGGCTCGCCATCGAACACGAAGCGCGCATCGCGGATGCGGTTGCAATACGGCAACAGCGGAAAGCTCGCCATGCCGAGCGCGTTGTGCGCGGCGAGCATCGCCTCGGTGGCGGGACGCAGCCAGTGGATCACGTCCGCGCCGCGCGTCTCGTAGAACGCCGCCACCGCGCCGCCGACATGCGGCGCGAGCAACACGCGGCGCGCGCCGTGCCGCAACTCGACCAGCGGTTCGCCCGCGGGCGCGGCGAGAGAAAAGAGATCGGCGCTCAATATGCAAACTGCCTGTAATTTTCGTCGAAAATGCGCGCCGTTTTTTCGACCTGAGGATTGAAACGCAGCAAACGCGCCGCGCGCGGCGGCAAGCCGGCGAGCACATCGCGCGGCACGTCGATATGCACCTCGGGCCGGAAATACCACGCGCGGCTATAGCCGATCACGACCATCGGACGCGGCGTGCCGGTGAAATTCGGCGTGCCGCGATACAGCCCGCGCACGTCGCGGATCATCACGTCGCCGAGTTTCATCGGGATGCGTTCGGCAGCGATACGTCCCGCTTCGAGTTCGGCCATCGCTTCGTCGCGCGACAGGCGATGGGTGCCGCGCGTGGTTTCGAGCGGGCCGTTTTCATCGTCGACATCGACCAGCGGAAAATTCACGGCGAGTTGAAACGAAGGCGTTTCCGGCGCGTCGTCGAACAGTGGCGGCGTATCGCGATGCCAGTCCTGATGCGTCGAGCCGAGCATCGGCGTGTCGGTGGCGAGCTGGCACATCACCGGATCGCGCCCGGCCACGCGCTCGACGATGCCGACGACATCTTCATCGCAAACGATCGACGGATCGGCGAACAGGCCTTCGAACGGCAGCGTCACGTAATAGCGCCACGGCCCGCGATTGCCGTTCGCGTTCTCCGCGACATGCGGCGCGAGCAAGGGCTCGAACGCCTCGCGCCAGGCCAGCATCAGCGCACGCGGAAAATGCTCGCGCAGCACGACGAAACCATCGCGCTCGAAGGAAGCAGCCAGCGCGTCTCGCGTGCGTTCGTCGTATCGGCCCATGCGCGTCTTCTCCGTCGGTTCGAACAGAGAATCACACGGCTGTAATCCAGTCGTCAATATTATTAGTAATAGTCGGTGAAAACCCCGATTCGATTGGCCTGACGCGGGGCTGTTCCATGACTAATATTAGTGGTAACTTTGCTCGACCCGATGTTTCGAGCCCCTGTTCAAAGTCAGTTGAGTCGATGAAAAAAACCGCGCAACGCCGCCCGACGATGACCGATATCGCGAAACTCACCGGAGTTTCGCAGTCGACGGTTTCGCTCGTGCTGAACAACGCGAGCGGCGCGAAATTTTCCGACGCCACGCGCGACAAGGTGCTGCGCGCCGCGCACGAACTCGGCTATCGCATGACGCAGCGCAAGCCGGTCGCCTTCACGCCGCAGGACACGCCCGACACGCCCAGCGAACGCAATCTGATCGTCTATCTCGCCGACGAAATCTCGACCAGCCCGCATCCGGTCGTGAGCATCGACGGCGCGCGCGATGCCGCCTTCGCCAACAATCGCATGCTCGCGGTCTATTCGACGCACGGCAACGCCGAGATCGAAGCGCGCGTGCTCGACGCGACGCTCGGCAATCCGAACGTGCTCGGCGTGATCTACGCGACGGTGTTCACGCGCCGCGTGACGGTGCCCGCCGCGCTCGCCCAAATGCCGACGGTGCTGCTCAACTGCTATTCGAACGATGCCAACGTGTCCTCGGTGGTGCCGGCGGAAGTCGCGGGCGGCCACACGGCGACGGATCATCTGCTGGCGGCGGGGCATCGGCGGATCGGCTATATCAACGGCGAGCCGTGGCAGGACGCCGCGCGCGATCGTCTGAAGGGATATCGCACCGCGCTTGCAACCGCCGATCTGCCGTTCGCGCCCGAACTGGTCCGCGAAGGCGACTGGGGTCCGGCCACCGGTTTCGAAGCCACGCTCTCGCTGATGCGCGAAGCCAATCCGCCGACCGCCATCTTCTGCGCCAACGACCTCATGGCGATCGGCGCGATCGAAGCCATCAAGCAACTCGGCCTGCGCGTGCCCGACGACGTCTCCGTGCTCGGCTACGACGATCAGGAAATCGCCCGTCATACGCATCCGCCGCTTTCGACCGTCGTGCTGCCGAACTACGACCTCGGCCGCTGGGCCGTCGAAACGCTGCTACAGGAAGAACACAATCGCGCGGCCGGCGCGCCGGTACGTCGCCGCACCGTCAAACTCGACGGCCCGCTGGTCGAGCGCGGCTCGGTCAAGGTGCTGAGCGAAGCGCAGCAATTCGCGGCTAATAATATTAACGAATGACAGGCATCAGGTAATAAAACTCTCGCAGCAATGCAGACCGGGCAACACAAGCATCGGCATCACAACAAGATAGAAAGAAGCAACCATCCCTATCGGAGGAAGACATGCTGTCGCCAAACAAGAAACCGGGCTTGCGCCCGCTCGTCGCTGCACTGACCGCACTCACGCTCGCCGCCGGACTGACCGCCGCTCACGCCAACGACGGCCTGCCGAAAATCCCGAACAAGAAGCCGCTCAAGGTCGGCTTCGCGCAGACGGAGAGCAACAACCCGTGGCGTCTCGCGGAGACCAAGAGCTTCAAGGACATCGCCGCCAAGTGCGGCTGGCAGATGGTGATGACCGACGCCAACAGTTCGGCCGCCAAACAGGTGTCGGATATCCAGAGCATGATCGCGCAGCACGTCGATCTGCTCGTGTTCCCGCCGCGTGAAGAGAAACCGCTCGTGCCCGTCGTGATGCAGGCGAAAAAGGCCGGCATTCCGGTGATTCTCGTCGACCGCAACATCGATCAGTCGATGGCGAAGGCCGGCCGCGATTACCTCACCTTCATCGGCTCGGACTTTATCGATCAGGGACAGCGCGCGGCCGACTGGCTCGTCAAGTCGACCGGCGGCAAGGCGACCATCATCGAACTCGAAGGGTCGACGGGCGCCTCCGCCGCGAACGATCGCAAGAAGGGTTTCGACGACGTGATCGCGAAGAATCCGGGCATGAAGATCGTTGCGTCGCAAAGCGGCGACTTCGCGCGCGACAAGGGCCGTCAGGTCATGGAAACGCTGTTGCAGGCGCATCCCGACGTGACCGCCGTCTACGCGCACAACGACGAAATGGCGCTCGGCGCGATCGCCGCCATCAAGGCCGCGGGCAAGCAGCCGGGCAAGGACATCACCATCGTCACGATCGACGGCACCAAGGGCGGACTCGAGGCGATCAAGGCCGGCGAACTCGGCGCGAGCGTGCAGTCGAGCCCGTTCTTCGGCCCGCTGGCCTGCGACGTCGCGCAGAAATACGCCAAGGGCGAAACGATTCCGCCGTGGGTCAAGGTCTCGGACCGCTTCTACGACAAGAGCAACGTCGACGAGAGCATGAAGTACGGGTACTGAGCATTCGCTGTGAAGGTGCTTGGCGAGCGTACCCGGCTTAACCGGGCGCGCTCGCGTTTTCATCTGATTCGGAACGCCACGCGATGCCAGACACTCCCCTACTCGACATGCAGGATATCGACATCGCGTTCGGCGGTGTCGCCGCGTTGAAGCGCGCGCGTCTGACGGTCAAGGCCGGCGAAGTGCACGCGCTGATCGGCCAGAACGGCGCGGGCAAATCGACGCTCATCAAGATCCTGACCGGCGCGTATCGCAAGAGCGCGGGCAATATCCGCTTCGACGGACGCGAAGCGGATTTCCGCACGCCCAAGGAAGCGCGCGCGGCAGGCATCAGCACGATCTATCAGGAGATCAATCTGGTGCCGTTCCGCTCGGTCGCGGAAAACATCTTTCTTGGCCGCGAGCCGCGCAAGTTCGGTCTGATCGACTGGAAGACGGTGCAGCATCGCGCCAACGAACTGCTCGAATCGTTCGGGCTGAAGATCGACGTGAAGAAGCCCGTGCGCGACTATTCCACCGCGATTCAGCAGATGATCGCGCTGGCGCGCGCGGTGTCGTCGGACGCGAAGATGGTGATCATGGACGAATCGACGTCCTCGCTCGACGAACGCGAAGTGGAACTGCTGTTCAACGTCGTGCGCCGTCTGCGCGACGACGGCCGCGCGGTGATCTTCGTGTCGCATCGGCTCGACGAACTGTATGCGCTGTGCGATCGCGTCACCGTGATGCGCGACGGCCAGACCGTCGCCGAAAGCAGCATGCAGGAGATGGACAAGCTCAAGCTCGTCACGACGATGCTCGGGCACACACTCGCCGCCGTCGTGCAGGAAGACAGCGCGGTGAAGGAAGCGAATCTCGCCAAGCGCGGCGAAGTGGCGTTGAGCGCGCAAGGGCTCGCGGCAGGCACGAAAGTCACCGACGTCACGCTCGATGTCCACGCGGGCGAAGCCGTCGGGCTGGCCGGTTTGCTCGCCTCGGGGCGCACGGAAACCATGCGTCTTTTGTTCGGCGCGGATCGTCCCGCGAAGGGCACGGTCGCCGTCGACGGCCGGGACGCGGCGTTCAAATCGCCGAAAGATGCGATCGCGCGCGGCATCGCCTATCTCACGGAAGACCGCAAGGCGGAAGGCATCGTGCCGGAGTTGTCCGTGCGCGACAACCTCACGCTCGTGTGCCTGCCCGCGCTGACCAGACGCGGCGTCGTCGATGTGGCGAAGCAGAAGGAAATCGTCGACGGCTTTATCGAATCGCTCGACATCAAGCTGCGCTCGCCCGATCAGCCGATCCGCGAACTGTCGGGCGGCAATCAGCAGAAGGTGCTGCTTGCGCGCTGGCTCGCGACGCATCCGCGACTGCTCCTGCTCGACGAACCGACGCGCGACATCGATGTCGGCGCGAAGGCGGACGTCGCGAAGATCGTGCGCGAATTGCGCGATTCGGGACTGGCGGTGCTGTTGTCCGCATCGGAACTGGAAGAACTGACGGCGGTGGCCGACCGCGCGGTCGTGATCCGCGACGGCGAAACGGTCGCCACGCTCGACGGCGCGCAGATGAGCGAGGCATCGATCATGGATGCGATCGCTTACGGCGCGGGCGAGCAATCGACGCTCGCCGAAGCGGTGGAGGACGCCAAGCATGATCGATAAGACGCAACCCGCGGCGGCCGTGATGGCGGCGGAACCGCCCAGAAAGAAACGCGGCATCGCGATCCAGCGAGAGATCGTCGTGCTCGTCGCGATGATCGTGTTCAATCTGCTGTTTACCGAGCACTTCTGGTCGCTGCAGACCTTCAACGTGAATCTCACGCAGGTGGTGACGATCGTGATCGTCGGCATCGGCATGACGCTGGTCGTGGCGACGGGCGGCATCGATCTGTCGGTGGGCGCGTCGATGGCGATCTCCGGCGCGCTCGCGCCGATGCTCTTCATGAATATCGCCGGGCCGACGGGCATCGTGCTGGCGTTCACCTTGCCGATCGTCGCGGCGGCGCTGTGCGGCGTGTTCAACGGCTTTCTCGTCACGCGGCTTCGCGTGCAGCCGATCGTCGCGACGCTCGTGCTGTTCATCGCGGGACGCGGCATCGCGCAGGTCGTCACCGACGGCAGTTTGCAGGCGTTCACCAACCCGGCGTTTCAGTGGATCGCGCTCGGCAAGGTCGCGGGCGTGCCGTTCCAGATTCTGCTGATGCTCGCGCTCGTCGCGGTCTTTACGTGGATCGTGCGCAAGACGCTGTTCGGCAAGTATCTGCTCGTCACCGGCGGCAACGAGGACGCGGCGTATCTGTCCGGCATTCCGACCGCACGCGTCAAGATGATCGCGTACACCGCGTACACCGCGTACACCGCGTGCGCCGCGCTCGCCGGACTCGCTGGGCTGATTTCGATCTCGGTGAATTCGTCGTCGGATGCGAACGTGGTCGGGCTCGGCGTCGAACTCGATGCGATCGCGGCGGTCGCGGTCGGCGGCACGGCGCTGACAGGCGGCAAGGCCTATATCACCGGCGCGCTGATCATTCAACTGCTGCGCTACACGCTGCTCGCGCACGGCATTCCCGATGCGGCCGCGCTCGTGATGAAGGCGGCGATCATCATCGCGGCGGTGTACGTGCAACGCAAGCGAGGCTGACTCCGGATTCCACGATGAAAAAGAACCTGCCGATACTCATCGCGCTCGCCGCCCTGCTGCTGCTCGGCGTGACGCGTTACGAGCACTTCGCCGACGCGTACAACATCACGTCGTTCTGGCGCTACAACTCGATGTTCCTGCTGATTTCCATCGGCATGGCGTTCGTGATCATCACGGGCGGCATCGATCTGTCGGTGGGCGCGGTGGCTGCATTAGCAAGCGTCGTGGCGGCGCTGGCGAGTCCGCATGGCGGCGTGGTCGCGGTGCTCGCGGGCGCGGGCGCGGGGCTGGCGGTCGGCGTGCTGAACGGCATGGTCATCACGCATATGCGGATTCTGCCGTTTATCGTCACGCTGGCGACGAGTCTCGGCGCGCACGGTCTCGCGCTGCTGCTCGGCCATAACGATGCGGTCGCCATCTCGTCGGATACGAGCTTTGCGAACTTCGGCCAGGGCGATCTGTTCGGCCTGCCGATTCCCGGACTCGTGTCGCTGGCGGCGGCGATCGTCGGCTGGATCGCGCTGCGGTCGTCGCGCTTCGGGCGGCATGCACTGGCGATCGGCGGAAGCGAGGAAGCGTCGCGGCTGATGGGCCTGAACGTGGATCGCACGCTCGTCGCCGTGTACGCGGTGAGCGGGCTGCTTGCCGGTATTGCGGGCGCGATCCTCGCCGCGCAGTTCGGCGCGGGCCAGCCGAACAAAGGCGTCGGCTGGGAACTGTTCGCGATCTCCGCCGTCGTGCTCGGCGGCACGCGCCTGACCGGCGGCGATGGCTCGATCGCGATGACCATCGCCGGCGTCGCGCTGCTCGGGCTGGTGTTCAACCTGCTCAATTTCGAGAACTGGCTCGGGTATATCAGCCTGTCGGCGTACTGGCAGTCGGTGATTCGCGGCGCGTTCCTGCTGCTGGTGATCGTGCTGCAGGCGCGCGTGCTGAATCGCGGCGGGACGGCGGTCAAGGTCGCGCATTGAGCGCCACGCCATCGCCGTGTTTTAGGCGTGGCGATGCTCCGCGTCATGCCATGCGTCGTCGTGTTCGCCTTCGTGCGGCTGTCCCGAAATCTCGCGGCCGCGCAGTGAGCAACCGACCGTCTCGGTGACGAACAGCAAGGCCACCGCGCCGACCGCGCACGCGCCCATCATGTAGTACGCGGGCACCAGCGTGCTGCCGGTTTTGCCGATGAGCCAGTCGGTGACCATCGGCGCGGTGCCGCCGAAGATCGACGTCGACACGTTATAGGCGATCGCCATGCCCGCGTAGCGCACCTGCGTCGGGAACATCGCCGAAATGCTCGCGAGTTGCGGCACGTAGAGCAGACCCAGCACCGCCAGCCTGATCAGCGCGCCCGCGATGCCGTGCGACATCAGCGAGAACATCGGTACGGCTGCGACGAACAGGCCGACGGGCGACAGCCACCACACGCGCTTGCGTCCGATGCGATCCGACAGCGCGCCGGAGAACGGCAGCAGCACCATCATCGACAGCATGCCGATCAGCGGCAGCAACAGCGACAGGTTTTCGCTCATGCCGAGTTCCTTCTTCATGAAGGTCGGCATATAGGCGAGCAGCACGTAATTGACGACATTGAGCGCCACCACCAGCCCGCCGAGTTGCAGCAGCGGACGCCAGTAATTCGCGAACAGTTCGCCCAGCGAGACGCCCGGAACGTCCTCCTGCCTGCGCTCCGCCGCTTCGGCGCATTCGCGGAACACCGGCGTGTTTTCCATCTTCGAACGCAGATACAGACCGATCAAGCCGAGCGGCGCGGCCACGAGGAACGGCAGACGCCAGCCCCAGGCGTGCATCGCGTCCTGGCCGAGCGTGACGGAGCAGGCGAGCATCAGCAGCGCGCCGAGCGAAAAGCCCGCGAGCGTGCCGAATTCGAGAAAGCTCCCGCAGAAGCCGCGCTTGTGATCGGGCGCGTATTCGGCCATGAAGGTCGCCGCCCCGCCGTATTCGCCGCCGGTCGAGAAGCCCTGAATCATCCGCAGCACGACGAGCGATACCGGCGCCCACACGCCGATGCTCGCATACGACGGCAACAGCCCGACCGCGAGCGTCGCCAGCGACATGATGACGATGGTCAGCGCGAGCACGTGCTTGCGCCCGAGCCGGTCGCCGAGCGGTCCCCAGAACAGGCCGCCCAGCGGACGCACGAGAAACGAGATCGCGAAGGTGGCGAGCGCGAACAGCGTCGCCTGCGCGGTGCTGCCGGGAAACAGCGCGGCCGAAATATACGTGAGGCCGTAGCTGTAGATGCCGTAATCGAACCACTCGGTGGCATTGCCTATTGCCGATGCGGCGACCGCGCGCTTGAGCGGTCCGCGCGCGGGCGCATCGAAGGAGCCGGGCTCCGCCTGGGTCGGGATTGCTTTCACGTCGCTCATGATCGTCTTCCGGATGCGTCAGTGATCCGGTGCCGCGCCTCACGGATTCATCAGGCACGACACCTCCATGAATCCACGATACAGACGCATGACACTCGAACCGCATGTCCTAGGACGATCGAAACGCTGGGGTTTTCCCCGAACTTCCGGGTGTTATTGCCGCGTGCGCCGCCGATGTTGCGGGGCTTCTTGCCGCATCGCCCGCTTATGGCTCGGGATTGACGATATCCGCTTCGACGAGCCGTTGTCCGAGCGCCTGCGCGGCGCGTCGCGCATCCTCGCTGGATTCGAACGGGCCGATGGTCTCGCAGCCATCGAACGGATAGAGCTGGCGCTTGTCGCGCTTTCTCACCACCTTCAACGTGCCGACGTGCATGCCCGTCGCATTGACGACATAGGACGCATAGATATCGAAGCCTTCATAGATCGAGCCTTCGGAGATGGGCGTGGATTTCGGCATGGGTTGGAACGAGTCGGACGAAGAGCGCTCAGCAATGCCGAGCCGGACGAAAAACACGCGGACGAGCGCGGCGTCGCGCCGTCGCATGGGGCGCGATGAACGGGGAAAAAGGAAGGGAATCGGGGCGCTCGGGGCGGCACGCTGCTGCCATATGTCTACTCCGTGAATGTCCGGAGGGAACAGCAATTAGCGTACCGCGCGAGCTGAGGTGAAGCGGGCGTTGCGCCCGTGGTGCGGCGCTCGGCCGCGAGATTACGCGTCTTTGGACGCGGCCTGCAACACGTTGAAGCTGGACTGCACGCCCTGCTTCTCGCCGGCGCGACAGTTGAGGACGAAGTTCAGCATACCGTTGGACACTTCATCGTCCGGACGCAGCGCGAGCCCTTGCCTGATCGCGGCTTCCGCTTCGTCCAGACGCCCCATGTCGAGCAGCGCGTTGCCCAGACCGCGACTCGCTTCGAAAAAGACCGGACGCAACGCCAGCGCTCGCCTGAACTGCAACTCGGCGGTGGGCAGATCGAAGCGGCGCTGCGAGACATTGCCGAGACCGCAATACGCTTCGGCGCAGCCGGGGTGCAATTCCAGCGCCCGCTCGAACATCGCGTCGGCGTCGCGCAGACGGTTGGCGGCGAAGAGCACGTCGCCCAGGCCGAGATGCGCTTCCACCATCTCCGGCCGAACTTCTATACAGCGCCGCAACGCCGTTTCAGCCTCGCTCAAGCGATTCTGGATGCGCAGCACATCGGCCAGCGCGCACAGCGCTTCGGGCATATCGGGATGATCGACGAGCGCTTGTCTGAACGCGTCTTCGGCGGGTGCGATCCGCTCCTGCGACCTCAACGCGCCGCCGAGCAGCAGACGCGCGAACGCCATATCCGGACGAATCGCGAGCGTGCGCCGCGCCGTCTCTTCCGCTTCGGCGAAGCGCCCGAGATCGAGCAAGACGAGCGTGAGATTCAGCGACACTTCGGCGGATTCCGGCTGCAATGCCATGGCCTGACGCAGCAGCGGCTCGGCCTCGGCCGCTCGGCTCTGCCGACGCAGCACGAGCGCCAGATTGTTCATGGCCGCGACCGAATCCGGCCGTTGCGCCAACTCCGCTCGAAGCTTCGTTTCCGCTTCTTCCAGCGTCATGGCGTTCTGGTTAGTTTGCTCATTCATGGGACGTGTTTCTCTTTTGCGATAAATCCGATTCAGGCCGTGCATCGATCGTTAGCAAATCGAACGGCGTTCAATGACGCCTGAGACATTAACCCGGTCTCATTGCCTGGAACAATGAACGATTTGAAGAAGGCTGTTTCGCAAAGCGCATCGCTTCGAAAATCGAGGGGACGGGAACGATATCGGATTCGATCCGCTATAGTGCAAAAACTTATGTCAATCAGAGCGCTCCGCATGGCACGATCTCCGTTGAAGTCCCTCTTCAGCAAGCTTGCCGCCTTCAGTTTCGTTGCTGCCTCGGCGACGTTGCCGGTCGCATCGCACGCGGTCGAATTGCATGTGATGAGTTCGGGCGGATTCACCGCCGCCTACAAAATCCTCGGGCCGAAGTTCAGCGCGCAAACCGGCGATACGCTCGACACCGCGCTCGGGCCGTCGATGGGCCACGCGCCCGAAGCCATCCCGAACCGGTTGGCGCGCGGCGAAGCGGCCGATGTCGTCATCATGGTCGGCTACGCGCTCGACGATCTGATCAAGCAGGGCAAGGTCGCGGCCAATTCGCGCGTGGAACTGGCGGATTCGCGTATCGGCATGTCGGTGAAAGCGGGCGCGCCGAAGCCCGATATCGGCAGCGAAGCGGCGCTGCGCGAGACGCTGCTGCACGCGAAGTCGATCGCCTATTCGGATAGCGCGAGCGGCGTCTATATCCAGAACGAGATGTTTAAGAAGCTCGGCATCGAGGATCAGGTGCGGCCCAAGGCGAAGATGGTGCCGAAGATTCCGGTTGCGTCGGTGGTGGCGAACGGCGAGTACGAAATCGGCTTTCAGCAAGTGAGCGAACTGCTGCCGGTGAAAGGCGCGGAGTTCGTCGGCCGGGTGCCGGAATCGGTGCAATCGGTGACGCGCTTCGCGGCCGGCATTCCGGTCGGCGCGAAACATCCCGACGAGGCGCGCGCGTTGCTGCGCTATCTCGCATCGCCCGACGTGCAGGATACGGTGCGCGCCACCGGCCTCGATCCGGTCGCCGCACACTAAAACGCGTTGACCCGGCACGGACGCGCGCGGAACCGGCGATCCGAGGCGAACGCCGTTTCCGTGCGAGAATCCGCCTACATCCTGCGCTGCCGTTTCCGGCGCTGCCGTTTCCGGCGCTGCCGTTTCCGGCGGCGAAATACCGATACCTGAGAGAACGCGCGCGTCATCGCCCCGGCGATGCACGAGAAAAGCCGCGAGGAGAAAAAGCGTCCATGAAAGCTGACCAGTCGATTCCGGAGACGAGGACAGGCGGCCCACACGCGGCCATGCCGAGCTTTCTCGCGGGCGGCGGCGAAATGGGCGCGCTCATCCGCGGCTTCGACTGGACGCGGACTTCGCTCGGCGCGCCGCAACACTGGCCGCAGAGTCTCAAGACGGCCGTGCGCATCGTGCTGACCTCGCGCCAGCCGATCTGGGTCGGCTGGGGTCCGGAGCTGCTGTTCTTCTACAACGACGCGTACCGCTCGATCATCGGCGGCAAGCATCCGCGGGCGCTCGGCCAGCCGACGTCGGTCGTGTGGCGCGAAATCTGGGACGATATCGGCCCGCTGCTGGACATCGCGCTTGCCGGCACCGAAGGCACCTTCGTCGAGCAGAAGCTGCTCATCATGGAACGCAACGGCTTTCCCGAAGAGACGTATTACACCTTCTCCTACAGCCCGATTCCCGACGACGACGACGGCGCGCCCGCCGGCATCATCTGCGCCAATAGCGACGATACGCAGCGCGTGCGCGGCGAGCGGCAAATGCTGGTGCTGCGCGAACTCGCCACCTCCGCCGTCGATGCGCGCACCTGGCGCGACGCCAGCACGCGGTCGATCCAGGCGCTCGGCAAGTCCCCGCGCGATGTGCCGTTCGCGCTGCTCTACGCCGCCGAATCCGGCGATGAAACCGCCACGCTGACCGGCGCCTGCGGCATCGAGCCGGGCCACGCCGCCGCGCCGCTTACGCTGCACGCGACGCACGCCGCGCCGTGGCCGGTATTCGACACGCTGCGCGACGGCCAGCCGCGCATCGTCGACACGCTCGGCGAGCGCTTCGACGAAGCGCTGCCGACCGGCGGATGGAACGCGCAGCCGACTTCCGCCATCGTGCTGCCGAGCGCGCCGTCGGGCGAAACCGGGCGCGCCGGCGTGCTGATCGCGGCGCTCAATCCGTATCGCCTCTTCGACGACGGTTATCGCGCGTTCCTGAATCTGGTCGCCGGGCAGATCGGCGCGGCCATCGGCCATGCGCACGCCTACGACGAGGAACGCCGCCGCGCCGAAGCGCTCGCCGAAATCGATCGCGCCAAGACCACGTTCTTCTCCAATATCAGCCACGAGTTCCGCACGCCGCTCACGCTGATGCTCGGCCCGATGGAAGCGCTGCTCGCCAATCCGCAGCGCGTCGGCGAGGAAGACGCGCGGCTTATCGAGATCATGCAGCGCAACGGTCTGCGTCTGCTCAAGCTCGTCAACGCGCTGCTCGACTTTTCGCGGATCGAGGCCGGGCGCATCGAGATTCATCGGCAGCCGACGGATATCGCCGCCTTCACCGCCGAACTCGCGTCGCTGTTCCACTCGGCGATCGAGTCGGCGGGATTGCAGTTGCTGATCGATATTCCGTCGACGCCGGTGATTGCCGGAATCGATCGCGACATGTGGGAAAAGGTCGTGATGAACCTGCTGTCGAACGCGTTCAAGTTCACCTTCGAAGGCGCGATCGGCATTGCGCTGGCAGTCGATGCGGACGACGGCATCGAGATGAACGTGCGCGATACCGGCATCGGCATTCCCGAGGATGAACTCGCGCGCGTGTTCGAGCGTTTTCATCGCGTCGCGGGCGCGACCGGGCGTTCGGTGGAAGGCAGCCGCATCGGCCTTGCGATGGTGCAGGAACTCGTCAAGCTGCACGGCGGCGCGATCGCGGTATCGAGCGAGCCCGGTGCGGGCGCGTGTTTCACCGTGACGCTGCCGGCGGCGGCATCGCATGAGACGAAACCGGACGCGCCGCTCGCCCGCGCCAGCAGCCGCGCGCATTCCTATGTCGATGCCGCGCTGCGCTGGATTCCCGACGCCGACGAAGCCGCGCCCGCCGCGTCCATCGATCCCAATGAAGCCGATCTGGACGCGAATCTCGCCGAAGACGCGCCCGGCCGCGTGCTGATCGTCGACGACAACGCCGATCTGCGCGACTACATGCGCCGACGGCGGGCCACGACGTCAGCGTCGCCGCCGATGGCGCGGCCGCGCTCGACCTGGCGCGCGCTGCCGCCCGACGTCATCGTGTCCGACGTGATGATGCCGCGTCTCGACGGCTTCGGCCTGCTGCGCGCCGTGCGCGACGACGACGCCCTGCGCGAGACGCCGGTCGTGCTGCTGTCGGCGCGCGCGGGCGAGGAAGCGCGCGTGGGCGGTCTCGACGCGGGCGCGGACGACTATCTCACCAAGCCCTTCTCCGCGCGCGAACTGCTGGCGCGCGTGGCGAGCAATCTGCGGCTCGCGCGGCTGCGGCGCGAAACGGAGCAGAAGCTGCGCGACGAATCGCGCATGCTCGAAGTGCTCAATCGCGTGGGCACGGCGGTGGCTGGCGAACTCGATCTGTCGCGCGCGGTGCAGGTCGTCGTCGATGCCGCGACCGAACTGACCGGCGCGTCTTTCGGCACGTTCTTCTACAACGTGCTCGACAAAGCCGGCGGCCGCTACACGCTCTATACGCTCTCGGGCGTGCCGAAGGACACCTTCGCCAGCTTTCCGATGCCGCGCAACACCGAAGTGTTCGCGCCGACCTTCGAAGGCACCGGCATCGTGCGTTCGGACGACATCACCAAAGACCCGCGCTACGGGCGCAATCCGCCGCATCACGGCATGCCGAAGGGTCATCTCGCGGTGTGCAGCTATCTGGCGTCGCCGGTGCTTTCGCGCGACGGCGAAGTGCTCGGCGGGCTGTTCTTCGGGCATCCGGAGGCGGGCGTGTTCGACGAGCGCGCCGAGCGCATCGTCAAGGGCATCGCGGCGCAGGCGGCGATTGCCATCGACAATGCGCGGCTGTTTCAGGCGGCGCAGGATGAAATCGGCGCGCGTTCGAAGGCGCAAGCCGCGCTGCGCGATCTGAACGAAACGCTGGAGCGGCGCGTCGCCGATGCCGTTGCGGATCACGACCGGCTGTGGGAACTGAGCGAAGACCTGTTCTGCGTGACGAGCTACGACGGCGCGCTGTTGCGCGTGAGCCCGTCGTGGTCGACAGTGCTCGGCATGGACCTCGAACGTCTGCACGCGCGCACGATGCTCGATCTCGTCCATGCCGACGATGCCGTCGCGGTATCGGCGGAATTCGACAAGCTGCGCCGCAGCGGGCAGCCGGTGCGTTACGAATGCCGGCTCGGTCGCGTCGATCAGGGGGCTGGCGCTGGATCGCGTGGAATCTGTCCTTCGATCCGAAGACGCGGCGCATTCACGGCGTGGGCCGCGACGTCACCGCCGACCGCGAAACCGCCGATGCTTTGCGTCACGCCGAGGAAGCGCTGCGCATGGCGCAGAAGATGGAAGCGATCGGCAAGCTGACTGGCGGCGTCGCGCACGACTTCAACAATCTGCTGCAGGTGATCGGCGGCAATCTGCAACTGCTGGCGAAGGATGTCGCCGGACAGGAGAAGTCCGAGCAGCGCGTGAAGAGCGCGTTGGCGGGCGTGGCGCGCGGCGCGAATCTCGCCTCGCAACTGCTCGCGTTCGGCAGACGTCAGCCGCTCGCGCCGAAGGTGGTGGACCTCGGCCGCTTCGTGCGCGGTCTCGACGATATGTTCCGCCGCGCGCTCGGCGACGGCATCGAGATCGAAACCATCGTTTCGGGCGGCCTGTGGAATACGCTGGTCGATCCGTTTCAGGTCGAGAACGCGCTGCTCAATCTCGCCATCAACGCGCGCGATGCGATGACCGGCCACGGCAAGCTGACCATCGAAGCGGGCAACGCCTCGCTCGACGAAGCCTACGCGCTGCGCAACGCCGAGGTCACGCCGGGCCAGTACGTGATGGTCGCGGTGACGGACACGGGCTCGGGCATGTCGCCCGAAGTGCTGGAGCGCGCCTTCGAGCAGCCGTTCTTCACGACCAAGCCGCGAAGGGCAAGGCACAGGCCTCGGGCTATCGATGGTGTACGGCTTCGTCAAGCAATCCGGCGGCCATGTGAAGGTCTACAGCGAGGAAGGCCACGGCACCACGGTGCGCATCTATCTGCCGCGCGCGCGAGGAAGAAGACCTCGAAACCGATATCGACGCCGGTCCCGCCAAGGGCGGCAGCGAAACCATCCTCGTGGTCGAGGACGACGAGGAAGTGCGCGCGACCGTGGTCGCGCTTCTCGCGGATCTCGGCTATCGCGTGCTGCGCGCGAAGGATGCGCAAAGCGCGCTGGCCATCGTCGAAAGCGGCGTGCCGGTCGATCTGCTCTTCACCGATGTCGTGATGCCCGGCCCGCTGCGCAGCACCGAACTCGCGCGCAAGGCACGCGAGTGCGTGCCGGGCATCGCGGTGCTGTTCACTTCGGGCTATACGGATAACGCCATCGTGCATGCGGGACGGCTCGACGAAGGCATCGATCTGTTGAGCAAGCCCTATACGCACGAAGCGTTGGCGCGCAAGGTGCGGCTCGTGATTACGCAGCAGGCGAAGGACAGCGCGCCGGAAGCCGCGCCGGAAGACGTGCCCGTCGTATCGAAAGCGCCGCAGGACGACGCGTTCTCGCATATGCGCGTGCTGTTCGTCGAAGACAACGAGATGGTCCGCGCCAGCAGCGCCGAACTGCTGCGCACCTTCGGGCTCGATCTGACCGAAGAAGCGGCCAGCGTCGACGAAGCGCTCGCGCTGCTGCGCAATCAGCGTTTCGATCTGCTGCTGACCGATGTCGATCTCGCGGGGCAATCGGGCGTGCAACTCGCGATCGCCGCGTGCAAGGAGAAGCCCGCGCTCGGCGTGGTGTTCGTCACCGGCTACGATCTCGTCCTGAGCGACGCCGAACGGCGCGCCCTGCCCCATGCCATTCAGTTGCGCAAGCCGTACGATCCGCTCGCGCTGATCAATGCGTTGAACTCGGCGGCGGCGTAATCGTCGGGCTTCGTTCATGCGCCTGCCTCCGCTCAAATCCATCATCGCGTTCGAAAGCGTCGCGCGAACCAAAAGCGTCAATCGCGCGGCCGACGAACTCGGCCTCACGCCGTCGGCGGTCAGCCATCAACTGGCGAATCTGGAGAGCATCGTCGGACGGCCGCTGTTTACGCGGCTCGGGCGCGGGTTGGTACTCACGCCGACCGGCACGCAATATCTGTCCGATGTCACCGAACTCAATCGCGCGACCGAACGCGCGTCGAGCGAAACCTCGGTCGAGATCTTGCGGATTCATTCGGGCCCGAGCTTCGGCTTTATGTGGCTGTTGCCGCGTCTCGCCGCGTTCCAGGAAGCAAACGATATCCAGATCAACCTCTCGCGTGCTCGTACGAGGATATCTCGCTCACCAGCGGTTATTACGATATCGACGTGCGTCACGGCTATGCGCACTGGAACGATGTCGAAGTAAAGACGCTGCGGCACGAGACCATCGCGCCGCTTGCCTCGCCCGCCTTTCTCGAACGATGCCAGGTGAAGACGCCGCACGATCTGCTCGAACGGCGTTTGATCTTTTCCGAATCGCCGCTCGTGCAGTGGCAGCAATGGTTCGGCAAGTTCGGCGTCGCGGTGCGCCACAAGCTGTTCGATTTTTCCTTCGATCGCTCGTATATGTCGCTCGAAGCGGCCGCGCTCGGGCATGGCATCGCGCTGGAAAGCACCATGCTCGCGTCGGTGCATCTGCAACGCGGCACGCTGGTGCCCGTGTTCGGCCCGGAACACGCGGTCGAAGTGGGCGCGCATCATCTCGTCTATCCGCCGCAAAACGCGGGCTTGCCGCGCGTGGCGAAGTTTCTCGCGTGGATGGACGAGCAGCTTCCGAGCCGGCCCAAGGGATAACCCTCGATAGCTGAAAATTTCTCAGCCATAGCTGAGCCAAACTCCGTTGATGCTCAGGTGCGCGCGGTCCACACTGTGCCTACACCAACCAATCAATCAACGGAGACACGACATGTTGCTCGAGAATCAAGTGGTCATCGTCACGGGCGCGGCATCGGCAAAGCCACCGCGAAGGCGATGGCCGCGCAAGGCGCGCGTGTCGCGATCCTCGATCTGCGTCTGGAAGACGCCGAAAAAGCCGCCGCCGATCTCGGCGCGGGCCACCTCGGCCTCGCCTGCGACGTCACCGACAAGGCCGCGTGCGTCGCCGCCGCGCAGGCGGTCATCGACAAGTACGGACGCATCGACGCGCTGATCAACAACGCGGGCATCACGCAGCCGATCAAGACGCTGGAGATCGCCGCCGAAAACTTCGACGCCGTGGTCGACGTCAGTCTGCGCGGCACGCTCTACATGTCGCAAGCCGTGATTCCGCAGATGAAAAAGCAGCAAGGCGGCAGCATCGTGTGCATGTCGTCGGTGTCGGCTCAACGCGGCGGCGGCATCTTCGGCGGACCGCATTACAGCGCGGCCAAGGCTGGCGTGCTCGGGCTCGCGAAAGCAATGGCGCGCGAGTTCGGCGGCGACCATATCCGCGTGAATTCGATCACGCCGGGCCTGATTCAAACCGATATCACCGGCGACAAGCTCACGCCGGAAATGCGCGCGGACATCATCAAGGGCATTCCGCTCGGCCAGCTCGGCGAGGCGAACGATATCGCCAATGCGTGCCTCTTTCTCGCCAGCGGTCTGTCGACGTATCTGACGGGCATCACGCTCGACGTCAACGGCGGCATGCTGATTCATTGATCGATCGGCATAGCGATCGGCAAAGCGATCGACACAGTCAAGCACCCGGGCGAACCCGGGGCGATCACGGAGACAGGATCATGAAACATCCACTGGCCACGACGGCGAGCACGGCCGAATTCGCGCCGCCCGACGATGCAGCCGCGAGCTTCGAAGCGAAGACGTATGCGAAGGTCGCGCGCCGCCTCATCCCCTTTCTGATGCTGTGTTATCTCGGCGCGTATCTGGATCGCGTCAATGTCGGCTTCGCGAAGTTGCAGATGCTCAACGATCTGCGCTTCTCGGAGACGGTGTACGGCATCGGCGCGGGCATTTTCTTCCTCGGCTATTTTTTGTTCGAAGTACAGAGTAATATCGTGCTTCACAAGGTCGGAGCGCGTAACTGGCTCGCGCGCATCATGCTGACGTGGGCATTGATTTCGGCGAGCTTCATGTTCGTGAAATCGCCGACGGTGTTTTATATCCTGCGCTTTTTGCTCGGCGTCGCCGAAGCGGGTTTCGCGCCGGGCGTGATCCTCTATCTCACCTACTGGTTTCCGGCCACGCGCCGCGCCAAGGCGCTGTCGATGTTCTTCATGGCGATTCCGCTCGCGGGTATCGTCGGCGGTCCGCTGTCGGGCTGGATCCTGCACGCGTTCCACGATGTCAACGGTCTCGCCGGATGGAAGTGGCTGTTCATGCTCGAAGCGCTGCCGTCGCTGGTGCTGGGTTTCGCGATTATCTTCTATCTCGACAACGGCATCGCCAGCGCCAAGTGCCTCATCGACGACGAGAAGGCTCTGCTCAAGCGCAACGTCGAGAAAGACAACGCGCAGAAAGTGGAGCACGTGTCGATCAAATCCTTCATCGGCGATCGTCGTTTGTGGCTGATGGCGTCGATCTACTTTTGCGTCGTGTTCGGGCAATACGGCCTCACGTTCTGGCTGCCGACCATCGTGCGGCGCACCGGCGTGGCGGACCCGCTGTGGGTCGGCCTGCTGACCGCGATTCCGTATGTCTGCGCCATCGTCGCGCTGCCGCTGCTCGGTTCGAGCGCCGACAAGCGACGCGAACGCCGCCTGCATCTCGCCATTCCGATGCTCGTTTCCGCCGCTGGTTTCGCCACTTTGCCGATGTTGGGCAGCGTGGGCGCGTCGATCGTCTGCCTGAGCGTGGCGGCGGCGGGCATCCTCGCGTCGTCGTCGCTGTTCTGGGCCTTGCCGACCGCCGTGCTCGGCGGCATGTCGGCGGCGGCAGGTATCGCAGCGGTCAACTGCTTCGCCAATCTCGCGGGATTTTTCTCGCCGGCCATCGTCGGCTGGCTCAACGACTTCACGGGCAAATCCACGGCCGGGCTGATCTTCATCTCGGCGGCGGTCGTGCTGGGCGCGGTGCTGGTGTTCTTCGTGCCGGCCAAAACCGTCAATCGCTAACACGCTTTTTCAAAAGGAGACAACGCACATGAGCACTCCCGTCCTCGAGGAGGTGACGCTCGCCGAGCGCGCCTATCGCATTCGCCGCAACGCGCTCTTGATGGGCGAAGTACAAGGTCAGGGCTATATCGGGCAGGCGCTCGATATCGCCGACGTGCTGGCCGTCGCCTACTTCGGCGCGATGAATTACCGCGCCGCCGATCCCGAATGGGAAGGCCGCGACCGCTTCCTGCTCTCGAACGGCCATTACGCGATCGCGCTGTACGCGGCGCTGTTCGAAGCGGGCATTCTGCCGCCGGAAGAACTAGAAACCTACGGCAGCGACGACAGCCGTCTGCCGATGTCCGGCATGGCCAGCTACACGCCCGGCATGGAAATGTCGGGCGGCTCGCTCGGCCAGGGTTTGACGATCGCCGTGGGCCGCTGCCTTGGCCTGAAGCGCAAAGGCTCGAAGTCCTTCGTCTACACGCTTTTTTCCGATGGCGAACTCGACGAAGGCGCGGTCTGGGAAGGCCTGATGTCCGCCGCGCATTGGAAGCTCGACAACCTCATCGCGATGATCGACGTCAACAATCAGCAGGCCGACGGCCCGTCGACGCAGATCATGGCCTTCGAGCCGCTGGTGGAGAAGCTCGAAGCCTTCGGCTGGTACACGCAGCGCGTGAACGGCAACGATATCGACGCCGTGAAGCAGGCCTTCGATAACGCGCGAAACCTGAAGGACGCGAAGCCGCGCATCATCGTGTGCGATACGAAGATGGGCTGCGGCGTGCCGTTCCTCGAACAGCGCGAGAAGAACCACTTTATCCGCGTCGATCCGCACGAATGGAAGCTGGCGCTGGACGCATTGCAACAAGGACACGAACAAGGGAGACAGGCATGAGCACGCGCCTCAAGACATCGGCGATGATCGCCTCCATCGCGGGCGAAGGACAGGTCACGCGATCCGCGCCGTTCGGCCACGCGCTCGCGGAACTGGCGCGCACGAAAAGCGACATCATCGGCATGACGGCCGATCTCGGCAAGTACACCGACCTGCATATCTTCGCGAAGGAATTCCCCGAGCGGTTCTATCAGATGGGCATGGCCGAGCAGTTGCTGATGGGCGCGGCGGCGGGCTTCGCGCACGAAGGCGCGCAGCCGTTCGTCACGACCTACGCGGTCTTCGCGACGCGGCGCGCGTACGACGTCATCCATCAGACGATCGCGGAAGACAACCTCGACGTGAAGATCGTCGCGGCCTTGCCGGGACTCACGACGGGTTATGGCCCGAGCCATCAGGCGGCGGAAGATCTCGCGCTGATGCGCACGATGCCCAACATGACCGTGATCGATCCGTGCGATGCGCTCGATATCGAGCAGATGGTGCCCGCGATTGCCGCGCACAAAGGCCCGGTGTATGCGCGCCTGCTGCGCGGCAACGTGCCCGCCGTGCTCGACGAATACGACTACCAGTTCGAACTCGGCCGCGCCAAGATGCTGCGCGACGGCCGCGACGTGCTGATCATCTCATCGGGCCTGATGACGATGCGCGCACTCGAAACCGCCAAGGCGCTCGAAGCCGACAAAGTGGATGTCGCGGTGATGGACGTGCCGACCATCAAGCCGCTCGACACGGAGGCGATCATCCGCGAGGCGAAGCGCTCGGGCCGCATGGTCGTGGTCGCGGAGAATCATACGGTGATCGGCAGTCTTGGCGAAGCGGTCGCGACGACGCTGCTGAGCGCCGGCGTATCGTGCGCGTATCGGCAGATCGCGTTGCCCGATGCGTTCCTCGATGCGAGCGCGCTGCCGACCTTGCATGACCGCTACGGGATTTCGACGGAGAAGATGGCGGGGTCGATCAAGGGGTGGCTGGGCTAACGCGCCTTGCCGCGCCTCGTCTTCTTCGCCACGACGGCGCGCGGCGCTTCCCGCTGCGGCCAGGCCATCTCCTCGAGCCACGCCAGCGAGTCGAGATAGCCAAGAAAGTACTGCAAATATTCCGGCGACACATCCTGCATCACCGCAAGCAAGCGATGCACGAGGCTGCTCGAATTGAGCGGCCCCGCGTTCTTCGGCACTTGCGCGAGCGATTCGCGCACGCGCTTTTCCGCGCTGACCTTGGACCACACGCCGCGCAGATAATCGAGCAATTCGGCGGGCACCGCATGATTCGCGGCGCGCTCCGAGAGCGCTTGCAGCAAGCCCGCAAACGGACTTTCCAACGCACGCGATTCCGGTTCGACAGACGCACCCGCGCGTTCGACATCGCGCGCGTAGTCGTCGAGCAAGGACGACAGGCGCGCATCCAGCACGCGACGCGCTTCGCCTTCATGCGACGATGCCCGTCGCGCCAGCGCTTCGATCACGCGAAAACGCATGCGATCCATCGCATCGTCGCCGCGCGCGCGCCAGGCGTCGAGCTGCGTGTGCGCCCTCATCACGATATCGATGCGATCAGTCATGCGGCTTGGCCACCGAACTCGTCGGACGCGGCACCGCCGATATTTCCACGCGACGGTTCTTCGCGCGCCCTTCCTCGTCCTTGTTCGAACTCACCGGCTGCTCGGAGCCGAACGCCGCCGCGAAGACCGATGCCGGCGGTACGCCCGCATCGATCAACGCGCGCGTGACGGTCAGTGCGCGCTTGGCCGACAGTTCCCAGTTGTCCCGCGAATCGGCGATTGTTTTCGTGCACCTGCTGATCGTCGGCGAAGCCGCTCACCATCATGATCTGATCGTGCGAGCCGAGATACGCCGACAGCGGACCGGCGAGACTCTTCAGCACGTCGCGCCCTTGCGGCTGCAACTGATCCGAGTTCAACGCGAACAGCATATTGCCCGCGATGCCGATGCGCCCGTTGACCAGCGTCACGCGCCCCGACGCGAGCGGCCCGGCGATCGCCTGTTCGAGCGTCTTGCGGCGCAGCGCTTCTTCCTGCTGCTGCTTGACCGCCTGTTCGAGCTTCGTCGAAAGCTGCAACTGCACGCCGATCACGCCGACCAGAATCAGCACGAACGCGCCGAGCAGCACCGACATCAGATCGGCGAACGCGGCCCAGACCGGCGCGGAGGATTCGGCGTGGCCGTCGAATTCCTCGTTCATGCGGCCTTCGCTCCCGACATCGCGCGCTGTTCGGCGAGTTGCTGCAAGTCCTCGACGATCTGCTTCTGCGACATCATGCTCAGGTCGATCACCTCGCGCGCCTGCGCGACGTAATACGCCAACTGTTCATCGCTGCGCGCGAGCGACTTGTCGAGCGCCGCCTCGATACGCTGCAATTGCGTCACGAGCGTTTCGTTCGATGCGCCGAACGCCTGCACCGCCGCGCCGAACGCATCCGACAGGCTCGCGACTTCCACCGCGCTGCCGCTCACGTGCGCGCTCATGGCGTCGAGCTTGGCGGTTTCGGTTTCGAACTTCGTCGTGAATTGCGTGCCGACGCGTTCGAGCAGATCGGCCGAGCCGGTGACGAGCGCATCGACCGCCGCGCGCTGTTCGCTCGACGCGAGATTGACCGCGTCGAGCAGCGTGTCGAGCGTCGACAGCAGACGCGCGCGTTCGTCGAGCATGGCGGTGTCGCGGACCATCGAATCGGAGAGTTGCTGGCGCAGTTCGCCGATGACTTCCGCCGCCGCAATCGGCGCTTCCGACGCGCGCTGCACCAGCCCTTCGATCTGCGCGATGGTCGCGTTCGCGTGCGCTTCGGTGCGCGCGGAGACATCGCTGGCGGTCTGGGCCAGCGCATCGCAAATGGCCTGCTGCTGCGTCGCGGCGACCGTGCTGACCGCTTGCCATTCGTCGCGCAAGGTCGAGGCCAGCGCGCCAAGCGCGTCGGTCCAGGCGGCGAGACGCGCTTCGTTGCCGGCTTCGAGCTGCGCGCGCAAGTCGGCATGCGCGCCGTCGAGCGAGGTCACGAACGATGCGGCCTGCCGTTCGAAATGCGCAGACGCGCCGTTCAAGGCGGTTTTCTGCTGCGCGAGCGCGTCGCGCCAGACATCGTTCAGATTCGACGATGCCTGTTCGAGACACGCGGCGATACCGTCGATCATAGTCGTGGCGCGCGCGTCGAAGGTCTGTGCGATGCGCTCGATCGATTGCGCCTGCGCGTCCGCGACGCTCGCGGCCTTCACCGATACATCGTCGACGAGCGAGGCCGAACGCTACTCGAAGCCCTGCGCAAAGCGATCGAACGATGCCGCCATATGTTCGCTCTGCGCGCCGTTCGCCTCGGCAATGCGCGCAACCGACGACTCCAGCGCTTCGTTCATCGCGCGAATCTGCGTGGACATGCCATCGGCGAGATGCGCCGCGCGCTGCTCGAAGCCCTGCGCGAAGCGATCGAACGATGCCGCCATGTGTTCGCTCTGCGCGCCGTTGGCATCGGCGATGCGCGCAACCGATGCGTCGAGCTTGCCGTTCAGCGTATCCATGTGCGACGACACGCCGTCGACGAGACTCGTTGCACGCGTATCGAACGACTCGGAGAAGCGCGCCAGCGACGCGCCCATTTCGCCCACCAGCGCCTCGTTCGACTGGCGATGCGCGTCGAGCGAGCGGTCCCAGATATCCGCGACCTTCGCCTTCGATGCCTCGAAGCCGCTGGACAAGCCGTCGAGCTGACGCGCCACCGCCTGTTCAACGTTCGCGTGCAGCGACGTCGTCTCGCGCGCGATGCCGTCCATCGTCGCCTGCATGATCGGCTGCAACGCGGCGCTGGCGGCGCGCGCTATCCGCGACGCTCTGCTTCAGCGACAACTCGACCGAGTTCGCCAGCCGCCGGTACGCGGTCTCCGTCTGCGCGTGAAACGCCTGCTGATTCGCCAGCTGCTGCTCGTGCGCGGCGATACTGCGCGCGTCGATGGCGGCCATCAGCTTGTCGAGATGATCGGCGAGGCGCGGCATCATGTCGGCTTGACGCTGCATCAGCCGGAACGATTCCTCGCGACGATGCGTTTCGGTGAAGCCGCGCAGCGACGTCGCGATGCGGGCATCGAGCGTACCGACTGCCTGAAGCCGCTCGCGATGGCTCAAGGCCGACAGCAAGCCGAGCATCGCCGAGGTCGACACGCCCGCGATCGAGGTGCCGAACGCGAAGCTCAAACCCGTCACCGGCGCGGCGAGCGAGGCGCGGATCGCGGACAGATCGGTCGCGCTTTCGAGCGCCGCGCCCGTGCCGTGCAGCGTCACGACCATGCCGAGCAGCGTGCCGAGCATGCCGAGCAACACCAGCAGACCGATCAGATACGGCGTCAGCGCCGGCGCGGGCATCACGCTGCGTTCGCCCTCGATCCGCAGACGCACCGCATTGCGCAGGCTCGGCGGCACGTTGTCGAGCCACACGGCGAGGCTTCTGGGCGGCGTCTGCAAGGCGTCGAGCGCCTGCGCGAACGCGCGCGTAGTCTGCTCGTAGCGATACAACTCCGCGACGCCTGCGAGATAGCACGCGCCAATCAGCAAGGTCACGGCGAACGCGAGCGCATTCGAGCCGATATAGCCGACGGCGATGCCCAGCACGGCGGCAAGACCAGCGAGGAAAACTACAACGTTCAGAAGATATCGGGGCATGGCGTGCCAGTTAGCGAGCGCGAAGGGCCGCGAGCAACCCTTCGACCGGTTGAAAACGGACTTCCAGTTCTGCGAGCAACACGCTCTGCATATCGTTGCGAAAACCATCGAGCCACGCGTTCGATGCAGGCGCATCATCGTTCGCGTCATGTGCACCGGGCTGCGCGCGGCGCAGACGCTCGAAATACTGGCCGAGCAGCAGCGGCACTTGCGCGAGCAGCGTGTGTTCGCGCGCGGCGAGCGCGTGTTCCATCACGGCATCGAGCACGGCGCGCAGACGCGCGCGCAATGCGCCGATGTCGGTTTCCATGCTCTGCTGCAAGACAGATAGCGCTGACGGAACAGCGTGAAATCGACCGGCGCATCGTCCGGCGGCGGCTGCACCGGCGCGCGATGCCGGCCGCGCGCGGCGGCCTCGGCACGCTCGCCGCGCACGATGGCTTTCACCAGCGCCGCACGCGTCTGCGCGCTCGCGTCTTCTTCCGCGCTCGTAGAGGATCGCGCGCCGGCGCTTGCGGGCGAATCGCCTGCGAGCGCGTTCGACAGCGCGATCGCATCGGTCCAGCCGAGCCACTGGCTCAGACGGTCCGACAACGAGGACGCGGGTGCTTGTACATCGAGATCGGCGAGGCGGGTCAGCAGGCGAACGAGCGCCGGACCGCCGAATGCCGTGCGCGTGGGGGCTTGCACGATACCATCGGTGACAAAAACCCGCTAGTTTACACGGCGGCGCGATGCGATCGGCTGCAAATGTCCGCCGTTTTTAGGGGCCGATGGCGAAGCCCCGCGAATCAAGGCAATATCAAGGCGCTTTGGCCGGCATGAAGGTGAACGACGGCGTCGCCACGAAGTTGGCCGCCGTTTCGCCCGAGAACACCTGTCCGCCGTCGATGGTCAGCTTCATCACCGGCGCGCCGGGATTCAGGTTGAGCTTCTTGAGCGAGACCCAGAAGGTATCCGGGCGCGTCGCCGAATCGAAGTAATAGACGAGGTTTTGCTGATCGGAGACGGTGCGCCAGATCGTCGACGACAGATTCGGCTGCTCCGGCGTGCTGATGCCGAGCGGCACGCTCACCGAGCGCATCAGGCTCATCACGCTCGCGACCGCCTGATACGCATACGACTGCTGCGGCACGCCCGCCATGTAGGCGGGATCGGCCTTCTTCGGAATGGCGTCGAGCAGAAACGACGCGCGCACGAAGCGGTCCGCCGCGCGATTCGTGCCCGGCAAAAAGCCCGAACCGCCGACGCTCTTCCAGTACGTGTCGATGGCGAGCTGATCGTCGTAGATCGGCGAGTTGGTCATCACTTTGTACTTCTTGCTCTGATGGATGATCAACTTGCCGTTGAGGTATTCGAGGATCGCGGAATCGCCGCGCGCATCCGACAGCGACAGATGAATCGTCAGCGGTTTGCCGTTCGGCAAGGGCGGCGCGATGATCTGGAACGGCTCGCGGCTCAGCACGTAGACCGCCTGCGCGACGGTCGCGAAGTTGTCGAGCGCGTACTGCGCCCACAGGCTGATCGACATCGAATCGCGTTTCGGATCGGGCTTGCCGTAATCGGTCTCGGCGAGATACAGCGCGTTCGCCACGAGGCCGCGCTCGTTCATGCCGTCGACGGTGCCGATCTCGTAGCCCGACACCACCACGCTGCCGTACTTCGATTTCCACTTGATGGAACGCGGCCCCGCGTTGCCGTCGCGCTCGATGCCCGCGGGCATCACCCACAGATTGGAGCGCATGTCCTCGGACCAGTCCATCGAGCGGCCCGTGATGACGAGGCCCTTGTCGCCGACATAGAGCGTGCGCGTGCAGCCGAACGCGAGCGACACGTTGAGCAGTACGAGCGACAGGAAACAGGCGAGCTTGAGGCTAAAACAAGGCATGTCTTCTCCCTTGGATGTCATGGTTCTTCGTTCAGCGGCGTCATGATCGTTATTTCGATCCGACGCATAGTACCGCTCGGCGACGACGTTTCAGTTTCGGATTCGAATCGGACCATGCGTCGAACGATCGATACAGCGCGGAAGCACGCGTTGCATGATGCCCGTGTCGCGCGCGCGCCGCAATGCGCGGGGGAGAGTTTCGCGCAGTGGTAAATGAGCCGCCTGCCTCCTTCAGAACTTCAGAACGCCAGCGTCGCCGTCGCCAGGAACGTCTTCGTGCTCTTCAATCGATTAGTACTCTGAATCGATGGCACCCATCGCAGGCTCGCCGATAGCGGCGTCTTGCCGCCGATCTTGCAGTCGTAGGTCAGAATCGGGCCGAGCGTGAAGTCGTGGCCGACGAAACCGTCCAGCCGGTCGGCCGTCGGCCCGCTGTCGTGACCCAGTTGCTGCACCGTGCCCATCACCACGCCGACGCCCACGCCGTTGGCGAACTTCTTCAGGCCCATCAAATCGAGCGTGAGCAGCGGCGCGTTCTGATAATCGGTGGCGGTATTGCGCGTGTAGAACTGCAGACCGAGCACCGCATCGAATTCGAGGCCGTATTTCGGCATCAGATGCGTCCAGGCGATCTGCGGCACGAAGGTCCACGTATTGAGGCCCGGATTCGCCAGCGCGCCCGCTTCGTAATTGCCGGTCGGCGCCCAGAAGTTGAAGCTCAGCGCGATGTGATCCGTCTGCGAGAAGTGATACCCCGCCTCGATCGGCGTGAAATACATGTCGTAGAGATTCGACGCGCGATCGCCGAGCGCCTTCGAGCCCTGACCGATGGCGAAGGTGCCGCCCACCTCCGTCCACACATACGGCAGCGTGACGCCCGACGCGAAATCCCAGCCGCCGTAGCCGCCCCACGTACGCACCAGCGTCGCGAGCGTGAAAGACGCCTTGCCCTCGAGCCCGAGCGATGCCCGCCCGCCGACCGGCACTTCCCGGTTGCCGGAAATCGTCCCGTCTATATAGAGCTGCTGGAGGCTCACGATCCACATCGGCTCCGGCGGCACGATGCCCACGCCGGACAGCGCGCTCGTGCCCGCGACCGGACGCCCGAGCCCGCCTTCGGTCGCCCAGGCGCGAATCGGGCCCAGCGCCGCGCCGAGCGCGGAAACGGCCAGCGCAGCCAGCGCAATGCCGCGCGATATCGGCTTTTTCATGCCTTCACCTCTTCTGTCAGGCGATTCGGCATCCAGCAATATGCAAATTTTCCCGCGCTATAAAGCACGCCGCGACACACTTTGGGACGCCGAAAGCGATCCGGCGCGCCCATAGTTACCGGGTCATATTTACTTAGCGAAAATTAATCGCCGAAAGCCTTAAGGATTTATTTCCGACTGTCGTTAATGGATTCAGGAATGGCCGGAGGGCACCCCAGGGCATTCCATCGACACGCATACGGAGATAAAAATGCGGACCCAAACTGAGAGAAACCGTCGCATCAAGGCTTTGGCCAAGGCGACGGGGATTGCGATCGCGCTCGCCGGCGCGGCGCCCATGCTGGCGGATGCCGCCAGCCCGAAGACCACCACTTTCACGGTGTCGTTGACGATTCAGGCGGACTGCGCGATCACCGCGAATCCGCTCGATTTCGGTACGACCGGCCTCATCACCAGCAACATCGACCAGTCGACGACGCTCAACGTGACCTGCAGCTCGGGCACGGCGTACAACGTCGGCCTCGACGGCGGCTCGGTGAGCGGCACGGCGATCAACGCGCGCCTGTTGGGCGGCACCGGATCGAACACGGTCAATTTCGGCCTGTATCGCGATTCGGCACGCACCCAGAACTGGGGCAACACGGTCGGCACCGACACGCTGTCGGGCACCGGCAACGGCGGCGGCGGCGGCCAGTCGCTGACCGTCTACGGCCGCGTTCCCACGCAAACCGCACCGGCCGCAGGCGCCTACTCGTCGACCATCTCGGCGACCGTCACGTTCTGAGGACGCCCGTCATGTCGAAGACCGTTTTCATGCGCGCGATCGCCGCCGTGGCGTTCGCAATGGCGGCGCACGCGCACGCCGGCTCCTTGCAGGTGTCGCCGATTCGCGTCGATCTGTCGGCCGAACAGCCCGCCGCCGTGATGAGCTGCACAATCGCGGCGATCAGCCGATCACCGCGCAAGTCCGCGTATTCGGCTGGTCGCAGACGCTCGACGAGGATCATCTCGACGACGCGAAAGGCATCGTCGCGAGCCCGCCGATGATCACGATTCCCGCTGGCGGCGATCAGACCGTGCGGATTCTGCGCACCGGCCGCGACGCGCCGCAGGGCGAGGAAACCTATCGCCTGCTGGTCGACGAGATTCCGCAAGCGGAAGCCGCGCGCAGCACTGGCGTGCGCATGCAGTTGCGCTATTCGGTGCCGGTATTCGCGGGCACGCCCGCCGGTCCCGCCGTGCCGAAGATCGATTTCTCGCTGCAACAGGTGCCGATGCCCGGCGCCGCGGGCGGCAAGGATGCGCCGATGCGCGTCATGCTGCGCGCCTCGAACGACGACGCCGCGCACGCGCAACTGAGCCAGGTCCGTATCGAATAGGCCGACGGCCGCACGACGGAAGTCGCGCCCGGCCTGCTCGGTTACGCGCTCGCGCACGCGTCGCGTCAGTGGCCGGTCGCCGAGGCGGGAGCGGGACAATCGAGCGCCACGGTGCACGCGATCGTCAACGGCACGCCGGTGACCTCGCATGTGACGCTCGACAGCAAGCTCGTGGTTTCGTCCGCGAAGTAAGGTTTCGTGAAGCTCAGGGATCGCCCCGCGTGTGGCCGGGGAATACCGCATGCACGCTCGCGCAATCGTTGGCCCAGGGTTCGGCCAACGGCGCTGGCGGTGGGCGCGTCCCTGAGTTTCGCGATCCACGCGGGTTGGGCGGCACAGACCGGCGCGCCTGCTGCCGCGTCGGGTGCTCCTGACATCGCGGCGGCGGCGAATGCGCCGACTGCAAGCACCGGCGCGCCCGTCAAAAGCGACGGCGTGCTCTATCTCGAAGTGCTGATCAACGGCGTCTCGACCGAGCAGGTCGCGCAGTTCTATCTGATCGGCGGCGCGATCTTCGCGCGTGCCGAACGCGCTCGGCGACGCCGCGCAACGCCGCCCGATCTCGGCGACCGGCACCGGCGCGCTCATCAACTACGAATTCACGGTCCAGCCGCAGGACGAATCGCGCTACGCGCTCTACAGCGAGGAGCGCTTTTTCTATCCCGGCGGCACCTTCAGCAATACCGGCACGGCCTATCGCTACGGCGAGCGCACCGGCTACACGCGCCTCGATACCTCGTGGCGTCACTCCGATCCGTCCACGATGATCACCACGCGCGTCGGCGACACCATCAGCTCGTCGCTGTCGTGGACGCGCCCGGTGCGCATTGGCGGCGTGCAGGTGTCGCGCGATTTCTCGCTGCGCCCCGACCTCGTCACCTATCCGGTGCCGACGCTGTCCGGCTCGGGCGCCGTGCCGACCGCCGTCGATCTGTACGTGAACAACGTGCGCCAGTACAGCGGCAACGCGCCGTCCGGCCCGTTCGTCATCAACGCGGTGCCCGCGGTGACGGGCGCGGGCGAGGCGACCATCGTCACGCGCGACGCGCTCGGCCGCAACGTCATGACGACCGTGCCGCTCTACATGGATTCGCGCCTGCTCGCGCCGGGCCTGATGGATTTCTCGATGGAAGCCGGTTTGGTGCGCCGCAACTACGGCGTCGATTCGATGAGCTACGGCGAGCCGTCGCTGTCGGCGTCGCTGCGGCGCGGCATGACGGATCTGCTGACGCTCGAAACGCACATGGAAGCGACGCGCGGCATCGTCAATCTGGGTATCGGCGGGCTGATCCGCGCGGGCGACATGGGCGTGGTGAACCTGTCGACGGCGGCGAGCACGGGCAAGGTGATGGCATCGATCCCCGCCTACGCCTACAACTACGCCATCGGCGCAAACGATTCACAGACCGACACGCCCGCCGCCGGTTCGACGATCACGACGACCTCCGGCACCGGCGCGCAGTTCACTGCCGGCTGGCAATATCGCGCGCAGTACGTCTCCGTCGATATGCAATTGCAGCGCGCCACCTCCCATTACGGCGATCTGGCGTCCAGCGAAGGCACGCCGGTCGCCCGCTCGACCGAACGCGCGACGGTGTCCGTGCCGTTCCCGCATGGGCTCGGTGCCGGCGTCGGTCAGCGCGACCTATGTCGGCGTCGACGATCCGTATTCGGGCCGCTCGCGGATCGGCTCGCTAGCGTATTCGTCGACCATCGCGAGCCGCGTGTCGATGGCCGCGAGCGTCTATCACGACTTCGGCGGCACGCGGAACACGGGCGTGTTCGTCGCGCTGTCGATGCCTTTCGGCGGCAACATGAACGCCAGCGTCTCGGGCGGCTTCGACCAGCATTCGCCGATGGTCAACGCGTCGCTCTCGCGCACGCCGGATTACGAAGGCGGCTTCGGCTGGCAGTTGCAGGGCGGCCGTCAGGACACCAATACCATCGGCCTCGGCCAGGCGACCTACCGCAGCCGCTACGGCGACCTGATCGGTTCGGTCTACCAGAATCGCGGCCGCACCTCGACCGAACTCGACGGTTCCGGCTCGCTCGTCTTCATGGCGGGCGACGTGCTGGCGGGCCGCCGCATCGACGACGCCTTCGCCGTGGTCGATACCAACGGCGTGCCGAACGTGCCGGTGCTGCACGAAAACCGGCTGATCGGCACGACCAACAGCGCCGGCCATCTGCTGGTGCCGAACCTGCTGGCCTACGACGCCAACCATCTGTCGATCGACCCGCTGCGCCTGCCGGCCACCATGTCGATCAGTTCGACCAACCTGAACGTGTCGCCGCAGGCGCGCGCGGGCGTGCTGGCGCGCTTTTCCATCGCCAGTTTCAGCGGCGCGCAGCTCAAACTGGTCGACGAAAAAGGCCGGCCGCTCGCGCCGGGCGCGCGCGCGATCGTTTCGGAAACCGGTAAGCAATACGTGATCGGCTACGACGGCCTGACCTTCATCGACGATCTGAAGCCGAAAAACCACCTGCTCGCGCAATGGAACACGGCCGAAGGCCGCCGCGCCTGCGAACTCGACGTGCCTTTCGCGCCGACCGCCGACCACGCGCTGGACACGCTCGGACCGTTCGTCTGCAAGGCGGTCACGCGCTGAGATCGCCAAAAATGCGCCCGGACGGATTCGGCACGCTTTGCAGCGCCATTTCCTCAGCTTGTTTATGATGTTCGCCTGGTCAATCCACGCGTGCCCTGCCGCCATGAAAAAGGAAACCCCTTTCACCCTGCGCCGCCTCACCGCCGACGATACCGAAGCCTTCCGCGAAATCCGCCTGGAGGTGCTGCGCCGCTATCCCGAATCGTTCGGCTCCGATCATCGCGACGAGCGGGCGCAGACGCCCGACTGGTTCCGCGCCCGCATTGCCGATCATGCGGTGTTCGGGGCATTCGTCGAGGAAGAAGTATTGGCCGGCGTCGCGGGCCTGCAGATTCCCACCGGCGTCAAGATGAAGCACAAGGGCTTTCTGTGGGGCATGTACGTGCGGCCGATCGCGCGCGGCACGGGCGTGGCGGCGGGCCTGCTCAATCAGGTGATCGAGCACGCGCGCGGCGTGGTCGAGAAAATCAAGCTGGAAGTGTCGCCGGACAACGCGGCGGCACTGCGGCTGTACGAATCGGCGGGCTTTACCGTCTATGCGCGGGAACCGCAGGCGCTCAAGATCGGCGATACCTACCACGACTCCCTGCTGATGCGCCTGCCGCTCGTCAAATGAAGTTCAGAGTTTACTGGTTCGCAAGATCGTCTGTTTAACTAACAATAGCTGCGGGTTTGAAGCACCCCGCAGTGTCCAAACAAGGCACTGGTTCTCACCCCGCCCACCCCATTTGGGCGGGGGTTTTTTTGCAGTTTGCTTTCTTTGAGAAGGTGCTCAGCGGCTTGGGCAAGGCCCGCCGTCTGTGCCGATCTATTGGATCAGGCTCAACGCCAGCCACAGCGCAAACAGTCCCAGCACGAACGCCGCGATCCGGTACATGCGTTGCGTGCCGAGAACGGATCGTCGACCGCGACCCAGGCCCGCACCCAGCATGATCCATCCCAGCGCGACCGGCAGCAGCGCGAGGGTAAACAGCGACATGGCGGGCAGATACGCCGCCAACGCGGTAAAAGCCGCCGCCGGGAAAATCGCGCTGGCGAACAGCATCGCCTTCGGATTGAGAAGCGTCGCGACGAACAGCGATCTCATGCTCACCGGAGCGCCGTGTGCGAGCCCAGCCTGAGCCGATGCCCGCCACATGCGCACCGCGAGTATCGCGACGTAGCCGACGCTCAGAATGCGCAGACAGAGCGGCACCCACGCGAATCCGTCCGCGATGCGCGTGACCAGCCATCCCCACGCCGAGATCGACGCCAGATAACCGGCCAGTTCGGCCATGATCAGCGGCATCGCGCGTCGCGCGCCCGATTGCATTCCGGCGGCCGCGAGCAGCGTGTTGGTCGGCCCGGGTGTAATCAGCAGCACGGCGATGCCGAGCCAGAGTTGCAACGCCATCGATGGCAACATCGGCGAGATCACGATATCTGGCGCTCAGCCCGCGCTCGCCTGCTTCGACGCGCCGGCGCACAGCGCCCATAGCGTGTCGAGACGACGCGCCGCATCGGCCACGAAAGGATTGCTCTGATCCCAGGCATATCCGGCCAGGACCGCACTGATCATCTTGCGCAAGCCAGTGCTCTGATCCGGGTAGAAGATGATGTTCCTGCAAACGTCCCGAATACCAACGCTCCACAAACGCCCTGAACGTGTCGATTCCGCGCCGCAGCGGATCGTCGAAAGCGGTTTGCCAGTCCACCTGCTCGCCGCCGAGTTGCTTGTCGAGTGCTTCGGCCGCCAGATGCGCGGAGCGCAGCGCGATCGTCACGCCCGAAGAGAACACCGGATCGAGAAACTCGCCGGCGTTGCCCAGCAGCGCATAGCCCGGACCGTGCAAGCGTTCGACATTGGCGGAGTAGCCGCCGATATGTCGCGGCGGCATGCAGAACTCCGCGTCACCGAGCAAGCCGCCGATCGTCGGTTCGCTGCGGATCAGTTCGCGCAGCGCGCGCTCACGCTCTTCCTCGGGCACATCGAGGAAATCGCTTTGCGCCACGCAGCCGACTGAGGTCTTGCCGTGCGCTAGCGGAATCATCCAGAACCACACGGCGGCATGCTGCGGATGCACGCCGATCACGATCTTGTCGCGATCCGTCGTACCTGCAGGAATGCGATCCCGCACGTGCGTGAACAGCGCGCTGCGCTCCACCATGCGCGTAGGCGCTTCCAGATTCAGCAGACGTGGCAGAACCCGACCGAAACCGCTTGCATCGAGCACGAAGCGCGCATGCACGCGGTATGGCGCGCCATGCTCGTCGACGACCTCGAGCATGGGCCGGTCGCCGGTGCGCATCGCCCGCACTTCGTGATTGAAACGAACCTCGGCGCCGGCATCGATCGCGCAGTCGATCAGAATCTGATCGAAAACAGCGCGTTCGACCTGATACGTGGTCCCCCATCCCGGCGTGGATTTCTCACGAAAGTCGTACACGGAGCGCTCGTTGCCGCGCACGAAACACGCGCCGTTCTTGAACTGAAATCCTGCCTGGATCACGGCCTGCAGCATGCCGGCTTCCTCGAGATAGGCCATGCTCTGCGGCAGCAGGCTTTCTCCGATCGAGAAACGCGGGAAGGTCTGTCGCTCGAGCACCAGCACCGAGTGGCCGCGCTTTCTCAGAAGCGCCGCCGCCACCGCGCCAGACGGGCCAGCGCCGATCACGGCTACATCGACGTTCTGTTCGCTTATCAATTCATTCACCACCATATGTTCCTTTCGCTAGTGTCGGCAACGCGCTCGCCTACTTTTGCAATTTGACCAAGCGTGCTTTCAGCGCTACGCCCGCCATCAGCGCCCCTGCTCCGCATGTGAACTCAGTGGCGCTCGCGCGCTCGTTGTTCTTGTAGTTGCTCACGATGTCGATCACCGCATCCGCGCCGTCGAGTTTCGCGCGAGCCTGCAGTTGAATCAGCGCGGACAAAAACGCCCGTTGACACGCGAATTCGTCGTTGACGCCCAGAGCGCTTGTCTTCTTGTTGGTCGCCACATTTCCCAGCGACGACACCACTTCCGGATGATCCTGTCCGGCGAAATAAAGCGAAATCTGCGGATCGATCTTGTCCGCGCCTTCACCGCTCTTCAGCGCGCCGGCAATCGGATAGTTGTCGACCGTGTTGCGGGCCAGCGCAGGCATCGCGGCAGCCAAAAACAGCCATGCGGCCGCGGTGGAGATCAGAATGCTTTTGAACATGTGTTTAACTCCGGTTGAAAAAATTTGAGGTTGTCTAACGATGCGGTTCACGCGCTGAGTTGTCGTTCACCTGCGCGAAATGCAAGGCATGCGGCCACGCCTCCGAATCCGAAGGACACGGACAAGGCGTGCTCGATCCGCGCGTCACGGGTTGTGGCGATCAGCGGCAATCCGTACGTCGCCGGTGCGGGCGTCGAGAAATTGACGGCTCCGGCGGCGAAGCCGTCGCGCATCATCAGAAGCGTGGCGATCGCATCGAGTGCGCCGGCCGCGCCGAGCGCATGTCCGATCGATCCCTTGATCGAAGAGAAAGGCGGCAACGAGTGCCCGAAGACGTTCGTCAGCGCATGCAACTCCTCGTCGTCGCCGAGGAGCGTGGAAGGCGCATGCGTATTGATGTAGTCGGGCACGCGGGCGTTGTCGGTCACTTCGCAGTCGGCACGCCACGCTTCGCGTATGGCACGGGCGATACCGGCGCGTCCCGGCGCGCTCATGCAGCGTCCTTCGCTTGCCTGCGCGAAGCCTGTCAGTTCCGCGTAGATGGATGCGCCGCGCCGCAGCGCATGGTCGCGCTCTTCCAGGACCAGCACGCCCGCGCCGGAGGCCATCACGAAGCCGTCGCGACCTTCGTCGTAAGGCCGTGAGGCGTGATGCGGATCGTCGTTGTAGCTGGTCGAAAGCACACCCATCGCACCGAACATCGTCGCCGTACCGGTGTGCAATTCCTCGCTACCGCCCGCCAGCACGATTCGCTGTGCGCCGCTACGGACCAGTTGCATCGCCTGCCCGATCACGAGCGTGGAGGTGCAGCATGCCGCGGAAGGCGAATACGTCACGCCCTGCACGCCGAAAGCATAGGCAAGCGCCGCCGAACAGGTGCTGCTCATGACGCGCGTGACCACGTAAGGCCCTGCCCTTTCCGGTCCGCGCTGCGCGACCAGCGCCATCGCTTCGTCGTATTCGCTGACTGCGCCGACGCCCGAACCCACCACTGCGCCGGCATCGGGCGCGGCGAATCGCGCGGGCGCGAGGCCGGCATCCGCGATCGCTGCGCGGGCCGCGATACACGCGAAGCGCCCGGTATCGCCGACGAAGCGGTCGATTTTCCGATCGAGCGGTTCGCACGCGGCGACGCTCGCCCGTCCCGCCACCTGACTCGGCAATCCGAGCGCGCGCCACGCATCGATCCGCGCGATGCCACTCCGTCCGGCGCGCAGGCCGACGGAGAATTCATCGAGCGTGTTGCCGAGGCTGGATACGACACCCATACCGGTCACGACGACGCGCCGCATGCGGCTCATACGATCTGCCTGAAAATAAGCGACGTGTTGATGCCACCGAATGCGAAGTTATTGCTCATCACGTATTCGGTATCGATGCGGCGAGCGCAATCCACGATATAGTCCAGCGCCGCGCATGCCGGATCCACCCTCGACAGATTGAGCGTCGGCGCGAAGGACTGGCATTTCATCATTTCGATGGTCCACCATGCTTCCATCGCCCCACATGCGCCCAGCGTGTGTCCCACATAGCTCTTCAGCGAACTGATGGGTACACGCTCGCCGAACAGCGCCGCGCTCGCGTGGCTTTCGGCTATATCGCCGCGATCGGTGGCCGTGCCGTGCGCATTCACATAGCCGATGGCTGCGGCGTCCAGAGATGCGTTTTCCAGCGCCCGGTGCATGGCTCCCGCCATCGTGTCCGCCTTCGGTTGCGTCATATGCGCGCCATCCGAATTGGTCGCGAACCCAACTACTTCCGCGTGAATCGTGGCGCCACGCGCGCGCATGCTCGTATTCCTCGAGTACGAGCGTGGCCGCGCCCTCGCCCACCACGAGGCCGTCGCGGGAGGCGTCGAACGGACGGGGCGTGAGATGCGGCTCGTCGTTGCGCGTACTGGTCGCGTACAGCGTGTCGAACACGGCGACGGCCGGACCCGACAATTCCTCGGCGCCGCCCGCGAGCATCATCGTCTGATGGCCTCCGGCGATCGCTTCGTACGCGTATCCGATTGCCTGACTGCTCGACGTACAGGCGCTCGACGTCGGGATCACGCGTCCCTTCAAATCCCAGAAGAGGCTCACGTTCACAGCCGTCGTATGCGGCATCATCTGCACATAGGAGTTCGATGTGACGCCCGCCATCGACCCGCTTTCGAGCATGCGGCCGAATGCGCGAATCGGCTCGACGGAGCCGCACGAGGAACCGTACGCGACGCCCATACGACCGTCGGCGATGCTCGGATCGCCGCTCAGGCCCGCATCGTCAAGCGCCAGCTCACTGGCCCGGGTCGCGTAAAGCGAAACGAGACCCATCGAACGAGTCTTTTTGCGCGAATAGTGTTCCGGAATGTCGAAGGCCGGAAGCGGACACGCCAGCCGCGTATGCAGCGACTCGAAAAAATCCCACTCCGGCATGCGTCGCACGGCATTGCGTCCCGCGCGCATGTGGGCTTCGATGGCCGCCCAATCGTTTCCGAGCGGTGTAACGCCGCCCATGCCTGTCACGACAACGCGCTTGCTCACACCATCCCTCCGTTGACGCCGATGACCTGCCGCGTCACATAGGACGCCTGATCCGACATCAGGAATCCCACCACCGCCGCGACTTCCGCCGGCTTGCCGACGCGATTCATGGGCACGGTCCGCAGAATCTGGTCGACGGGGACCTGATCGAGCATGTCCGTATCGATCAGGCCCGGCGCCACGCAATTGACCGTGATGCCGCGTCCGGCCAGTTCGACGGCCAGCGCCTTGCTCGCGCCGATCAGGCCCGCCTTGGCCGCGCTGTAGTTCACCTGTCCGCGATTGCCTGTCACGCCGGATACCGACGCGATCGTGACGATGCGTCCGCCTGCCCTCGCGAGGACCATCGGCATCGTGAGCGGCTGGACGACGTTGAAGAATCCATTGAGTCCGGTATCGACCACCGTGTCCCAGTCATCGCCCGTCAGCGCCGGAAACGCGGCGTCGCGTGTCACGCCCGCGCAGCAGACGACGCCGTAATAGGCGCCATGCGCGGCGATATCGGCTCCGATGGCCGACACGCTGGCCTCGCGATCGCGGACGTCGAACTGAAGCACGGATGCTCCGCCGCCCGCCGCCACGATGGCGTGCGCTACCGCATCGCCTTCTTCGCGGCTCGTTCGGCAGTGGACGGTGACGGCGAAACCGTCATTGGCCAACTGCAATGCGATCGCACGTCCGATGCCGCGGCTGGCGCCAGTAACTAAAACGCGTCGTGACATGACATCAGACTCCTTGCATAAATGCCCGAAAATCGTCGGGCTGGTAGACCTTGACGATGGCGTGCGCCAGGCACGCGCCAGCGTCGTTGGAAATCGCGCAGTCGTAGGCGCCGTGCCCCGCCGCGCTTCGCAACACCTGTTTCGCGTTGATGTGCAGTCGCGTGTGCGCGGCAAACGCGTTCACGCTCGCCTCATACTGCTGCGTACCCAGCAACACACCGGGACGGGCGACGCCACCCTCGCACCCCGTCAACAGGCTCACGTGAACGCCGATGGCCTGCGCCATCAATTCGATTCCGATCCAGTTCGGCATGGCACCGTCGTCATCCGCATACCACGCATCGGAGTTCACTTGAGCGCTGACACACACGCTCAGTCGATCGAAAGAAATAACCGAGTCGAGCAACTTCATCGTGCCGCGATGCGGCAGTAACTCGTCGATCGGCGGCAAGGTCTCGGCGCACTGTTTTATGGCTTGATCCAGATCCATCGTCTATCCGTGCAAAATCAGGCTGGCGTTGCTCCCGCCGAACGCGAACGAATTGCTCATCACGTAAGCGTCTCCGGTGAGACGGCGTGTGTCTTCGATGAGATCGAGCGCCGGGGCGGCCTGCCGGTCCCAGACGTGGCACGGCAGCGCGATGCGCGAACGCATATCGGATCCGTCGAGTGTCAGCCAGGCCAGCGCGAGTTCGGTCGCGGCCGCGGCGCCCAGCGTGTGGCCCGTGAAAGGCTTGGTGCCGCTCGTCGGCACGCCTGACGGAAAGACGCGGCTCATGAGACGCGCTTCCATTTCGTCATTCTTGATGGTCGCGGTGGCGTGAAGATTCACGTAGCCGACGGCGCGCGGCTCGATGCCGGCGCCGGCAAGCGCCTGCCGCAACGCGAGCTCCGCGCCCGCGCCCTCGGGTTCCGGCGACGAGATGTGATACGCATCGCTCGATTCGCCCACACCGGCGATCGACACGCGCGCTTCTTCGCGCGACAGCAGAAACACCGCCGCCCCTTCGCCGATATTGATGCCGCGCCGGTTCCGGCTCATCGGATTGGCGCGGGTGTCGCTGGTCGATTCGAGCGATGCGAATCCCTGGATCGTGAGTGCGCAAAGGGTATCCACGCCGCCCGCGATCACCGCATCGCACACGTTCGCCTGCAGCAAGCGCCTCGCGCTGATGATCGCCTTCGCGCTGGATGTGCAGGCGGTCGACACGGTGTACGCGGGTCCGGTCACGCCGAGTGCGGCTGCAGCGAACGGCGCGACTGCGCCAATTTCCATCTGCCGGTAATCGAAAAGCGCCGGCAGCACGCCGTGATGCACACGATGCGACCATGCCGCTTCGGCCTCGGCCATGCCGGACGTGCTCGTGCCGATCACAACGCCGATCCGGTGTGCGCCAAAGCGCTCGCGCGCATGCTCGATGGCGTCGACAATCTGCGCCAGCGCGGCGAGCAACAGGCGATTGTTGCGACAATCGTACGGGGAGAGATGCTCCGGCGGAGCCAGCGATAACGGTGCCGTTACGCGCCCCAGATAGCCTTGCCGCCACGCGTCGAGCCGGGCAGGTCCGAGTCCCGGTGCGACGCCAAGGCCAAGCGCCGACGCAACCTCGTTGCTATCGTTGCCCAGCGCGTTGAGCATCTCCACGCCGTGAATAAATACACGTGATGTATGCATTGTCAGCATCCCTCCTGTGCGAGCGCACCGGAGACCGGCGTCTCGAAACCAATCGGCGAAAGCAAGGCTGACAGAGCGATACCGACGGAAAGCGTCATTCCAAAGCTTTGCAGGGCAGGCATCGAAGTCAACGACAAGCTGCCGAACGACAGCAGCGCCGACAACAGCACGCCGGCCCAGATCGCACCGGGCCAAGTCCGGGATCCGTCATCGGACACCATTCCTTCGCGGAGAAACACGGCATAGTTCGATCCCACGCACAGCACGAGCATGAGCGCCAGCCAATGGAACAGGTTGAGCGGAATGCCCACGTATCCGAACAACGCCAGCGTCGCGCCGATCGAGAGCGTGACCGGAGCTGCCAACGCACAGGCGGGTTTCATCCCGTACCGCCATGCGAGCGAAACCAGCATGACGCCGAGCGCCGCCACGAGCCACAGGCCGGCACTGCGCCGATACTTCCCGAACACAGACGAAACGCTCGCGGCCTTGTCGACGAAGGCGACGCCCGGAAGGCCTTTCACCGCGGCGCTCAGAGCGGGGAGCACGCGCTCGCCCGCGCCGATTGGAAACGCGATCGCAGCGTAACCGCCTTCAGGCAAACGCCCCATCCATAGCTGGCGATACGGCTCGGCCATCGGCAAGCGCAACCAGGTCTCGATGCGCAACGGCACATGCGGTTCAAGATGCGCGGCGATATACGCGCGCGCCACGTCGTCGCGAAAATGGGACGCGACGAGCGCGTTGAAAACGGCTTTGTCGTCGGAGAAAAGACGCGCGTCGAGCAGCTTCCGGTCGCGCGCCTGCGTTTGCGCCGAAGGCACGAACCGGGTCAGCGCCTGTACCGATCGCAAGTCGCCTTGCTCGACCAACTTGTCCAGCCGTGCAACGAGCGCTTCGGTTCGCGTCAGCACGGTTTCCTGATCTTCGCCGCGAACCAGAAAGAACTGCGAACCGCCTTCGAATCCGATCGCTTCGCGAATGACGCGCTCCTGCGCCGTCAGCGAGGCATCGCGCTTGACGAGGAGATGAATGTCGTCGTCACTCGCAAGACGCAGCCAACCCGGCACGCTCACCACGACGACAGTCGCCGCGACGATCGCACCGCGTCGTCCCGCGAGCGCCGCGCGCCATCGATCGAGGACAAACGTTGCGGACTCGAACAGCCGCTTCGGAGCGCGTCGCGCAGGCTGACGAAGCAACTCGGGCAGTAACCACAACACGGATGCGTATGCCGAACCTAGCCCGACGATCGCGAAAATTGCGATTTGCGCCAGCGCGGGAAACAGCATCGCGGCCAGAATCGCGTATCCGAACAGACTTGTTCCCAGTGCGACGGTCAGACCTGCGCGCACGCGACTCAGGCCACGGCGCGTTTCCCATTTGCTGCCCATTGCCAGGTGCGCGACGAAGAGCTGTATGGAGTAGTCGACGGCTTCTCCGATCAGGCTCGCGCCGAAGATGAGCGTCAACAGATGGAGCTCGCCGAATACGGCAAGCCTCACGGCCAGCGCGCACAGCACGCCGATCGCCGTGGAGAGGTAACCGAGCGCGACCAGCTTTGCCGACCGAAACGCGAGCAGCATGATCACGCCGATGCCCAACGCCGACACCGCGCCAATCAGATGGACTTCCGATTCGGCTTGACGGCGCGCTTTATCAGCGTAAAACACCGCGCCCGCGCGGAAGAGTTCGACGTCCGGAAAGGCTTTCTGCAATCGCTGGCTCTCGCGCTCGACCGATTCACGTACCGCGCGCTGAACCTTGCCCTCGTAGGCGGAAGCCGGCAAGGTCGCCGTAACGATTACGCGCGTCTTGGCACCCTGACGCGCGATGAGAAAGTTGTCCTCGATCGTGAGATTGGCGGTGACAAGCGGCAGATCGGCGAGGAAGCGTTCGAGCCAGCCGAACGGATCTGCCGCAAGCGGCGTCGAGATACCGACGCGCAGCGCGCTGATTCACACGTCGCGCGAGTATGTCGTCGAACGAAGGTGCGCCAGATCGAAGAAGCGCGCGATCATGATTGCTCAACAGGCCGAACCGGTACGGCAAGTAGAAGCTTGCGATACCCGACAGATCGAACGGAGGCAACTCCGCCACGACATGGCGCAGCGCGCCGTCACCAGCAAGCCCCTTACCGAGAGACCTTGCAGCATCCTTTGCATGCTCGGCGTTCGTGCTGGACAACGCGAAGAAGACCCGGTCGCCCATCGCTCCCGCGAGTTGCTGAACGGAGCGTTCCGCGACCGGGTCGGCCTCGGTCTTCGGCAAAAGCGCGAGCAGATCCGTCTGCAATGGCGTTGCTTCGGAAAAGCGCACCGCGTAATAAAACGCCGCCGCCAGCACGATGCAAAACCAGACGAGCAGTCGCCACGCTCGCGACTGGAACACCATCCTCATCATCGCGCCTCGAACCAAGCGCGGTCCGAGTCGGACAGGCGCTCGAACGGAGATACGTCGACAAGCTCGATGAGCGTCACGTCTCCGTTCGGCGAGTTCAGACACAGGCTTTTCAATACCGCGCCGCCTTCGAGCCGCACGCTGCCGATCACCTGCTTGAGTTGCGGCTGGTCAGGCACGAGCAGCATGCTCCAGCGATCCGGCGAACCGCTCGTGCGTACCTCGAACTGCGCGTAAAGCGAGGACAAATCGCCATTCGCGAGCGCTCGCGCCATCGCTGACGCTTGCGTCGCGCCCGCCGCCGCACGCGTGCCGCGCGGGGACCGCCGAACGCGCATGTCGGTCGGATCGAGTTCCGTCACGCCTTGCGCTCCGACCACGTAGACGGATCGAAACGGTTCCGTAACGCGCCAGACCACGCCGAGATCGCGTGCGACCAACAGATCTCCCCGGCTCGTCAACGGCGCGTTCAACGCGGCCACCGTGGGCTTCTGCGTAAAACGCGCGCGCAGTCCAGCGCCCTGGGAAAGCCGTTGCACGATTGCACGCACAAGATCGGCATCCGACGGCGTCGCGCGGGCAAGCCGACGCCACGCGGACGGCGCAAGGCCGAGCGCTATCACAAATGCTCTGCGGTTCATGCCCGATTCGCCTCCGCCCGCGCCACCTTTTCAAACAGGATTTCGGGTGACACGTACTGCAACTCGCCAGTGGACGCGTTCAATGCAACTTGCGTGGTATAGCCCTTGGTGAGTATCGCGCCGCTTTCCGAATCGCGGATGCGGTACTCGATCTTCAAACGATTCTCGTATTCCACCAGCGCGGCCTCGACTTCGAGTCGTTGTCCATAGCGCGCCGAACGCACGAACTTCAGCTTGCATTCGACAATCGGCCAAACGTATCCGGAGGCTTCCATCTCGTCGTGGTCGTAATCCAGCACACGCTGAAGCGCGGCGCGTCCGAACTCGAAGTACTTAAGGTAATTGCCGTGCCAGCAAATGCGCATCGAATCCACGTCGTGGAACGGCACTTCTATCGTCGTGCAGGCGGACAGAATGCTTGCGTCAGTCATGAGGCTGATCCTTCGTCACTTGCGCGGTCTCACGCTGACGCCAGAAGTCGTAAAAATTGAACCATTGCAGAGGCGCCTTGCGGCAGTGGTGTTCGAGCCGGTCGGCGAAGCGTTGCGCGTATCGCGCGATGGCGACTTCGCGATCGCGGCGCGGCAAGGTGATGCGCTCGGCAAACCGTTCCAGATAAAGCCGATACTTGCCCTCTTCTTCCGGGCAGAAGATCAGATAGACCGGACAACCGAGCAGATGCGCCAACACATAGGGTCCTTGCGCGACAGACGCCGTTTCGCCGAAGAAGCGCACATCGACTGTTCGTTGCGATGCCACGGGAACGCGATCGCCGACGATCACCAGCAAGTCGCCCGCGTCGATACGCTGTTTCAGCAGCATGGCCGTATCGGGTCCGATGTCGGCAATTTCCAGCATGCCGCGCCGGAATGCCTCGCTCGCATGCGTCAGCATCGAATTGAAACGCTGCGCGTGCTCTGTGTAGACCACCGCCGTCACGCGCGACATGGCGCGGTAACTCGCCATCGCACGTACCATCTCAAGGCTACCGAAATGCGATCCGAGCAAGAGTGCGCCCTTGCCACTGAATGCGAGTTCGTCCAGCAGTTCCGGTGACGCGCACTCGAAGCGACCCGGCGGAATCTGGCCTCGCCATGCGACGAGTTTATAAAGCCCCGAGCGAGCGAACGACAGGATGTGCCGATAGAACGAACGCCAGCCGGGCATCGGCACATCGGCACATCGGCATGCGGCGTGGCGCGCGCGAGCCGCGCGAGATACGAGGCGGACGCCAGGCGAGCCGTGCGGCTCGTCAAAACGAAGTACGCCACCACTGGATGCAGCAACAGGCTCGTAAAACCTATGCCGAACACGCGCGTGGACCATGCAAGGAAACCCATGCCGAGCGCACTGCCCCGCTCCGCCGCACGCCACCAACCCTGAGTCGTGGCGCGGGCCGTCAGCTTGCGAGCGAGCAGCATCGGCGCACGCCGAAGCATGCCCAGGACCAGTCCCGCGTGCATGCGCGAGATGCGCAGGTTGTCGCGCCATACGTCGAAATGCGATAAGCCATCGGCAGCGTAGGTCACACGCGTCGGTATCATGACGACCTTCGTACCCCGCCAGTGCAACTGCACCAACACTTCGATATCGAAGTCCATTCGTTCGCCGAGCTTCACCGAATCGATCAGCGCGCATACCGCCGGCAACGGATAGAGCCTGAAGCCGCACATCGAGTCGCGAATTTCGAACGACATCGTTTCGACCCACACCCACGCGTGAGTGAGATAGCGGCCGTAACGACGCGATGCAGGCACGCTGTCGTCATAGACAGGTTGCCCGAGAATCAGCGCCGTCGGCACGCGATGCATGGCCTGGAGGAAACGAGGCACGTCAGCGGTATCGTGCTGACCGTCAGCGTCGATCTGCAATGCGTGCGTGTAACCCGCGTCGCGTGCTGTGCGCAGGCCTGTCATGACTGCCGCGCCCTTGCCGCCGTTACTTTCGCGTCGCAACAACATTACGTTCGACGCATGGCTGTCGCGCAATTCCTCGAGGATGCGGCGCGTCGGCGAATCGCTGCCATCGTCCACGACGATGCACGGCAGACCGTGCGCCAGTATCCGCGAGAGCGTGCCGCCGATCTCCCGTCCATGATTGAATACCGGAATGACGACACACGGCGCGATGTTCAGCGGTCCCTGGTTCATGCGCCGGCACTCCGGAATACGATCACGCCAGACGCGCAGGCGCGGTCTTCGAGACGATATTCGAAACGCACGCGTGCGTGCTCATGGTCGCAATCGAGCACGAGGGATAACAGTGCATCGGGACGCACCGGCGCCATGAACTTCAGACGCTGCACCGTGGCCACATCGCTCGAACGATTCATGTGACGCGAAGCGAAGCCAATCGCCCAATCGACCTGAACCACGCCTGGCAGGATCGGCATCGATGGAAAATGACCGGCGAAGTGGACCAGCGCAGTCGGGATATGCAGATCGAAGCACACCCGCTTGCCATCCACGATCTCGGAAAATACCTCAGGGCGGAGCTCGCTCACCTCGAATTCACGCATGAGGACGTGGGCAGGCAGTTTGCCGCGCTCATCGAAAGGCAAGGCTGCACGAAAGCGCCAACGGCGAGGCGTCACCGTGAAATGCTCGGAGAGACATTGAGTCAACTGACGTGTCATCGCCAGTCGCCCATGCTCGATCCAAGCCTGGGAGCCGGTTTCGGACAATTCAATCACGGCGGCCAGCCGGTCGCGCGATCGAGCCGTCTCGCCCGACAATTTGACGACCGCTGCCTGCCCGACGAACGGATGGCCCGCGAGGCGCCCCTCGACTTCCGTCAGCGACACTCGCTTGTCGTCAATCTTGACGATGCGATCCATCCGCCCGAGCAGATGAAAACGGCCGTCGCTGTCGAAGCGGACCGTATCCTGCGTGTGAAAGCTCGCACCGCGCGGCGACGCGAGAACGGCGAGGCTGGCGTCGTCGTTCTGCATGACTTCGACACCCGGAAGGACCGTCCATGACGCGTGCCGGTCCTGTCGTCGCCATGCAAGCGCGCCGGCTTCCGTGCAGCCGTAGATTTCCTCGGGTGCACACCCCAATCGCTCGATGTAAGGCCGCGCGACATCGGCGCTCAGGACTCCACCCGCGCTGAACACGCGCGTGGACGCCAACGCATCGAAGTCCAGCATCCGCGGCCAAAGCGCGAGATGGGCGGGACTGGCGATTACCGCGGTCGCTCGTTCCGTGCTGACGCATCGCGCAATGTCGATCGGCTGAGCGTACTTCGCACGATCGAAGGCACGTCCGGCGGCAAGCGGCCACAGAATCTGAAAAACCAGTCCGTAATAGTGATGATGCGGCACGCACCCCAGCACGTGCGCGCCATCGAGAAGGCCGCCCCACTGCTTTTCGAGCGCCTCGAGTTCTGCGTCGATTTGCGCACCGCTTTTGGCGTTCCGCTGGAACCGGACGTGTACATGACGAACGAGGCATCGTCGGGGATCGCGATCGAAATGGGCACGTCCGTGCGCACGCCGACCGGCAAGTCATGCAACACGACATCGAACGACTCGGAAAGCGTGGCCAGATGACCGCGCCCGGCATTGGCCGGAATCGACACGTTCTTTCCCGCTGCGAGAAGTGCGAACAGCGCGCAGGCGAAGTCGTACGGGTCCGCGATACACAGCGCGAAGCGCGTTTCGCTCATCGTCATGAATTGCGACATGTGCGTTGCAACGCGGTTGCGGAACGCGTCGAGCCGAATGACATCGGTATGGTCGATGCACACCGCGCGCCGAGGCGACACAACAAACACCTCACGCAAACTAATCAGGCTCATTTCGACAACGCCCCCGTCGATGGTTTGAGCACCAGAACGCGCCACAGCCATTCCACAGCGATCAACGCACCGATCAGCCCATACACCAGACCGCCGTTATACAGCGCCCATGCTTCGCGCGAAAAGCGCCATGCCGAGTAGGCGGAAAAGCACGCATTGCACAGATCGGCATAGGGGCGGCCAGCAAGCTGGCCGGTCCCCTGCCACACCACCCTGCCACACCACCCGGCGTGCGGGTCCGCACCGGGCGGTTCGGGAAGTTGAGGTTATGTGAGGCGAGGCATGCCA
>NZ_LFJJ01000074.1 GCF_001189365.1 Candidatus Burkholderia verschuerenii | reverse complement strand
GTTCTCGCTCCAGATTGGACACGAGAACCTCGATTCCCTTACGTCCTACGATCGTCTCCCGCACACCATAAGTCGATCATAGAACATGTTGGATTTATGTAAAGTTATTTCTGGGACGGAACACTAGCCGGTCTGTTCGCCTTGTCCGCTTCCGGCGATGACGACGCAGCGCGCATCAACCGGGGCAACGATCCGTTCCTGCATGTATCGAGCACGATCAGCGGTTGCCCGACGCCGCAGGGTCCGTTCGTCACTCAGCAGGAATGGCTCGACGAAGCGCATTACCGCATCGAACGCGGCAACAGTTGCTGGATCGCCGGGCGCTGCCGGCTGTCGAACAGCTACGACTACGACAAGGACATCGCGGAGAGCGTCACGCGGCGGCTGAACGCGCTGAGCGCCGCGATGGACTGGCGCGATAAAACCAGCCTGTGGTTGACCATCCAGCGCCGCTTCATCTATCTCGACGGCTGCGTCTCGCGCGATTTCGACCGCGCGCATTTCGTCCCGGCGCTCGGCGAAACCGCCGACGTGGAACGCGTGATCGACCGCACGAAGGTGCATCCGTGAGATTTGGCATAAGCTAGTCCCAACAGATGCGATGCCCGAAGGCTTCGCCATGAAAACGATCTTCAAACAAGCGATAGGCTGGCTCGTCTGCTGCGTGCTGATGCTCGCGGCGCTTGCGTCATTCGGCGCGTCGGCGGCGCAGGCGCCTGTCTATGTGATTCCGTTGAACGGCGCGGTCGGTCCGGCCAGCGCGGATTTCGTCGTCCGATCGATGGATCGCGCGGCGCATGCGCAACTGATCGTGCTCGAACTCGACACGCCCAGCGGCCTCGATCTCTCGATGCGCAAGATCATCCAGTCGATCCTCGCGTCGCCGGTGCCGGTCGCGGCGTTTATCGCGCCGGGCGGGGCGCGGGCGGCGAGCGCGGGCACGTACATCGTCTACGCGAGCCATATCGCGGCGATGGCGCCCGGCACCAATCTCGGCGCGGCGACGCCTATCCGGATCGGCGCGGGCGAAACGTCGGACAAGGCGGCGAGCGCGTCTCAATCGACCGAAACGCGAAAGCAGATTCAGGACGCCGCCGCCTACATTCACGGTCTCGCGCAGTTGAGAGGACGCAACGCGCAATGGGCCGAGCGCGCGGTGCGCGAAGCCGTCGCGCTATCCGCCGACGAAGCGCTGGCGCAAAACGTCATTGATCTGACGGCGACGAACGTCCCCGATCTGCTGACCAAACTCGATGGTCGGCGTGTCCGTATAGCATCCGGCAAACGCGTGCTCGCCACGAAAGACGCGCCGCTCGTCGCGCTGCAACCCGACTGGCGCAGCCATTTTCTGGCGACCATCACCGACCCGAGCATCGTGCTGATCCTGATGATGGTCGGCGTCTACGGCCTGTTCTTCGAGTTCGCCAATCCGGGCTTCGTGCTGCCGGGCGTCGCGGGCGCAATTTCCTTGCTGATCGGCCTGTTTGCGTTGCAACTGTTGCCAGTGAATTTCGTCGGACTGGGATTGATCGTGCTCGGACTGGGCTTTTTGGTCGCCGAGTTGTTTCTGCCGACGTTCGGCACGCTGGGCATCGGCGGGATGGCGGCCTTTGCGATCGGCGCGCTGATCCTGATCGATACCGACGCGCCCGGCTTCGGCATTCCGGTGGGCGTCATCGCGGGGCTGGCGCTGTTCACGGCGCTGTTCGTGTTCACCGTGTCGAGCGTCGCGTTGAAGGCGCGCAGGCGGCCCGTCGTGATCGGCAGCGAGGCGATGCTCGGCAGCATCGGCGTGATGCTCGGCGGCGACTGGGCGCAAGTTCACGGCGAGCGCTGGCGCGTGCGGGTGGCATCGGCATCGGCGGAAACGGATGCGCTGCCCGCGCGAGGCGAACGCGTGCGCGTCATTGCGCGCGACGGTCTCACGCTGACGGTTGAAGCGCTGATCAACGAACACACAGACTGAGGCACAAACAAAATGGGTTTCACATTCGGTTTTTCCGGCGTCGTCCTGGTTCTGGTCATCATCGTGCTGCTGTCAGCGGTGCGGATTTTTCGCGAGTACGAGCGCGGCGTCGTGTTCATGCTGGGCCGCTTCTGGAAGGTCAAGGGGCCGGGGCTCGTGCTGATCATTCCGGCCATCCAGCAAGTCGTGCGGATGGACTTGCGCACCGTCGTGTTCGATGTGCCGCCGCAGGACGTCATCACGCGCGATAACGTGTCGGTGAAGGTGAATGCGGTGGTGTACTTCCGCGTCGTCGATCCGGAGAAGGCGGTGATTCAGGTCGCGCGCTTTCTCGATGCCACCAGCCAACTCGCGCAAACCACGCTGCGCGTGATTCTCGGCAAGCACGAACTCGACGAACTGCTCGCCGAACGCGAGCGCCTGAATAGCGACGTCCAGCAAGTGCTCGATTCGCAGACCGATGCATGGGGCATCAAGGTATCGAACGTGGAGATCAATGACGTCGACATCAACGAGACGATGATTCGCGCCATCGCCCGTCAAGCCGAAGCCGAGCGCGAGCGACGCGCGAAAATCATCCACGCGGAAGGCGAATTGCAGGCGTCGGAAAAGCTGTTGCAGGCGCCGCAAGCGATGCAACTCCGCTACCTGCAAACGCTGACGACGATCGCCGGCGACAAGAGTTCGACGATCGTCTTTCCGGTGCCGGTCGATATCGTCAGTGCGGTGATCGACAAGCTCGGCAAGCGAGAAGGTTGATGCTTAGACGAGCGCGGGGAAATCGATCGTCGTATCGTTCACGCGGTTGAACAGGTTCGTGAAGTTGATGACGCTCATCGCGAACAGGGCGTCGGTGATCTGCGCATCGGTGTAGCCGGCTTCGCGCACCGTGTTCAGCTTGCGTTCGTCGAGCGTGCCGCGCGTGCTCGCGAGCGTGCGGACGAAGCGCACGAGCGCATCGCGTTTGGCATCGCCAGTGGCTTCGCCCGCGCGGATCTGCTGCGTTTGCGCTTGCGTCAAGCCGACCATCTTGCCGACTGCCGTATGCGCGGCGGCACAGTAATCGCAACCCGCGAGTTCGCTGACGGCGAGCTTGACCGCTTCGACATCGGCTTTGCTCAAAGTGCTTTTCGCGAGCACGGCATCGCCCGCCATTGCCGCGCCGAGTGCGGCCGGGCTATGCGTCCCGATCGCCGCATACGCGTTCGGCACGCGGCCGGCGGCGCGCTTGATGGTTGAAAAGAGCTCGGCGGTGACGCCGGTTGCTTCGTTGATATCGAGTTGGGAAAGACGCGACATGATGGACTCCGCTTCAGTTCGTTGACCGTTTGCATGACTGAACTGTAGATTCGCGGCGCGTTCGCGTGAATGCGCGATCGGTTCGGAAACCCGCGCGATCGTCTCATTCGCTGTAGAGTGTTGCGACGCCCGACCTTCCGACTCATCCTTCATGGACTATCTGACGAGCCTTCGCGTCTTTTGCACGGTCGTCGAAGCCAAGAACTTCGCGCGCGCCGCCGATATTCTCGGGCTGTCGCCGCCGGTCGTCTCGCGCGCGATCTCCGGACTCGAGGAACGGCTCGGCAGCCGGCTGTTTCATCGCACGACGCGGCAGATTTCGCTGACGGAAACCGCCGAGCGCTTTTTCACCGACTGCACGCGTCTGCTCGACGAATTGCAGGCAATGGAAGAACGCGCCTCGAAGCGCTCGGGCGAAGCAACCGGCCTGTTGCGCCTCGTCGCCCACACGACGGTGATGATGAACCGCTACGCGCCGATGGTCGCGAGCTTCCGGCGCGCGCATCCGCATGTGCGGCTCGACGTGACGCTGACGGAGCGGCCCGTCGATCTGGTCGGCGAAGGCTACGATCTCGCCATCGTGCTGCCCTTCATGCTGTCGACGGATACGGTCGTCACGCGTCAGCTCGAAATCATTCCGCAGGTGCTGGTCGCGAGTCCCGCGTATCTGGCCGCGCGTCCCGCGCCGCGTCATCCGTCCGAGTTGTCCGATCATACGTTCGTGCCGATGTCCGCGTCGATCCGCAAGCCGTCGCTGACATTTCGCATCGGCGGGAAAGAGGTGATCGTGCCGCTCGCTTACGACATTTCGTCGAACAGCGCTGTGTTCAATCGCGAAATGGTGATGGAAGGGCTGGGCATCGGCGTGCTGCCGAGCGCGCTGATCGACCGCGAAGTGGCCGCGGGCCGGCTCGTTACGCTGCTCGACGCCTACGAACTCGTCGGCGCGGCCACCGATATCCGCCTCGCCTACAGCACGCGCGCGCTGCTGCCGGCCAAGGTGCGCGCCTTCGTCGAGCATGCCGTGCGCTTCTGCGACGAGCGGCCTTACGTGCGCTCGGAAGCGCTTTCCGTCGAAGCGCAACAAGAATAGACCGGGCATTCTTGTCGCCGGCGTCATAGTCTCATGACGCCGATGCGCATTGACCTAGTGCATATGCACGATTAGTCTACCGGACTAAGACGGACGATGAATTTTCGTCCTTTGCCAATCCGAACGGTGCATATGCATATCAATCTGACATGACGACTCCTTCGACTGACCTTCCCTCGACGTCCGCACCCGCGCTGGCGCGGCCGCCGCGCCGGATTCCCTGGATGCTGCTCGCGCTCGGCGCGGTGGCGATCGTGCTGATCGCGGCGGCGACTTACTGGGCGCTGGTGCTGCGTTTCGTCCAGACGACCGACGATGCCTACGTCGGCGGCGACGTGACCGTGCTCGCGCCAAAGGTGAACGGCTTCGTCACCGATGTCCTCGTGCAGGACAACCAGCCCGTGAAAGCCGGTCAGGTGCTGATCCGCCTGGATTCGCGCGATTACGACGCCAAACTCGCGCAAACCGATGCCGAAGTATCGAGCGCGCGCGGGGCCGTGGTCGAACTGCACGCGAAGGACGAGTTGCAGGCCGCCGTGATCAACCAGCAGCATGCGGAAGTGCGCGCGTCGACGGCGGAACTGACGCGCAGCGGGCAGGATCGCGTGCGCTATCGCGAACTCGTCAAGGACGATGCCGTATCGAATCAGATCGTCGAACGCGCGGATGCCGACTACACCAAGGCGCAGGCCGCCGTCGATCGCAGCGGCACGGCGCTGCTCGTGGCGAAGCGGCAACTTGCCGTCATCGAAGCGCAGATCGCCGATGCCGATGCCAGCGTCGCCACCGCCGAAGCCGCGCGTCGCGTCGCGCAACTGAACGTCGGCTACACGACGATCACGTCACCCGTCGATGGCTACGTCGGAAATCGCACGGCGCGCGTCGGCGTGCTGGCGAACGTGGGTACGGCGCTGTTGACGATCGTGCCGTCGAGCGGTCTGTGGGTCGATGCCAACTTCAAGGAAGATCAGCTGAAGAAGATGCACGCAGGCGACGAAGCCGACGTCGAACTCGATGCCTCGAACATTCCGTTCACGGGCCACGTCGAAAGCCTCGCGCCCGCGACCGGCGCGACCTTCAGCGTGCTGCCCGCCGAAAACGCCACCGGCAACTTCACGAAGATCGTGCAGCGCGTGCCGGTGCGGATTCGCCTCGACGTGCCGAAGGGCGCGGAGTCGGTGCTGCGTCCCGGCTTGTCGGCAACGGTGAAAGTGCATCTGCGCAAGGGGTCGTGATGAATAAAACCGTTCTCGCCGATCCGTCCACCGCGCCCGTCAGGGACCGCGTGCTGGCCTTCGCGCTGATGTGCCTCGGCTTCTTCATGGCCACGCTCGATATCCAGATCGTCGCGTCGTCGCTGAAGGATATCGGCGGCGGCTTGTCCGCGAGTCAGGATGAGTTGTCGTGGGTGCAGACGTCGTATCTGATCGCGGAAATTCTCGTCATTCCGACCTCGGGCTGGCTCTCCAAAGTGTTTTCCACGCGCTGGCTGTTTTCCGCGTCGGCGGTCGGCTTCACGATCACCAGCATGCTGTGCGGCATGGCGTTGGACATCAATTCGATGATCCTGTTTCGCGGTCTGCAAGGCGCGCTCGGCGCAGTGATGATTCCGACCGTGTTCACGACCGCCTTCGTGTTGTTCCCCGGCAAGCAGCGGCTGATCGCGTCGACGACCATCGGCGCGCTGGCCTCGCTTGCGCCTGCCATCGGGCCGGTGATCGGCGGATGGATCACCGATCAATGGTCGTGGCACTGGCTGTTCTATCTCAACGTGGTGCCGGGGCTGGTCGTCGCGTTGCTGGTGCCGAAATACGTGCATATCGACTCGCCCGATCTGTCGCTGCTGAAGAAGGGCGATTATCTCGGCATCGTGCTGATGTCGGGTTTTCTCGGCTGCCTCGAATACGTGCTCGAAGAAGGCCCGCGTAAGAACTGGTTCGGCGACGACATCATCGTGACGTGCGCGTGGATTTCGGCGATCTGCGGCTTTCTGTTCATCGTGCATGCGCTGACGACGAAGGAAGCGATCGTCGATCTGCGCGCGCTCGCGGTGCGCAACTTCGGCATCGGCAGTTTGCTGTCGTTCGTGATCGGCATCGGGCTGTTCACGTCAGTGTTTCTGACGCCGGTGTTTCTCGGCCGCGTGCGCAGTTTCGATTCGCTGCATATCGGCTATGCGCTGCTGTCGGTCGGCTGTTTTCAGTTGCTGTCGATCGGCTTGTACGGCTTCGCGTCGCGTCATATCGACATGCGGATTCTGCTGGTGTTCGGGCTCGTGTGCTTCGGACTCGGCTGCTATCTCTATACGCCGCTGACGCACGATTGGGGCTGGCAGGAACTGCTGTTGCCGCAGGCTTTGCGCGGCATCGGCCAGCAATTCGCGGTGCCGCTTATCGTGACGATGGCGCTCGGTTCGCTGCCGCAATCGCGCCTCAGATCCGCAAGCGGGCTGTTCAATCTGATGCCCAATCTCGGCGGCGCGATCGGCATCGCGGTGAGCGCGACGATGCTCAACGACCGGCTGAATCTGCACTATCTGCGGCTCAACGAAAGCGTGCCGGTCGGCCGTCCCGAGATCGAGGCGATGCTGTCGCGCAGCAGCGCGCATCTCGCGTCCGTCGCGGGCGATGCGCTCGATGCGTCGAGCGCCGGGCTCGCATCGCTGCATGCGCTGGTGATGCGCGAGGCGCTGACGCTGACCTTCGCCGATTGCTTCTACGTGCTGGCGCTGTGCTTCGTCGTCGGCATCGTGAGCGTGTTTTTCGCGAAGCCGATCACCAGCGCGCCGCCGTCGTCGGAAGCGCATTGAACGCCGAATCATCGAGCCGAAACATCATGAAGAAACTTCTTGCCGAAATACTCGCCTGTCTGGCGATGGCCGCCTGCGCCGTGCAACCCGCGACGCACGCCGACTTGCCGACAACCGTCACCACGACCGCGCCCACGAACTGGATGGTGGACGCGCCTCGAGCCGACGCCGATCCCGCCGCATGGTGGAACCAGTTCAACGATCCGGTGATGCACGAACTCGTCGCCTCCGTGCTCGACAGCAACCTCGACTTGCAAGCCGCCGTCGAGCGCGTGAAGCAGGCGCAGGCGCTGACGGTGCAGCGTCGCGCGGCGCTGCTGCCGCAACTCGATGCGAACGCGGGCGCGTCCGATTCGCGTCAGAACACACCGCCGCCGCTCGGCTATGTGCGTCAGGCGGGCGTGGGTCTGGCGCTGAGCTGGACGCCAGATGTGTTCGGCGGCGAGCGGCTCGAACTGCTGGCATCGCAGGCGCAACTGGTCGGTCGCGAACATGCGGCGGATCAGGTTCGGCTCGCGCTCGCGGCGAACACGGCATCGGCTTATGTCGATTTGCGTTGGGCGCAAGCGGAATTAAAAATACTGAAGGATAACGAATCAATTCGTGAACGCGCGCTCAAGCTGACGCAACGGCGTTTGCAATACGGCCTGTCGACCAAGCTCGATGTCGCGCGTGCGCAGAATTAGCTGAGCGATCTGCAATCGCGCATTCCGCGCACGCAGGCTTCGATCCAGCATCAACTGAGTCTGATCGCGATCTACTCGGGCCGCACGCCCGAATCCGTCGACAAGCTGATGCTCGCCGATGCCGGCCCCGCGCCCGTGATTCCCGTGCCCGCGAGCGGCGCGCCGCAAATGCTGCCGTCCGATGCGCTGCTGCGCCGTCCGGATGTGCTGGTCGCCGTATGCAGGCGTGCAGCAGCGCGCGGCGGAAGTGGGCGTGGCGCGCGCGGAGCGCTATCCGAAGTTCTCGCTGCGTCTGACCGATGGCTTGCTCGCGTCCTCGTATCTCGGCTTGCCGACGCTGACCGACAACCTGTTTTCGGCGGCATTGAACGCGATCAGTCCGATCTTCAACGCGGGACGCATCACCGCCGATATCGAGCAAAACGAGAGCAAGATGCGCGAGTCGGAACTGCATCTGCGGCAAACGATGTTCGAAGCGCTGAAGGATGTCGAAGACACGCGCAACGATCTCGTCAGCACGAACGAGCAGACCGCGCGCCTGACCGATGCGCTGGCGTCGTCGGATCAATCGCTGACGCTGTCGACGCAGCTGTACAAAGGCGGCGCGGCCAGTTTTCTTGACGTGCTCGATGCCCAGCAAGCCTATCTGCGCGATGCCGATGCGCTCAATCAGTCAAAGCGCGAGCACGCGTTGGCGGCGGTGGCGCTGTACCGGTCGCTGGGCGGCGGTTGGAGCGTGACGGGCGACGATTCCGTGATGACGGCGAGCACATCCACGAAGGAGACGAAATGAGCCTGATCGAAGAAACCACCGCCGGCCTCGACGGCCTCGCGCAATTGCGCAAGCTGATCGCGAGCGGGCGCAAGCCGGGCATTTTGAGGTCGCTGGAATTCGATTTCATCGAGGTCGAAGCGGGCCGCGCCGTGTTCGCGGGCGTGCCGGGCGATCACGCGTATAACCCGATCGGCACCGTGCACGGCGGTTACGCCGCGACGCTGCTGGATTCCGCGTGCGGCTGCTCGGTGCATTCGTGCCTCACCGCGACGCAGGCCTACACGACGCTCGAACTGAAGGACGCGTGCTGTCGATTGGAAAGCGCGCGGCTTTCGCGGAAGCGACGCTCAAGGATTTGAGCGGACGGCTGTTTGCATCGGCGACATCGACCTTGTTGGTGATGGAGCGGCAAACCTAGCGCTTACTCGTCGTCTTCGTCGTCTTTCTTGCAGACTTTATATGTCAGCCAGTTCAGCGTGCGTCCATCGGTGACGGCTTTTCGATGCGCGGCGTTCAGCGTGAGGTAGCCGTAAAAGCTGCTGTTCTGATCGACGATCACGGGTGGATCGTTCGCGAACGGGTTGCACGGACTCTCGGGCGACAACCTCGATCCATAGCGGCCGGTTTCGTTGAAGATACTTTGCGCGGAGATTTCCGAGCCGTATCGGCCGCTTTCGTTTTGAACGGATTCGGCATCCGTATCGGAACAGTTCAGGCAGCCGAGATACACGTCGTGATCCGCGCCGCCGTAGAGCATCAGTTTCGCTTGCGCGTGTGCGGTCGCGCAAAGCGACATCAGCACGATCGGAGCGAGCAGTCTTCTCATGCGCATATCGTATTGAGCCCGGTAAAGACAGGTATTCTAACCGGACGTGCAAGCATGAAAAAGCCCGGCTCCGTAACGGAGACCGGGCTTTAGCTTAGCCGGAAGAACGACGCGTTACTTCACGCTTTCCAACGCCTTGCGCACCGTGCCGAAGATCTGGTCGATCTGATCGTCCTCGACGATCAGCGGCGGCGAGAACGCGAGGATATCGCCGGTATAACGCACCAGCACGCCCGCTTCGAAGCACTTCACGAACACTTCGTAAGCCCGCGCGCCCGGCGCGCCTTCGCGCGATTCGAGCTCGATGCCCGCCACGAGATCGAGATTGCGGATGTCCTTCACATACGGCGCGTCGCGCAGCGCGTGAGCGGCGCTTTCGAACTTCTCCGCCTTCGATGCCGCGCGATCGAACAGCTTGTCGCGCTGATACAGATCGAGCGTGGCGATGGCCGCAGCCGTCGCGACCGGATGCGCCGAGTACGTATAGCCGTGGAACAGCTCGATGGCGTTCGCCGCGCCCGCATTGACGATCGTGTCGTGCACGTTGCGATGCGCCGCCACCGCGCCCATCGGGATGGTCGCGTTGTTGATCGCCTTGGCCATCGTCATGAGGTCCGGCGTCACGCCGAAATATTCGGCGGCTGTGGCCTTGCCCAGACGTCCGAAGCCGGTGATGACTTCATCGAAAATCAGCAGGATGCCGTGCTTTGTGCAGATGTCGCGCAACTTCTGCAGATAGCCCTTCGGCGGCACCAGCACGCCCGTGGAACCGGCCAGCGGCTCGACGATGACGGCCGCGATGGTCGACGCGTCGTGCAGCGTGACGAGGCGTTCCAGTTCGTCGGCGAGATGCTCGCCCCACGCGGGCTGGCCCTTCGAGAACGCGTTGTGGGCGAGGTCGTGCGTATGCGGCAGATGATCCACCGACGGCAACAGCGCGCCCGAAAACGTCTTGCGATTCGGCGCGATGCCGCCGACCGAAATGCCGCCGAAGCCCACGCCGTGATAACCGCGCTCGCGGCCGATCAGTCGCGTGCGCTGGCCTACGCCGCGCGCGCGGTGATAGGCGATCGCGATTTTCAGCGCCGTATCGACCGATTCGGAACCCGAATTCGTGAAGAAAATGCGGTCGAGGCCTTCGGGCATCAGATTGGCGACCTTGGTCGCGGCTTCGAAGGCGAGCGGGTGGCCCATCTGGAACGTCGGCGCGAAATCGAGCGTGGACAGCGCCTTTTGCACAGCTTAGACGATCTCGTCGCGGCAGTGGCCCGCGTTCACACACCACAGGCCCGCGCAGCCGTCGAGCACTTCGCGGCCATCGGTCGAACGGTAATACATGCCCTTCGCGCTCTCGAGCAGGCGCGGCGCGGCCTTGAACTGGCGATTGGCGGTGAAGGGCATCCAGAACGACGACAGATCGTCGATGACGGGGCGGGCATTCATGACAGGCATCTCCTCGGAAAGAACAGTCACTCTATTCCTCGATAAATTTGCGCGGCATAGACAGTTTCGCCACTGCGTTGCCAACTGTGCTGGCAAAATGCAACGAACTGTATTGGTCCACGCGGCGACACCGCGCTATCCTCGAACGATGATCGAATTCAAGCTGGAGCGCGGCTCGCGGCAGTCGCCCACGCTCGTAGAACAACTGGTGCAGGCGTTTTCCTCGGCGATCGAGGAGCAGACGCTGCGCGCCGGCGTGCTGCTGCCGTCCGTGCAGCGGCTGGCGGAAAGCCACGCGCTTAGCACCTTCACGGTGACGGAAGCGTATGGCAGGCTCGTGTCGATGGGCCTCGTCACCGCGCGGCGAGGCTCGGGCTATCGCGTCGCCGTGCGCGGACACGGCGAGCGGGCGCGCGCCGTCGGGTCCGTCGATTGGCAGCCGCCCAGTCTTACCGCGACCTGGCTTCTGTCCGACGTGTTCGCCGATCATTCGGTTCCGATCAAATCGGGCTGCGGCACGCTGCCGAACGAATGGGTCAACGAGACCGGCCTGCAACACGCGTTGCGCGCGGTCGGGCGCGTGCCGGCGGCGCGCATCGCGGATTACGGCCATCCGTATGGTTTCGCGCCGCTTCGCGAGCGAATTGCCGAGCAACTGGACCGCCACGGCTTGCCCGTCGATGCCGCGTCGAACGTGCTGCTGACGGCGGGCGCGACGCAAGGGCTCGATCTCATCGTGCGAACGCTGCTCCGCGCCGGCGATGCGGTGATCGTCGAAGATCCCGGTTATTGCAATCTGCTGCAGATCTTGCGGCTCGCGGGTTTGCAGGTGCACGGCGTGCCGCGCACGGTCGCGGGCATCGATACGGATGTGTTCGAGCGGCTGGCGATCGAGCATCGGCCGAAAGCGGTGTTTCTCAATACGACGCTGCAAAATCCGACCGGCGCGACGTTTTCGATGGCGGCCGCGTTCCGCCTGATGCAGATCGCCGAGCGCCACGGTCTCTGGGTCGTGGAGGACGACGTGAACCGCGAGCTTGCGCCCGCCGGCGCGCCGTTGCTCGCCGCGATGGAAGGGCTGAATCGCGTGCTTTATGTCGGCGGATTCGCCAAGACCATCACGCCTGCCTTGCGATGCGGCTATGTGGTCGCGGAGCGCGACGTGTTGCGCGAACTGGCGCGCACGAAGATGGCGGTGGGTTTGACGTCGTCGGAAGCGACGGAGCGGATCGTCGAAAAGGTACTGACGGAAGGGCGCTATGCGCGGCATGTGGAGGTCGTCGTCGAGCGGCTGAAGGATGCCCACGCGCTCGTCGAGGAGCGCATGGACGCGCTCGATATCGACTTGTTCAGACGTCCGCGCGCGGGTTTGTTCGTGTGGGGCACGTTGCCGATCGATCCCGCCGATGCCAGCGATGTCGCCACGCGCGCGCTCGAACACGGCATCTGGCTCGCGCCCGGATCCTACTTCCGTCCCGACGATGCACCGAGCGCCGCGTTCCGCTTCAACGTGCCGTACTCGCTCGACGATGCGTTGTGGGAGTTTTTGCGGCGGCAGGCGATCCGCGCTTAAATCGCGAGCCGCGCCTGCAAGCGCTCGCACACGTCCTTGCACCGCACGGGATTGAGCGGATCGCACAGGCGGATGGTCAGCGTCGGCGGTTCCGCATGCAGCCTGCCGGACGCTTCCCACAACACGACGGTCTGCGTGCCGTTGGAAACCTGCACGATCCTGAAAACGGCAAGATCGATCTTCGTCAGTTCATGAGGTTCGATCGAACGATGCATGATGTCCTCGACGCGATTCAAACGTGCGAGCCATCATGCAAACACCGTGCCGATCGACGCGCGCCGGGTGCCGTCGATAACCGCACGCGCGCGTTTGTCATTTACAGCGTGACGCGCTTGAAAAAACGAAATACCCGCTCAATGCAGGCGTTTTCGTCGGACGAGATGCTCAGGAAGAAGACGATTCCTTCGATGCATCCGGCGCGCTCGCCGGTTCGGCGACGGGCGTCGTCGCGACCGATGCGATGGTTTCGACCGGCGCGGGCTGCGATGTCGCGCGCTTGCGTTTGACGGTAGGCTTGGCCGTCTTTTTGGCGGCCGTCTTTTTGTGCGCCGAGCATGCGCAACAGCTTGGGGGTGCAAGTTCCCTGTCCAGCCTGATGGGGCGAAGGCCTAGTGAAACGCAAGGGCGTCGTTGTGAGGCGGGGTCTGAAGGAAGCGTGTAGCAA